>NZ_JAOPXQ010000259.1 GCF_025965075.1 Aeromicrobium sp.
GTTCGCGCAGGCCTTCGACCGCGCCTCGATCGACGGCGCCGGCCTCCCGCTGCACGCCACCGTCCACTACGGGCAGCGGTACGACAACGCCTTCTGGGACGGCGACCGCATGGTCTTCGGCGACGGCGACGGCGAGGTGTTCGGCCGCTTCACGTCCTCGCTGTCGGTGATCGGTCACGAGCTCGCACACGGCGTGACGCAGTACACCGCCGATCTGGTCTACGAGGGCCAGTCCGGGGCGCTGAACGAGTCGGTGTCCGACGTGTTCGGTGCCCTGGTCGAGCAGCACGCCCTCGGCCAGAGCGCTGCCGCGGCCAGCTGGCTGATCGGCGAGGGGCTGTTCACCGACCAGGTCGAGGGCAACGCCCTGCGGTCGATGCGCGAGCCCGGCACGGCGTACGACGACGACGTCCTGGGCCGCGACCCGCAGCCCGCGCACATGGACGACTACGTCCAGACCCGCGCCGACAACGGCGGCGTGCACCTCAACTCCGGCATCCCCAACAAGGCGTTCTGCCTCGTGGCGACAGCGATCGGCGGCAAGGCGTGGGAGACGCCGGGACGGATCTGGTACGACACGCTGCTCGACGGCGTCCTCTCCCCCGACGCGACGTTCGCGGAGTTCGCCGCGGCGACGGCCGCCACCGCGACGAGGCTGTACGGCGACCCCTCGCCCCAGCACCGGGCGGTCCTCGACGCGTGGTCGACGGTGGGCGTGCCGATCGGCGACACTGGCCAGGACGGCTAGCGGTCCCGCTGCCGGTCAGGAGGTGACGCGATGGACGACCTGCCGTTCGTCATCACGGTCGTGCGCAGCGGTGGCTTCGCCGGAATCCGTCGCGAGTGGTCGATCGAGGTCGTCGCCGCCGACGAGGCCGAGTACTGGTGCCCCATCATCGAGGCGTGCCCGTGGTCGGACGTCACGGGTGACGGCAACCCCGATGGCTACGTCTACGACTTCCGGGTCGCCGACCACGAGGCGGTCGTGCCCGAGCGCGAGCTCGACGGTCCCTGGCGCGAGCTCGCCGAGCAGGTCCGCCGGCACGCCGGCCAGCCCTGATCCGCCAGCCCTGATCCGTCCCTCGGACGGTCAGGTCAGCGCGCAGAACGCCTCGACCTTGGTCGTCGGACCGGACACGATGAGCTCGTCGCCGTCGTCGACGGGCGTCGTCGCCTGGGCGTACGTGAAGTCCCGGCCCCGCGTCTTGATCGCGACGATCGTGACGCCGTAGTCACGGCGCAGCTGCGCCTCCTGCAGGGTCTTGCCGCTGGCACGCGAGGGCGCCCGGGTGCGGGCGATCGCGAACCCCTCGTCGAACTCGATGAAGTCGGTCATGGTGCCGGTCACCATGTGCGCGACCCGCTTGCCCATCTGCGACTCGGGACGGATGACCTTGGTCGCGCCGACCCGCTCGAGGATCGCGGCGTGCTTGCCGCTGATGGCCTTGGCCCAGACCTCCTTGACGCCGAGGTCCAGCAGGCCCAGGACCGTCAGGACGCTGGCCTCGATGTCGGTGCCGATGCCCACCACCGCGACCTGGAACTGCTCGGCGCCGATCTGGCGCAGCGCCTCGGTGTCGGTCGTGTCCGCGGCGACGACGTGGGTGAAGTCGCTGGCGTACTTCTGGACGATGTCGGCGCGCTCGTCGACCGCGAGGACCTCGTGCCCGAGCTGGACCAGCGAACGTGCCACGGCCGTGCCGAAGCGACCCAGGCCGAGGACGATGACCGGCTGGGTCCTGGAGGTGTTGCGATCTCTAGCCAATGATCGGTTGCTCCTCGGGAAGGTGGTACCGCGGCATCCTACGCCGGAGCACCAGCGCGCCTGCGGCCGCGATCGTTCCGACCCGGCCGAGGAACATCAGGACGATGATGACGCACTGCGCATTGACCGGCAGATGGGGCGTGATCCCGGTGCTCAGCCCGACCGTCGCGAACGCCGACGTGCACTCGAACAGCACGACGTCGAAGTCGTAGTCGGTCATCAGCATGACCAGGAAGGTCGTGGTCGTCACGAGCATCACGGCGAGCAGCGCGATCGCGATCGCGGTGCGGGCGACGCGCGGGGCGACCGACCGCGAGCCGATCGTGATGTCGGGCTCGCCGCGCAGCTCGGCCCAGATGACGTACGCGAGCAGCAGGAAGGTCGTGATCTTGATGCCGCCCGCGGTGCTCGCGCTGCCGCCGCCGATGAACATCAAGATGATGCCGACGTTGAGCGTCTCGGGACGCACCTGGCCCCAGTCGAAGCTCTGGAGGCCGCCGGAGCGGGGCATGATGCCGCCCTCGATCCCCGTCACGAGCTTGTGCCCCAGGCCCGAGCCACCGAGGGTCGCAGGATTCGACCACTCGAGCAGCATGAAGACCAGCGCACCGATGCCGAGGAGCCCGATCGAGCCCCAGACCGTCAGCCGGGTGTGGATCGTCCAGCGGGCCGGGTTGCGCCAACCGCTGAACAGCTCCGCGAGCACCGGGAAGCCGATCGCGCCGACGAACACCGCGAACGCGATGGGGATGATCACCAGAGCGTCGCCGGCATAGCTGACCAGGCTGTCGGGGTTGAGCGAGAAGCCCGCGTTGTTGAAGGCCATGACGGAGTCGAAGACGCCGTGCCACAGGGCCGTCGGCAGGTCGTCGAAGTAGTGCATCCGGTAGCGGACGGTCAGCACCAGGGCCGTGATGGTCTGGAAGAACAGCATCGTCATCGCGACACGTCGGAACAACGGACGCACCTCGCCGATGTTGACGACGTGCATGTCGGCCTGGGCCACCATCCGGGTCCGCAGCCCGAGCCGGCCGCCGATGAACAGGCCGAGCACGGTCGCCAGTGCGATGATGCCGAGGCCGCCGATCTCGACCAGCGCGAGCATGATGCCCTGACCTGCCGGGGTCCAGTACGTCGCCGTGTCGACCGTGGCGAGGCCCGTCACCGTGACGGCCGACGCTGAGGTGAACAGCGCCGGCATGAACCCGGCGGAACCCTCCCCCGAGCGGGCGAACGGCAGCAGGAGCAGGACCGTGCCGACGAGGATCAGGGCGAGGAACGTCAGCGGGAGAAGGCGCACGGGATGCGCGATCGAGGCCGGGAGCCTGAGCCTCAGGGCGGGGGGCACGCCACGACCGTACCGCAGCCGCGCGCCGGTGCAGAACATGTTGATCGTGGGACTCATGGGACTGGAGGGACGAAAAATGGTACGTTCCGAGGGTCCTGACGGGAGTTGTCACGGGCGCACGGGAGAAGTTCGAGGGGTTCGCCCCGCGCACAGAGGAGCACCTGTCATGACCGCAGACACGACACGGAAGCGCGCCCGCATCGGCGCCCTGGTCACCACGACGACCCTGATGGCGGGTGGTCTCGTCGCCGGCGGCGGGTCCGCCCAGGCCGAGGTCAGCGCGCCGACCATCACGGTGGCCGACGTCGCCTCCAAGGGCGTCGCCCTGCGATGGAACGCCACCGGCGACAACACCTATCGCATCCGCATCTCGACCAGCTCGTCGATGACGACGGCGGCCGACGCGTGGGACGTCCGCGACAACTACTACGAGTGGACCCACACCGACGCCAGTCCGTCGGCCTACTCGCCGCGTCTGACGCCGGGCAAGAAGTACTACTTCCAGGTCAAGGCCATCCGCGACGCGGCCTCCACCAGCAAGCGGACCAACCTGAGCAGCTACAGCAAGGCCGTCGCCGTCACGCTGCCCAAGACCGCGCTGCCCGAGCTCAAGCCCGTCGACATCAAGGCGACCCCGGGCGGCGCCGACACGATGTACGTCTCGTGGCGCACCCGCGGCGCGGGCTACTCGTACGTGCTGCGCTACACCTCCAGCCCGAAGACCACGGTCACGAAGTGGAAGTCGCTCAAGACCGACGCCTCGGGAGCCACCATCAAGAAGCTCGTCGCGGGCAAGAAGTACTACTTCCGGGTGCGGGTCATCGATCCCAAGGGCACGGGCCAGAGCCCCTACTCGGCCGCGGGTCCCTCGGCCACGACGTCGGCCTCGACCCCGTCGCCGGGCCTGACGGTCGCGACCTACAACGTCCGCAAGATGGCCTCGGTCGACGACTGGACCGCGCGGCGCAAGGCCGTCGCGGCCAACATCCTCGCCGCCGCCCCGGACGTCGCCGCCCTGCAGGAAGCGACGCCGGTGACGTACAAGACCAACGGCAGGAAGCAGTGGGCCGACGTCATGGCGCTGCTCGGGAGCCCCTACAAGCTGGTGACCAGCGGCTCGGGATCCAGCGGCACCCAGCTCGCATACAACTCGACGCGTGTGTCCGTCGTGAAGTCCGGCATCAAGATGCTGACGGAGAAGGGTGACGCCGAGCGCTATGCGGTCTGGGCGATCCTGAAGGACAAGCTCAGCAGCAAGACGTTCTTCGCGGTCAGCACCCACCTGGAGCCCGGCACGTCGACCCCCGAGCTCAACGAGGTCCGCATCCAGCAGGCCAAGGACGTGCTCGACGTCGTCCGTGACAACGCCGGCGGACGCCCGACGGTCATCGTCGGCGACATGAACTCGAGTCGCGCGGCCGAGCCCACCAACGGCCAGTACGGCGCGTTCCTCGGTGGCGGCTTCGTCGACCCGATCGACAACACGACCGCGACCTGGTCGACCGGCGCCAACGCGACGGCCGAGCACATCATGGACTCGAACTACAACAGCGGCAACAAGTTCCAGCGGCTGGCTCCCCTGACGGCCTTCCCCAACGGCACGCACATCGACTACACCTACGTGTCACCCAGGATCCGGGTCGCCACGTGGCGCATGGTCGTCAAGGTCGACGGCAACGGCTCGTTCATCGGCACGATCCCGTCGGACCACAACCTCATCAAGATGACGATCCACCTGCCGTAGGCGTTCACCTCCGGTGCGTGGGCGTCCACGCACCACCGGGGAGGAAACACGCGACGGCCGGGCAACAAGGCTGCCCGGCCGTCGCGTCGTCGCTCAGGTCAGCTGCGGCGCAGCACCTTCTTGGCGACCTTCCGCACCGGGGCGGACACGCGCGACCGGGCCGGCGGGGTGGCCTGCTTGGTCTGCTGGGGCTCCTCGACCACGGGAGCGAACGGGAACACCGGCGTGTGACGGCGCTCGAGGCTCCGCTGGCCGGAGGACTTGTAGAGCTCGCCGACCCGCGCGACCAGGGCGATGCGGGCCTCGGCGGAGTCCGAGTACATCGTCTCGACCGCCGGGGGGAACGGCGTCGACGCCATGCGCTCGTCGTAGGCAGGATTGCTCTTGCCCTCCTCGTAGACGTGCTCGACGCCGTTCTTCTCCAGGAACCGGCTGAACTTCGCGAACCGCTCCGGATGCCCGGCGTTGAAGGCGCTGTAGTCGGTCTGCTCGAACAGGTCGGCGGCGTCGACCTCGGGCGGCAGATCGGGCACGAGCGTGTGCGGGATCTCGTGGTAACGGGCGAGCTCGAGCGTCCGGGCGTCGTGCGCGAGCACGTGCGCCGGGGTGCGGGCGTTGATCGCGGCGATGTTGCCGTGGATCCGGGTCCCGAACGAGAACTCCTGCTGCGCGAGGTAGTCGTTCCACGTCACCGGGTCCACGAAGAAGCGCATCCGGTTGGCCGTGTAGAGCGGGTGGGTCGGGTGCGCCGGCAGGTCGGGCCGCTTCTTGGGGTTGCGGTCGACGCCCCACAGCAGCATCTCCAGCGAGTCGTGACCCTGCGGGACGTAGACCATGTGGGGATAACGCTCGGCGTGACGGATCGACACCTCGTCCATGATCGGGACGTACGGCGACAGGTTCATCGTGAAGTGGCTGTCCTCGGACAACCGGTCGGACTTCTTCTCCACGCGCAGCTCGTTGCCGCGGCGGAACAGGGACGGGCAGCCGACGACCTCGACGTGCTCGTCGCCGAAGCCGAGGCTCGCGAGGTAGTCCCGCGTGGTCTCGCCCCGCACGCCGATCGTGGAGGAGTGGTCGAGGACGGTCGTGAGGAAGCGCTTGATCGTCGCGGTCACCTCGGGCGGATTGTCCGGGAACGGGTTGTCCAGGCTGCCCACGCCGCCGGCCACGCCGACACCGGCGACGACGACGGGGATGTCGAGCCGCTCGATGAGCTGCGTCATCTGCGTCAGGTTGCGGTGGAATGACGCCCGGAAGGCGTTGGCCAGCGGGATGACGAACTGGTCGAACTCCTCATTGATCCGGGCCGCGTGCGCGCGCGAGTCGGGCAGGCGTTCGCTCAGGAACGAGTCGGAGACCACGTCGACGCCCGGGACGGTGATCAGCCGGTGCATCGACTCGGTGAAGATCATGTTGCCGACGTTGCGGCCGAAGACACCCTTGGGATACAGGGCGAGGGCGTGCTCGGGGCTGATGACGTGGAAGGGATCCTTCGGGGATCGCACCAGAATGCGTTTCACGTGCCTTCTTCTCGGTAGGTCGGGTGGCCCGCGCCGGGGCTCGCTGCGGTGGCAGGACTGAGGAGCGGCAACTCGTGGTCGGCCGCCGCACCAGCATACAAGGGGGCCCGGCCCGATCCCGTGCACGAACGAGCGACCGATCGCAGCCCCGAACGTCCTTGGACCGGTCCGCGGGTGCCGCCCGTATCATGTCCGGGTGGGCGGTTTCGCGAGTCACGCAGCGCCCGTTCGACCGAGAGACTTGCCGATCACATGACCCGCATCTTGATTCGTGCCGCCCAGGACCCCAGCGTCGTGCTCGGACCGATGGCCTCCGCCGAGCGGATGGGCGCCAACGCCGGCAACCTGCTGTACGCCAACGGTGTCGTCCGCACGCTGGCAGCACGGTCGAACAAGATCGACACCGGCGCGTTCGACGCCCACCTCGTCGACCGTTCGGCCTGGATCCGCAAGATCAACAAGCGCTACGACCACTACGTCGTGCCGTTGGCCAACGTGTTCCGCTACAAGAACGGCGACTCGCTCGAGGCCATGACCCAGCTCGTGCGGGGCCTCGACGTGCCGGTGACGGTCGTGGGCGTCGGCGCCCAGGCCACGATCACCGCGGCACAGGAGGACGCCACCACGATCCGCATGGGCAAGACCGGCGGACGCAAGCTGCCGTCCGTCGAGGAGTCCGCACGCCACGACGACCGCGTCCGCGCGTTCGTCGAGGCCGTCCTGGAGAAGTCGGTCACCTTCGGCGTCCGCGGCCCGGTCACGAAGGCCTATCTCGTCGGCCTCGGTCTCCCCGACGACCGCATCGAGGTCATCGGCTGCCCGTCGGTGTTCACCTGGGGGCCTGACTTCCGGGTGCACCAGGGCGAGGGGCCGATCACTGCCGACTCGATGATCTCGATGAACGTCGACTACCGCGTGCGGGGGATCGGCGAGGTGGTCGAGCGCAACGCCGAGCTCTACCCGCGGCTCACCAGCCCCTCCCAGGACCTGAAGTCCGCGCGCATGATCATCACCGGCGAGGACCAGTTCGACATGACCAAGCGGGACCCGCGGACCCCGATCCACACGGGTCACCGCCTGTATCGCGAGGGCCGGCTCCAGTTCTTCCCCACCCCGTGGGGCTGGATCTCCACGCTCGGCAGGATGCAGTTCGTCTTCGGCAACCGGCTGCACGGCAACATCGCCGCGATCCTCGGCGGCACTCCCGCGCACCTGCTGGCCCACGACTCGCGCACGCTCGAGCTCGCGCAGTACCACGCGATCCCGTACTCGAACTTCCACGAGCAGGACGCCCCGCCGACGGCCGCCGAGCTGTGGGAGCGCACGGACTACACGGCGTTCAACGAGGCCTACCCGGCGCGCTTCGACACCTACATCGACTTCCTGCACCGCAACGGGCTCGTCACGGCGTACGACGGGGCGAACCGCCTGCGCAAGCTCGACCGCTCGATCGCGAAGGCCCAGGCGACGCCGCCGATCGTGTCCCGCCCGCGGTAGGTCCTGCCCTCAGGACCGGGCGCGACGCACCCGCGCCACGACCCGCTCGCGCAGGTTGGCGGGCACGCCCTGGGCGCTGACCACGCCGGGGACCCGGGCCGGGGACTCCAGCGACGCGTCGAACGCCTCGAGCGCCGCTCCCGGCTCGTCGTACGCCGAGCGCAGGGAGTTGCGCTCCAGGAAGCCGGTGAACCGTCCGCACAGCTCGCGGTAGGCCGCGTTGAACGCGCTGTAGTCCTGGCGAGCCGCGAGGTCCGCCGCGGAGCGCACGGACCCCAGGTCGTCGGTCAGGGTGTGCGGCAGGTGGTGGTGCTCCGCGATCTCCAGGGTGCGGGAGTCGTGGACGAGCAGATGTGCCGAGGTGCCGGCCAGGGTCGCGGCGACCGTCCCGTGCAGCCGCGGACCGAACGCGAAGTCCATGTCCTCGAGGTGACGGATCCACGACCACGCGGTCGGGTAGTAGACCATCCGGTGGTGCCGGAACGTGCGGTGCGACGTCTTGAGCGGGAACCGGTCGTCACCGACCCAGTCGGGCCGGGTGTCCTCCCCCGTGATGACCATCTGGGCGGCGAGCTTCTCCTGCATGTAGACCGTCGAGCGGGGGTAGCGCGAGATGGTCTCGTCGAGCAGCTCGGCGCTGTCCTCGATGCGGTGGTCGAACGACAGGGAGATCTTGCTCCGGCGGTTGAGCTTGACGTCGTGCTCGGGCATCTGGAAGTCCGGCCCCCACGTGAACAGCGACGGGCAGCCGATCACGTCGACCCGATCCCCGGGGAACCCGAGGTACTGCACGTAGCGCTTGCTGATCTCCCCGCGGACGCCGATCGACGCCGACCGGTCGAGGACCGCGGCGACGAACCGCCGGGCCGCCGCCTCGTGCTCCTCGATCTCACCCGCGGACGCCGTCACGCCGGTGACCCGGGCGGGCAGGAAGGTGCCCGCGCGGACGTCCTGGAGCCGCAGCTGCGCGCCGATCCCGACGACCGTGACGGGAATCGTCAGGCGCTCGACGAGATCCGCCCAGAGGTCGAGGTTCTTCAGGTTCTGCAGGCGGAACGAGCTCGACAGCGGGAGGACCAGCCGGTCGCACTCGGAGTTGATCCACTCGGCCCGCTCCTCCACGGCGCCCTTGGAGAACTTGCCGTAGGAGATCGTGCTGAGCTCGACGTCGTCGCGGACCAGCGCGCGGTAGGTCGAGAACTGGTAGAGGAGGTTCCCCTGGTTGCCGCCGATGAAGTCGGTCGACTTCAGGGGACTGAGCTTGGCGGTCGGCACCTGGCAGGAACGCACCCAGATCCGCTCGGGCTTCTCGGGCATCGATGGTCCTTCGTTGTCGAGGGTCACGAGGCGCGCCGGACCCTGCGGCGAACACCTCGGTAGACACGCTTGATCAGGCGGGCGATCGGGCTCGTGAGGGGGTTCAGGCGCTCGTCGAGGCTCGCCATCGGCTCGCTGGCGTAGCAGGCCCAGTACGTCCTCAGGCGGCCGCGCACGGGGCGGATCCCGAACTCGGCTGCCAGCTCGGAGCTGAGGGGGCGCGCCTTGCCCGACATGACGTTGCGGGAGTGGTTCTCGCCGGTGTCGACGTGGTAGACCGCGCCCTTGAACGGCAGCGTCTGCACGTGCATGCCCCGGTCGGCGAACCACTTGTCGGCCCACTTGTGGGCACCGATGATCTTCGAGATCCGCTCGCCGTAGGCGGCTCGGACCTCGGACCTGGTCGCCGTGACGTCCAGCTCGGGCGGGACACCGTACGCCTCGAACGGGATGATGAAGGACGTCCCGCAGGTCCGGTTGAAGTTGGGCTGCGGCCGGACGGCGCTGCGCGCCCGGGAGTACATCCAGCCCTCTTCGATGACCCAGCCGTCCTGCCCGGGGTTCTTGCCGACGAACTCGGCCAGTCCGCGGTGGACGAAGTCGTCCGCGTCGAAGATCATCACGTAGTCCGGGGAGAACTGCCGGGCCGCGATGAGGCCGATCCCGATCTTGGTCCCCTTGTCGCGGATGAACGGGGACCGGCTGATCCGGACGTTGCGTGGCGCGGGAGCCGGGTAGTTGACCTCGACGAAGTGCACCCGCTCCGGCAGGGGGAAGCTCGGGGCACGGTTGCCCACCACGATGACGACGAAGTCGTCCGACGTCTGCCCCGTGACCGAGCGGAGGGTGTCGCGCAGGAGCGACTCGACCTCGGCGTAGTCCTTGGCGTTCTTCGGGTGGCGCAGCGAGGTGATGAAGGCGAGCACTACTGCCCCGAACCAGCGGCGACGAACCGGGCAGCGTGGCTGTCGGCGGCGTCGCAGGTCATGACGACGGCATTACGGTCAAGGTGCATGGGGACTGCGCTCTCGGTGGTCGTGGTCGGGAACAGCGTCGGCGGACCTGGACGGGCCCGTGTCGCGTCGGCGCTGATCCACGATACTGGGCGGCTGCCGATGACTCGGCACGATCCCTTCCGACGTGCGTGGACGAGGTGGACGGTACCGGCGCATCGCGTGCGCGTCCACCGCTTCGCACCCGTGTCGGAGCCCAACTGTGGCCCGTCCCTGATCCCGTTCCGGCACCAACGCGATTCGGGATACCTCGCCCGCCCTCTATAGGGTGACTCCGGAGGTTGTACGCCTTCGGACCCCCGGGTCGGATCCGACCATCGACGACTAGGTGATCACGTGGCTACTGCATCGGAACGAGGCTCATCGGGCGGCTCCCGCACCCTCGTGGGCAAGGCCCTCCGCCGGGCCGAGCGGCACCTGCACGACTGGCAGACGACGCTGCTGGGCTCTGAGGACGAATCGACTGCCGGCGCGGTGTCGCAGGACCGGCTCGAGCGTCAGCGCGTCCGGAGGCTCGAGGAGTTCTACGAGGCCGTGTGCCGGATCGTCGACCGGGTTCCCGGGGCGTACGAGCCGGACGCGGCTCCCAAGACCCCCGCCGTCGCCCACGTCAGGAAGGTCAAGCAGGTCCTCAGGGCGTGGGGCGCCCAGGACCTCTTCTTCTCGGGCCTCGCCCGGGACGAGCCCTTCGACCGGGCCCTGGTCGACGCCTCGCGGCGGATGATCCGGACCGGGTCGGTCGACCGGGTCCGGTCCCTGGCGAACGTCCTGCGGAGCGACCCCGACCTCGCGTCGGTCGGCAACGTCATCGCCGGCCTGGTCGCCGTCGAGGACCAGCTGCCGGCCATGGCCTGGGAGCTGCTGGTCGCAGCCGACCGGGAGCAGACGCTGCGGCTCGCTCCCGCGGAGCTCTTCCGCTCCGGCTTCGCGACCGAGCCGGTGGCCGCCGGCGAGGCCCTCGTCGAGGCCCTGCGTGGCGACAGCGTGGACGCCACGCCGGCTGAGTGGTTCGACATCGCCGGCACGAGCTTCGCCCGGGCGTACGAGACCGAGTCGCGAGAGGCGCTCTCGCGTGCCCGCTCCGGTGCCGAGCGTGATGGCAACGAGCCGCTCGTCGACCGCATCGCGTGGCTGGAGGACTGGTACGGAACGGCCGAGGCCGCGAAGCACGAGGTGACCGCACCCGCTGGCACCGTGCCGTTCGCGGTCCTGGACTACAAGCAGCCGGACGAGGCGTTCGCCTCCAAGAACCTCGGCGACCACGTCCAGACCATCGCGTCGCTGGGCCACCTGGTGCGCCGCAGCGGCTTCCGGTTCAGCGGCGAGACCGAGGCGGTCCGTGTCGCGCAGATCCTGCAGGAGCGGGTCAAGCCCGAGCGCGTCGTCGACGGTGACGACGCCGAGGTGACCCTCTACCGCGTGCAGCGCGACGCGACGAGCCACGACCTGGTGCCCGACGGCACCTGGATGCTGGCCTTCGGGTGGTACATGCACCGACAGTTCGGCACGACGTTCGACATGCCGTTCAACCCCCGCCTGCGGCCCATCTTCGTCTCGTTCCACGTCAACGCGCCGACGTTCCTCACCGAGGGCGTCATCGAGTACCTCAAGAAGTACGCCCCGGTCGGCTGCCGTGACTGGAACACCGTGCACCTGCTCCAGGCCGCCGGCGTCCCCGCCTTCTTCTCCGGCTGCCTCACGACGACCGTCGACACGGTCTTCCCGGCCCGTCCGAGCACGACGCCCAGCGGCACGCTGTACGTCGACACCCCCGCCACCGGCCCCGGGGTCGTGTGGAAGCAGACCGCACCCGACATCCGTCGACGCAGCTTCGCCGACAACGTCGACGACGCGATCGACGTCCTGACGAGCTACCAGAGCCAGTACAAGACCGTGGTGACGTCACGACTGCACTGCTACCTGCCGGCCCGCTCGCTCGGGGCCGAGGTCGAGTTCCGGGCCAAGAACCCCGCCGACGTGCGCTTCGACGGCCTGATCGACATCGACGACGCCGCCTACGAGGACATCCGGGGATCGATGCTGGCACTGCTCGAGCCCGTCATCGGCGCGATCGGCGCCGGTCGCTCCGAGGCCGACGTGTACACCCTGTGGCGCGAGCTCACCGCCCCGGCGGTCGCGGCGGCCGAGTCCGTGCGGGGTGGCGTCTCCGACATCGACGAGGTGTCGTTCGACGTCAGCGAGGCCTGTCGCACCATCCTGCAGCGGTCGGTGACGATCGAGCGCACCGCCGAGGCGCCCGCCGGCGAGCCGGTCGCGGTCGAGCTGTCGCTCGGCAGCGAGCCCCTGGACCGGCTGGCGGTCGTCCTGGAGTCGGTCGTCTCCGGCGCCACGCGGCCGATCCACGCCCACGTCCTGTGCCGGGGGCGCGACCGGTCAGACCTCGAGCGGTTCTCCCGCGGCTTCCCCACCGTGACGTTCACGTGGCTGCCGACCGACGACGTCGACCACGGGCCGGCCCTCGGCGGGCGGGCCTCGCGCACCGTCGTCGCCACGATGGACCGCCTCCTGCTGCCCGAGCTCCTGCGCGACGTGACACGAATCGTCCACCTCGACCTCCACGCGGTGTGCGTCGGCGACATCGCCGAGCTGGTCGACACCGACCTGGCCGGATCCCCGCTGGCGGCGCGCACCTCACCGCAGGCCGAGGCCGGCAGCGGATTCATCAACGCGATCAACTCCTCCAAGCGGACCAAGGAGAACGCGCTGGCCCGCGAGCTGATCCTGCGCAACCACACGCGGCACGCCTACGACTTCCTGGCCTTCAGCGCCGCGGTCCTGGTGCTCGACCTCGACCGGATGCGCAGCGACGAGTTCTGCCGGCACTTCCTGCCCTGGGTCGAGCGGTTCGGGCTGAACGTCCAGGAGACCCTCAACGCGTACGCCGGCGGCGACCGGGCCGACCTCGACCCGAGCTGGAACCGCCTGCCGGACCTGGAGGTCGTGCACGACGCCAAGGCCATCAGCTGGACCGGTCCCCAGAAGCCGTGGAGCCCCGAGTCGGTGCAGTGCCAGGACGTCTGGGACGACTACGCCGGCCGCGCGGCCGGCCGTGTCGCCGCCCTGCAGGAGACCCACCCCACACCTCTGTGACCAGCAAAATCGCACCGATTCCGGGCATCTGCCCATGTGTTAGGTTTCGGGGCGCCACCCTCCTGAAAGGTTCACATGCTCCGCATCATCCGCCAGAGACGATCCCAGATCCAGTACGTCGCGCGGGCGCTCGGAGGCTTGCCCGTCGTGATCAACCTGGTCTCGGTTCTGGCGATCGCGGCCGCCGTGGCGGACCCTGACGGGGTGCTGGGGCGTGGAGCCGCGCTCGTCGCCGTCGTGCTGATCGCCGGCCGGGTCACCTCGCTCGCGGCCAAGGACGTCCGCGCCAAGACCGAGCAGCGACTGTGGGTCGGCAACAGCGTCGTGGCCCGCGTCGCGGCCACCGCCGCCGCCCTCGCGGTCGGCATGGCCCACGACGAGGACACCTGGACGGTCGTCGCCGCAGTGCTCCTGCTGGTGCTGCTGATCGGTGAGCAGACGCTGCGCCGCCCGCTCGGCTCGGCGATCCCCCAGGCCGCGAACCTGCCGCGGGCCCAGGTGGCCCTGCCGTCGGACGGCCTCGCGATGTGGATCTTCCTGGTCGACACGCTGGGCATCGCGCTGCTGGCCGTGTCGGGTGCGTTCCACCTGAGCCCGTGGCCCGCCGTGGTGGCGGGCGTCGCCGGGACCGTCATGATGCTCGTGATCGGGCTGCAGGCCGTGCGCTTCCTCGTGGAGCGTCGACGCCTCGAGGCGGACCTGCCCTCGATCCTCGACGAGCTCGGCCCGAAGTTCGCCTTCCACTGGCAGGCACCGGCGGGGACCGCCTACCAGGCGGCGATGTGGCTCCCCTACCTCGACCGGATCGGGACCCCGTACTTCGTCCTCGTCCGGACCGTCGCGAACTTCGTCGAGGTCTCCAAGATGACGACGGCTCCCGTGATCCTGCGCACGGGCCTCGAGGACCTCGACCGGGTCGTGACGCCGTCGCTGCGGGCCGTCTTCTACGCCAACACCGCGGTCCGCAACTCGCACATGATCCGCTTCCCCCACCTGACCCACATCCAGCTCAACCACGGTGACAGCGACAAGATCGCCAGCGTCAGCCCGACGTTCCGTCAGTACGACCGCAACTTCGTGGCCGGGCAGGCCGCGATCGACCGCTTCGCGACGCACGGCGTCGCAACGCTCCCCGAGCAGTTCGAGATCGTCGGCCGGCCCCAGCTCGAGGAGGTCCGATCGGCCCGAGGCCCGATCAGCGCCGTCGAGCGGCCGACCGTGCTGTACAGCCCGACGTGGTCGGGCTTCTACGACGACTCGGACTACAGCTCGCTGTCGGCCGGCCCCGCCATCGTGCAGGCCCTGCTGGACCGCGGCTGCGTCGTGGTCTTCCGGCCGCACCCGTACGCCCGGCGGCACCCGGGCAACACCCGCGCGTGCGCCCAGGTCATCGATCTGCTCGTGGCCGACACCAGGGCCACGGGCCGTGAGCACGTGTTCGGACCGGCCGCCGAGACCGAGATGAGCGTCGTCGACTGCTTCAACGCGAGCGACGCGATGATCTCCGACGTGTCGAGCGTGACGTCGGACTACCTGATCTCGGACAAGCCGTTCGCGATGGCAGCGGTCTCGGCGCACGGGGACGCGTTCCTCGCCGGGTTCCCCCTCGCCAAGGCCGCCTACGTGTTCGACGTCGTCCGCGGCAAGGCCGAGGGGATCGCCGGGGTCGTCGACGACATGCTCGGGACCGACTCCCTGGCCGAGACCCGCCGCTCGCTGCGGTCCTACTACCTCGGCGACAGCCCGGCCGAGCTGATCGCCGACCGCTTCCTCGAGACTGCGCGCCGCTACCTGCGCTGACTCAGCCGCGACGCCCGGGTCAGGGCAGGTAGACCGTCAGCCGGATCATGTTGTGGTCCGACGGGATCGTGCCGATGACCCGGCCGTTGCCGTCGAGCTTGGCCACGGTCTCCCACTCGGCGACCCGCATCGGGGAGACGAAGACGTTGTCGATCATCGGTGCGGACGCGTCCCGACGGGGCTGGCGGGCGTACTTGTTGACGGACTTGAGGTCGGCGTTGATCCGCTTCTCGGCCGATCCGAGCCGGTCAGCCACGATCAGCGGGTCGACGTAGCCGGCACCCGTGATGGTCCGGTAGACGCCGTTGCTGCTGTTGCGGTAGCCGGCGGAGTTGAAGTCGCCCGCGATGATGACGGGCAGCCGGCCCTGCGAGACCGTCTTCGCGACACGGACCAGCTGGCCCGCTGCGGCGGTGCGGGCGGGGAACCGGTTGCGCACCTTCGACGTGACGAAGTGCGTGTTGATGAAGACGAACTGCTTGCTCGTGCTCTTCTGCTCGAAGATCGCCCAGGTGATGTAGCGCATCACGCCGAAGCGGGTGCTCCCCGCGACCTCCTCGTAGCCCTGCGACACGAGATCGAGCCGGGTGCGGTTGTAGACCGTGCGGGCCTCCCCCGTGGCCCCCGTCGAGTCCTCCGTCAGCGCCCAGTCGGGTCCCAGCAGACGGACGATGTCCATGTACTGCCGCACGCCGCCGGCGACCGTCGCGGGCGTCGCCTCCTGCAGGCCGGCGACGTCGAGGCCCTGCGACCGGATCGTCTCGGCGACCGCGATCCGCCGGGCTCCCCAGTTGAGGTTGGCCGACTTGAGGACGTTGAACGTCGCGACGCGCAGCGGTGCCTTGCGCGACGTCTTGCGGGTGTCGGGGGCCGACCACGGGCTGAGGGGCACCCGGCCCTTGCCGATGACCCGGACCCGGACGGAGTAGGTCGCCTTGTAACGCAGGTCGGTGAACTTCGCGGACTGCTTCGACACGATCTTGGTCCGGCCCTTGGTGAAGCTCTCGTCACGGGCGAGCTGCACCTCGTACTTCGCCTTCTTCGCGTCGCTCGCCCACCGGGGTGACAGCGTCGAGGACGACGTGCTGCCGACGACCAGGCGCGGCGCCGGATAGCTGAACCCGGTCGTGAACCGGACGAGCCGGCTGGGGCGGCTGACCTTGTCGCCCCGGAGCGAGGCGACGCGCAGGAAGTATGTCGTCCCGGGCACCAGCGACCGCAGCGCCAGGCGGTTGCGTGCCACCTGCTGGGTCTCGGCGTCGGTGAAGTCGGGGCTCTTCGAGTACTGCACCCGGAACCCGGTCGCCGCCCCGCGAGCCCACGTGGCGGTGGCGGTGGTGTCCTCCGACGTGACCAGGACCTGGCGTGGGACGACGGGCGCGGGGTCGCGGACCGGGCCGGCCGGCCGAGCCAGGATCGCCCCACCCGTGGCGAGCACCACGGCCACCGTGACGGCGGAGATCCAGCGCAGACGACGCCCGGAGCTGCGTCCGCTGCGCTTCGCGCGCCTCGACCCGGCGGACGGGGTCCGCGACTCGACGGGAACGGCCCGCCGGTCAGCCGGCACCCTGCGGCGCCGCCGGTCGCCCGGAGGCGTCACGAGACGGTTTTCGCGGACGTGCTGACCAGCATGGGCGCAAGGATATCAACGCTCGGGCAGGGTGATCTCACGGCCGAGGACGACGAGGGGTGGCCAGCCCGGGAGGCGAGATCACTTCATGGCGACCTTGATGGTGTTGGACGTCTTCGTCGAGCCCGTGCTGGTGGCGATCCGCCAGTACTTGGTGTTGAGGGCCGGGACGGCGAAGAACACCTGGCTGCCGCCGCTGGGGATCGCGTAGGTCGAGTGGGTCTTCCACGATCCGCCTGCCGACCTCATCTGGAGGCGGAACTTGCCGCTGCTCCGCTTCCACGAGGCCAGGAACGGGATCTTGGCGCCGCTCTTGACCATGCTGGTCGCGTACAGGCGCGGCGTCGTGGTGGCGCTCTTGGTCCGGACGGTGTTGATGCTCATGGCCGACTTGGCCTTCGACGTCGAGTTGGGCACGTCGACGCCGTTGATCCGGTCGAGCCGGGCGCCGTAGGCCCGCCACGTCTTGCTGCTGGACATCTTCGCCGACAGCTTGCCCACGCCGTTGTTGCCGGTCGTGATCGACCGGCCGTAGGTCTTCCAGCCGCCGGAGTAGTACTGCAGCTTGACGACGCCTCGGTAGTCCTTGTCGCCCGAGCCCCACGTCACGACGACGTTCGTCGTGCCGCCGGGACCCTGGTAGTTGTCCATCGTGAGGGTCGGCGGGACGACCGCGCTGCCGCCGGCGCTCGTCGTGGTGGTGCCGCTCGCGACGACCTTGACGGTGACGGTCTTGGACCTCGTGACGGTCGCCTTGTCCCGCACACCGGGTGCCGAGACCTTCGCGGTGACCTTGACGTCGCCCGGCGCCGTGCCGGTGACCTTGCCGTCGGCGGACACGGTGGCGCCCACGCCGGCGACGGACCACTCGGTCTTGGTGACCAGTGCGTTGCTGGGCTTGACGCGCGGGCTCAGCTGCAGCGTCTGGCCGACCCTGACCTGCAGGGCGCTGGTGGGGCTGATCGACACGCTGGTCGGGTTCGTCCACGACACCTGGCCCTTGGCCAGCCGGTAGATGCGCTCGGAGTGGTCCTGCACCGCCTGGGTCACGCCCGCGTTGTCCGCACGGAAGGCCAGCTCGTCGTACTCCAGGCTGGTCCCGGTGAAGTTGGAGGCTCCACCGAACGTCGTGGCGGTCGTGTTGTCCTTGTAGCTCAGGGTCTTGTCGTGGACGTTGGCGAACTCGACGCGCCCGACCAGCTCACGCAGGCTCGTGCTCATGTTGAAGTAGCCGTCGACGATGTCCGAGATCGCGTTCTCGCCCAGGACCAGGCGCACGTCGCACTTCTGGCCGAGGAGCTTGCCGAGACCGTCCTTGACGCCGTTGCGGGTCGCGTTGAACAGCGAGTGCACCGCGTAGACCTTGCAGCCCGCCTTGTCGGTGCCGTCGGCCGCCCGCTGGTTGAGGAAGGCCGCCTCGACGTCGGTCGACGCGGTGTTCTCCGCCGCGTTGGTCTTGCGCCGCGGGGACGGGAACAGCGTGATGCCCGAGTCGGTCGACATGCCCTTCACGACGCCGTTGGACAGCGAGATCGCGTCCTTGTAGGCCGGGGTGTCCATCGCCTGGGCCGAGGTCTTGTTGCCCCTGGCAACCTCCACCGACGGCTTGAAGATGCCGTTGACGACCGAGTCGTAGGCCTTCGCGTCGTCGTAGATCACGATGCTGATGTTGGACTTCTTGGAGCCGCTGGAGCCGTTGAGGTTCGACGAGGTGATCCACACGACGTTGCTGTGCTCGTTGCCGTCGGAGTCCAGCGTCTTCTCGAAGGCGCCGTACTTGGAGTGCATCAGGCCCTTGGTGCCCGAGAGGCAACCACCCTTGCCGGCGCACTGGCGGTAGTCGACGGCCTCCGAGCCGTTGTTCGAGCCATAGCCGGACCGCACGAGCTGGGCGAGCGAGCTCTTGGCGGCCAGGGCCTCGTCGATGCTCTCCTTGGCGCCCAGGACGTGGATGTTGCTCACCCGCTCAGCCGGGGTGTCGTACAGGTTCGCCTGGTTGAGGTAGGCAGCGGTCGGCGCGAAGACCTCCTTGCGGTTCGCGACCGTCCACTTGCCACTGACGAGCTTGGGCTGGTTGAGGTCGTAGAGGCTGTTGAACAGCGTCGTGTAGGAGGCGCTGCCCTTCGGCACCGAGCTGACCAGGTAGGAGAACGCGTTGACGGTGCGCCAGTCCATGCTGCCGCTGCCCTCGTTGTCGCCGACAGAGCCGTAGATCTCGATGCGCTGGCCGGAGTTGCCCTGCGTGACGACATCGGGGTCGACCGACCTCAGCGAAGCCGGGTTGTCGAGATCGACGTACCGGTTGTCGTCCTTGGGCTGCGCCGCGGACACGAGTGCCGCTGACGGGGCGGCCGACGCTGACACCGAGGCCGGGAGCAAGGCGACGACGAGCAGCGCCGAGGCGCCAAGGAACATGAACTTACGAGACATGAGGAGTCTTCCCTGGAGT
>NZ_JAOPXQ010000048.1 GCF_025965075.1 Aeromicrobium sp.
GTCTCCATCGACGAGACGATCGACGGCTTCACCAAGATCTGCGACGGTGACTACGACCACGTGGCTGAGCAGGCCTTCTTCATGTGCGGCGGTCTCGAAGACGTCGACAAGAAGTGGGAAGAAATCCAGAAGAGCCTCTGATGGCAGATCCGATTCAGATCGAGCTCGTCGCCGCCGACCGCGTCGTGTGGTCGGGGCAGGCTCGCGAGGTCATCGCCCGCACCGTCGAGGGTGACCTCGGCGTGCTGGCGGGTCACGCGCCGCTGCTGTCGCTCCTGGTCCCCGGTGTCGTGGAGATCTTCCCCTACGAGGGTGGTGACGTGGTCCGGGCGGCGGTCGAGGAGGGCTTCCTCTCGGTCGCCGACAACCACGTGTCGATCCTGAGCGAGGACGCGTTCCTTGCCTCGGAGGTCGACGCGGCGGCGGTCAAGGCCGAGCTCGAGTCGGCCAAGGCCGACGAGGACGACGCCGCGGTCCGCCGTGCCGAGGCCAAGCTCCGACTCGTCGACAAGACGTCCTGACGCACTGAAGGGGGTTGGCCCATGCCGCTGTGGTGGTGGTTGGTCGACTCCCTCGCGTTCATCGCCGGTTTCGTCGTCCTGCTGGTCCTGGGACTCCTGTTGCGCCGTCGGCTGCTCACGCGGTCGGGTGGAACGTTCGAGATGAGCGTCAACCGCAGCCCGGAGTCCCAGGTCAAGGGCTGGACGCTGGGCCTGGCGGTCTACCGCGACACCGAGCTCGAGTGGTTCCGCACGTTCTCGCTGTCGATGCGACCGCGCTACCGGTTCGGGCGCGGTGACGTCCAGATCGATGGCCGGCGCGAGCCGATCGGTCACGAGGTGCACGCGATCCACACGGGGCACCTGATCGTCGGCACGACGAACGCCTCCGGTGTCCGGCAGCTCGCGATGAGCGCCAACGCGCTGACCGGGTTGCTGTCGTGGCTCGAGTCATCGCCTCCCGGACAACGGGTCAACAACGTCCTGTGAGCGACCGGCCTGCTGGGGCGCTCGTACAGGTTCTCGCAAACCGGTTGACGGGTCCCGGGACAGGGGCGAGAATCGACAGTGTTCATCGGGCGCCTCGCCCGTCCCCTGCAACGAGAAGGTGTCCTGTGTTCAAGCGCATGTTCGTCGCCGCGTCCGTCTCGACCTTGGCACTGCTCCCCATCGCCTCAGGCGCGGAGGCTGCGACCTCGACCGATCCGTCGGTCATCGTCAAGGCTCAGCGCGCGAAGGCCCCGAAGCCGCCCGTCAAGGGCATCGACTGGGACGTGCCGACCAAGGGCATCGACTGGGACGCGCCGTCCAAGGGCATCGACTGGGATGCCCCGTCGAAGGCCCCCGGTGATGGCGGTACCGTCAGCACCCAGCGCATCGACTGGGACTGATCCTCGAACGAACGCCGGCGCGTCCCCTCATCGAGGGGGCGCGCCGGCGTCATGTCCGGACGGTGGGCTACCGCTCGCCGCCGGGGACCCAGAGGACGTCGCCCTGCTCCCGGTTGGCGAAGCGGCCGAGGATGAACAGCAGGTCGCTGAGCCGGTTGAGGTACTTCGCGGTCAGCACGTTCATGGTGTCGCCGTGCTCGTCGAGCGCCGCCCAGGCCGACCGCTCCGCGCGACGGGTCACGGTGCACGCGACGTGCACCGCCGCTGCCGCGGGCGTACCCCCGCGCAGGATGAACGACCGGAGCTTGGGCACCTGCTCGTTGTAGTGGTCGCACCATGCCTCGAGCCGGTCGACGTAGTCGGGCTCGACCCGCAGCGGGGGATACTGCGGGTTCTCCACGACGGGGCACGACAGGTCCGCCCCGACGTCGAACAGATCGTTCTGGACGTGGGTGAGGACCGTGACGACGTCCGGCTCCAGCGTGCCGAGCGAGATCGCGAAGCCGATCTGCGCATTGGCCTCGTCGACGTCGGCGTACGCCGCCAGCCGCGAGTCCAGCTTGCTGGTCTTGCTCATGTCGCCCAGATTCGTCGTGCCGTCGTCGCCGGTGCGTGTGTAGATGCGTGTCAGGTTGACCATGGGAGCGAGTCTAGGTCCGCGCTGATGTGACGTGACCCGCACTCCCGCCCTCGCGTGTTTACTTCGCGGTAATCTGACGGGCATGCCTGACAAGCCCTGGGTGATGCGCACCTACGCCGGACATTCCTCCGCTGCCGAGTCCAATGCCCTCTACCGCCGCAACCTCGCGAAGGGCCAGACCGGACTGTCGGTGGCCTTCGACCTGCCGACGCAGACCGGGTACGACCCGGACCACGAGCTCAGCAGGGGGGAGGTCGGCAAGGTCGGCGTCCCCATCCCGCATCTGGGCGCGATGCGGCAGCTGTTCCACGACATCCCGCTCGAGACCATGAACACGTCGATGACGATCAACGCGACGGCGATGTGGCTGCTGGCGATGTACCAGGTGGCGGCCGAGGAGCAGGGCGTCGACGCGTCCCTGCTGTCGGGGACGACGCAGAACGACATCATCAAGGAGTACCTGTCGCGCGGCACGTACGTGTTCGGGCCCGCCCCGTCGCTGCGGCTGACGACCGACATGATCGCCTACACCGTCACGACGATCCCGAAGTGGAATCCGCTCAACATCTGCAGCTACCACCTGCAGGAGGCGGGGGCGACGCCGACACAGGAGCTCGCGTACGCGCTGACGACCGCGATCGCGGTGCTCGATTCCGTCCGCGACTCCGGCCAGGTGCCGCCGGAGGAGTTCGAGAAGGTCGTCGGCCGCATCTCGTTCTTCGTCAACGCCGGGGTGCGGTTCGTCGAGGAGATGTGCAAGATGCGCGCCTTCGGGCGGCTGTGGGACGAGATCACCCGCGAGCGCTACGGCGTCCAGGACCCCAAGATGCGCCGGCTGCGCTACGGCGTCCAGGTCAACTCGCTGGGGCTCACCGAGGCGCAGCCCGAGAACAACGTGCAGCGCATCGTGCTCGAGATGCTCGGCGTGACGCTGTCGAAGAGCGCCCGCGCCCGTGCGGTCCAGCTCCCGGCGTGGAACGAGGCCCTCGGCCTGCCCCGTCCGTGGGACCAGCAGTGGTCGCTGCGCCTGCAGCAGGTGCTGGCCTTCGAGTCCGACCTGCTGGAGTACGACGACATCTTCGACGGCTCGCAC
>NZ_JAOPXQ010000065.1 GCF_025965075.1 Aeromicrobium sp.
GGTGGCGTCCTCGCTGGTGCTCGGCGCCGGCACCGCCACGGCCGTGGCGTCCGCCTGGACGGCGCGGGGTGAGCAGTACCCGAAGGTCGTCACCGAGAAGGACGTGGCGATCCCGATGTCCGACGGCACGACGCTGCGCGGCGACGTCCGGCGTCCCGCCGATGCCGCCGGCAAGGCCGTCGACCAGCGCCTGCCCGTGCTCGTCACGATCACCGCGTACAACAAGTCGGTCAGCCCCGGCGGGTCCGACTACCTGGTCAAGCGCGGCTACGTGCAGCTGACGGTGGACGCCCGCGGCACCGGCAGCTCCGAGGGCATCTGGGAGGCGTTCAGCGCCCGCGAGAACGCCGACGGCGGCGAGATCATGGAGTGGGCGCACTCCTCCGAACGTCCCTGGAGCAACGGAATCACCGGCATGACCGGCCCGTCGTACATGGGCATCAGCCAGCTCTGGGCGGCCGCGGCCCAGCCCAAGGGCCTCAAGGCGATCTTCCCGCAGGTGCCCGGCGCCGACGTCTACCGCGACGTCGTCGCGTCCGGCGGCCAGATCGACGTCGGCTTCATCCCGCTGTGGCTCGGGCTCGTGACCACGACGGGCCTGGTCCCGCCCGCCATCGCGACGACCGACCCGCGGTCGGCGATCGTCGAGCTCCTCGACCACCTGACCGGGGCCGCGACCTTCACGGTCCCACTCCTCCTCCGCGCCCTCGGCGGCGGCGAGCCCGCGTACGACGGCGCGTTCTACAAGGAGCGCTCCGTCATCAACGTCATCGACAAGGTCAAGGTGCCGGCGTTCTTCGTGTCCGGCGAGTACGACCTGTTCCAGCGCGGCACTCCCCTGCTGTTCGAGAACCTCGACAGGCGCGGTGTGCCCACCAAGCTCGTCGTCGGGCCCTGGGACCACCTTCAGGCCTCCGGCGGTACGGGCTTCGAGAAGGCGGGCTACGGCACGCTCGGCCAGATGCAGCTGCGCTGGTTCGACCACTACCTCAAGGGCACCAAGGACGCGACCCTCGACAAGGACGTCTCGGACCTGACCTACTACGAGCAGGGCACCGGCGCCTGGCGTCGTGACTCGCAGTGGATCGGCTCCTCGCTGGAGGGTGCGAAGCTGCGCCTGACGGGCTCGTCAACACCGCTGGGCGCGCCCGGCGGGCTGACCACCGGCGCGCGCACCGACGGCACGTCCGACATCTATCCCGTCCCCGTCTCGGGCCTCTGCACGCGCTCGGCCAGCCAATGGACCGCGGGACTGGTCAACGTCGTGCTGAAGGACAACCCCTGCTTCACGGACAACGCGCTCAACGACAGGACCGGCGCCGTGTTCTCGACCCCGGCCCTGAAGAAGGCGGTCACGCTGCAGGGACCCATCGACGCGCACCTGTACACCTCCAGCATCGGCGGCGACGGCATGCTGTCGGTCGCGATCGAGGACGAAGCGCCCGACGGCACCGTCAAGCGGCTCACCGGCGGCTGGCAGGTTCTGTCCCACCGTGCGCTGGACACCAAGAGGTCGCGCTACCTCGACGGCGTCCTGGTGCAGCCGTTCCACCCGTTCACCAAGGCCGCGCAGAAGAAGCTGGTGAGCGGGGTGGTCGCGCCGATCGACGTCGAGGTCTTCCCGACCCGCGCCAAGATCCTGCCGGGTCACAAGCTCCGGGTCGCGGTGCAGGCCTTCGACATCCCGCACCTGCTGCCGACGATCCCGGACCTGCTGGGCACCTTGACGGTCATGAGGATCCACAACTCCGCGAAGTACCCGTCGTCGATCAACTTCCCCAGCGTGGGGACGCTGCCGAGCGTCGGGTGATCAGGCGCGTGGCTTGAGCGGGCGGATCAGGCCCTCCTGGGCGACGGTCGCGACGAGCGTCCCGTCCTCGGAGAAGACCCGCGCCATGCTGAGGCCACGGGCTCCCGAGGCCGACGGGGACGTCTGGTCGTACAGGAGCCACTGGTCGACCGCGACCGGGCGGTGGAACCAGATCGTGTGGTCCAGCGACGCGGCCTGGACCTCCGGCGAGCCGATGACCTGGCCGTGCGGCACGAGGCTGGCACCCAGCAGGCTGAGGTCGCTGATGTAGGTGAACGCGGCGTTGTGGACCTGGCGGGAGTCCGGCAGGGTCCCGTCGGCCTTGAACCACAGGCGCTGGACCGCCGGCACCAGGGTGCGCTGTGGATCGTCCGCGGCGCGGTTGTCCCCGATGTAGCGCATGTCGAACGACGACCACTCGTTCTTCCAGTGCGCCAGCGCCTCGGAGCCGCGCAGCGCGATGATGTCGGACAGTGGCGTCGCCTCGTCGGGCGACGGGACGGGCGGCATCGCGTCCTGGTGGTCCCAGCCGTCCTCGGCGACCTGGAACGAGGCCGTCATGTAGAAGATGATCTCGCCGTGCTGGCGTGCCGCGACGCGCCGCGTCGTGAACGACCGACCGTCCCGGACGTTCTCGACGTCGTAGACGATCGGGATGCTCGGGTCGCCGCCGAGGATGAAGTAGAGGTGCAGCGAGTGCACGTGTCGCTCCACGGGGACCGTGTGTTGGGCGGCCATGAGGGCCTGCGCCGCGACCTGGCCGCCGAAGACCCGCTTGAGCGAGGACCCGGCGGGCTGCGCGCCCCGGTAGAGGCCGACCTCCAGCTCCTCGAGATCCAGCAGACCAACGACATCAGCAAGGGAGGCAGGCACCCCTACACCCTATCGGGGTGATCACGGCGAGGTGTCAACCCGCCGCGGAAGGGCGCCGAGCTCAGGAGTCCGTGGTGGTCCGTCGACGAGCGGACGACGCAGCGGAGGCCGGAGATGTGACGGCGCTTGTCGGCGGACGACAACCGACTCGTGAGCGGTGGTGAGCGCCTCGAGACGCAAGCCGACGACGCGAGCGCCGGGAGGCCAGGACCCAACCAGGTCCAACCCGACCCCAGACCTACTGGTCGTCTTTCCTCTGCCTGGCCAGGAACTGCTCGAACTGGTCGGCGAGCTCGTCGCCGCTGGGGAGCTCCTCGTCGCTGGCGAGCAGGGACTGCGCCGCGCCGCGGGTGAACGCGTCGTACTGCTCCTCGAGACCACCGAGCAGGCCGGCGCCGCCCTGCTCCTCGATCTGCTGCTCGATCTCCTTGAGCGTCTCACCCTGGCGGGCGCGGAGCGGCTCGATGTCGAGCGCGAGCCCGGTGCGGTCGACCAGGGCGTCGAGCAGCGCGATCGCCGCCGGTGGGTAGTCGATCTGGGCGAGGTAGTGCGGGACGTGGACGACGTAGCCCGCGGCGTCGTGGCCCCACTCACCGAGGCGGTACTCCAGCAGCGACTGCGCCGAGGACGGCACGGTGACCTGCGCCGACCAGAGGTTCTGGCGGTCGACCAGCTCGGGCCGGGTCCCGTGGGCCGTGATCATCGACGGGCGGGTGTGCGGGACGCCCATCGGCACCGCACCGAGGCCGAGGGTCAGCGGCACGTCGTGCTCCTGGATGACGCCGTGCACCTCGTCGGCGAACCGCTCCCACTGGAAGTCGGGCTCCGGCCCGGCGAGCAGGAAGTACGGTGTCCCGTCGGCGTCGCGCTCGAGCACGATCTCCAGCCGGGGGGCCTCGTAGTCCGCGTAGTGGTTGTCGCGGAACTGGATCATGGGTCGACGCGCCCGGTAGTCGAACATGTCGTCCACCGAGAACTCGTGGATGACCTCACCGTGACCGGACTTGAGCTGCTCGGAGGCCAGGCGCGCGGCTGAACCGGCACCCAGGAACCCGTCCAGGGCGTGGATCAGCACCGGGCCGCTTCCCTCGCGGTCGACCGGGTCCTCGGAACGTCGTGCTCGCCAGCTCTTCATCGCCATGGTCAACCACTCATCCGGCGGGGGTATTCCGGGCCAGCGCCGCGAGTGTGTCGCCGGCAACCGCCTCGGCGGTCAGGCCGAGCCGGCCCAGGATCACGTTGCGCTTGGCATGGTCGAGGAACTCCTGCGCGACGCCGTGCACCTGGATCGGGGTGTCGATGCCGGCGTCCCGGACGGCCTGCGTGTAGGCCGCACCCACACCGCCCTGGCGCCCGTTGTCCTCCAGCGTCACGACGAGGTCGAAGTGACCGGCCAGAGCTGCGAGCGCCGGATCCACGGGCTTGACCCAGCGCGGATCCACGACCGTGACGCCGTGGCCCGCGGCCCGGAGCAGGTCCGCGACCTCGATGCCCATGTGCCCGAACACGCCGACCGCGACGACCAGCACGTCCTGCGCGGCGTCGCGGGACAGCACGTCGTACGTCCCGACCCGCTCGATCGCGGGCAGGTTCTCGGACACCGCACCCTTGGCGAAGCGCACGACGGTGGGGGCGTCGTCGACGTCGACGGCCTCACGGAGCAGCTCGCGCAGCTGGGAGCCGTCCCGGGGTGCCGCGAGCCGCAGGCCCGGGACGATCTGCAGCAGCGACATGTCCCACATACCGTTGTGGCTCGCCCCGTCGTCGCCCGTCACGCCGGCGCGGTCGAGAACGAACGTCACGCCGCACTTGTGCAGCGCGACGTCGAGCAGGACCTGGTCGAACGCACGGTTGATGAACGTCGCGTAGACCGCCACGACGGGGTGCAGCCCGCCCATCGCGAGGCCCGCGGCGCTCGTGACGGCGTGCTGCTCGGCGATGCCGACGTCGAAGACCCGGTCGGGGAACTTGTCCGCGAAGGCGTCGAGGCCGACCGGGTAGAGCATCGCGGCGGTGATCCCGACGACGTCGGGACGCTCGTCGGCGATGCGGACGATCTCGTCACGGAACACCGAGGTCCACCCGGCGGGTGCGACGTTGACCGCCTCGCCGGTCTCGCGGTCGAACGGGTTGGCCTGGTGCATCTGGTCGTTCTCGTTGGCCACCGCGATGTCGTAGCCCTGGCCCTTGGTGGTCAGGACGTGGACCAGGACCGGGCCGCCGAACCGCTTGGCCTGGCTCAGCGCGTGCTCGAGCGTCTCGCGGTCGTGACCGTCGACGGGGCCGATGTACTTCAGCCCGAGGTCCTCGAACATGCCCTGCGGCGCGAGCGCGTCCTTGACGCCCTTCTTGATCGCGTGCAGCGCCTCGTAGGCCTTCGCGCCGCCGAAGCGGGTGTGCGTCAGGCGATCCTTGATCGCGTTGAGCGCCGGCTCGTACCTGGGGTTGGTGCGGATGTCGGTCAACCGGTTGGCCAGGCCACCGACGGTCGGCGTGTAGGACCGGCCGTTGTCGTTGACGATCACCACGAGGCGGCGGTCCTTGTCGGCCGCGATGTTGTTGAGCGCCTCCCAGGCCATGCCGCCGGTCAGCGCACCGTCGCCGATCACGGCGACGACGTGGTCGGGCTTGCCGAGCAGGTGGTTGGCCTTGGCCATGCCGTCGGCGTAGGACAGGCTCGTCGAGGCGTGGGAGTTCTCGACCCAGTCGTGCTCGGACTCGGCGCGGCTCGGGTAGCCCGACAGGCCGCCCTCGGTGCGCAGCGCGCCGAACTGTCCCGCGCGTCCCGTCAGCATCTTGTGGACGTACGCCTGGTGGCCCGTGTCCCACACGACCCGGTCGGCGGGCGACTCGAAGACCCGGTGGATCGCGATGCCGAGCTCCACGACACCCAGGTTGGGGCCCAGGTGGCCGCCGTTGGAGGCGACCGAGGTGATCAGCAGCTCGCGGATCTCGGCGGCGAGACGGCTCAGCTCGTCCTCGTCGAGGTCCCGCAGGTCGGCTGGTCCGGACAGGCCCGAGAGAACGCTCACCGGTGCCACCTTCCCGTCATCTGCCATAGGAGTCAGTCTATCGGCGTGCTGAGTGACTGCGCGCCCACGGGAGGTCGACCGGGTCACGGTGTGCCGCCGGGACGGGGCGCGTCGTCGGTGCGCGCCTCGCGGTAGCGGCCCCGCAGGTGGATCAGCGCGTCGGCCGCACCGACCGTGATCGACTCGATCTCCCCCTGGACCAGCGAGCCCCAGCCGACCGACCGGGGTGCCTGGTCCACCAGGCGTACGCCGATCCAGCCCGCGGTCCCTTCGAGCACCGGCCCCCACTCGCTGTCGGTCCACGTGCCCAGCGTGAACGGGCCGCCGGGCGCGGGAGCCGTCCCAGCGAACGCGTCGGCGAGGAAGCGGTGCTCGGCGCCCAGGACGTTGACGACCCACGTCGTGGGCGTGGCGTCCCAGAAGTCCGAGTCGGGATCGACCAGCCCCAGCACCTGCGGGGGCTCGCCGTCCGCGACGAGCACCGACGAGACGGTCAGGCCGTGCCGGTCGCGCCCCTGCCCGGTCGACCAGACCGTGACGGGAGCCGGCATCCGCCCGCGGAGCCGGCGCAACGGATCGCGCTCTCCCTCGGGCGGCACGAACGGGTGGTCGGGATGAATCGTCACGCCGACCAGTGTGCCGGGTGCCCGGGACCTTGACTTAGTTCAAGAGTCGTACTAAACATGGTGCATGGCAGCAGACCTCGTGCTCGGCATCGACTCGTCGACCCAGTCCACCAAGGCGGTCCTGGTCGACGCGAGCGACGGCCGGGTCGTCGCGCAGCAGTCGGCGCCGCATCCGACCGGCACCGCGGTCGACCCGCGCGCCTGGCTCGACGCCTTCGACCAGGCCACCGACGGGCTGCTCCCCCGCGCGTCGGCCATCTCGATCGGCGGCCAGCAGCACGGCATGGTCGCGCTGGACCGAGCCGGCGAGCCCGTCCACGACGCCCTGCTCTGGAACGACACCCGGTCGAGCGCCGCCGCGGTCGACCTCGTGGCGGAGCTCGGCGGGCCGCAGGCCTGCGCCGAGACGGTCGGCAGCGTGCTGGTCGCCTCGTTCACGTCGACCAAGCTGCGCTGGCTCCGCGACCACGAGCCCGAGGCCGCGGCGCGTACGCACGAGGTGCTCCTCCCCCACGACTACGTGTCACGGCACGTCGTCGGCAGCGGCGAGGCGTTCACCGACCGTGGCGACGCGTCGGGCACCGGCTACTTCTCGACCGCCGACGATGCCTGGCGCCCCGATCTCGCCGAGGCAGCAATCGGTCACGCCGTCGGCCTGCCGCGGATCGTGGCGCCGTCCGGCATCGCCGCCAAGACCGCCACGGGACTCGCCGTCGGCGCCGGGACCGGCGACAACATGGCCGCCGCCCTCGCCCTCGACCTGGGGCCGGGCGACGTCGTGGTGTCGATCGGCACCTCGGGCGTCGCCTCGGCCGTGAGCGTGAGCCGCATCGCCGACGGGACCGGCTCGGTGACCGGCTTCGCCGACGCGACGGGCCGCTTCCTGCCGATGGCCACGACGATGAACGCGGCGCGGATCCTCGACCTGCAGTGCCGGTTGCTGGGCGTCGACCACGGCGAGCTGGGTCGCCTGGCCCTCGCCGCCCCGGCCGGGGCCAACGGCCTGACGATCTCGCCCTACTACGACGGCGAGCGGACGCCCAACCGTCCCGACGCGACCGGCACGTGGGCCGGGCTGACCTCCGGCACGAGCCGCGAGGACGTCGCCCGGGCGGCGTTCGAGGCGCTGCTGTGCTCGCTCGCCGACGCCGTCGACCTGCTGACCGGGATGACCGGCGAGACCGCGACCCGCATCCTGTTGGTCGGCGGCGCGGCCGGCAACCCGGCCGTCCACGCTCTCGCCCCCGCGATCCTCGGGGCACCCGTCACCGTGCCGGCACCCGGGGAGTACGTCGCCCTCGGCGCGGCCCGCCAGGCCGCCTGGGCCTGGTCCGGCAGCACCGAGCCGCCGTCCTGGGCGCCACCGCACGCCGAGACGTACACCGCCACACCGAACCCGCTCGTGCGTGAGGCCTACGCACGCCTGCGCGACCGCACGTCCTGACACCCACAACAGATTGGTTGACCATGAGCATCCCCACCCCCACCCGTGACGACAAGTTCTCCTTCGGCCTGTGGACCGTGGCCTACCCGGGCCGCGACCCCTTCGGCGAGCCGACCCGGGCCGACATGGACCCGATCTACGCGCTGGAGAACCTCGCGCGCCTCGGCGCATACGGCGTCAACTTCCACGACGACGACCTGATCCCGTTCGGCTCCGACGACGCCTCGCGCGACGCCATCATCGACCGGTGGAAGAAGGGCCTCGCCGACACCGGGCTCGCCGTGACGACCGCGACGACCAACCTGTTCACCCACCCGGTCTTCAAGGACGGTGGCTTCACGTCCAACGACCGCGACGTCCGGCGCTTCGCGATCCGCAAGGTCATGCGCAACATCGACCTCGCCGCCGAGCTCGGCGCCAAGGTGTACGTCTGCTGGGGCGGCCGCGAGGGCGCCGAGTCCGGTGCCGCGAAGGACGTCGCGGCGGCGCTTGACCGCTACCGCGAGGCGTTCAACGTCCTGGGCGAGTTCGTCCACGACAAGGGCTACGACATCAAGTTCGCGATCGAACCCAAGCCCAACGAGCCCCGCGGCGACATCCTGCTGCCGACGATCGGGCACGCGCTGGCGTTCATCAACACCCTCGACCGCTCCGAGAACGTCGGCGTGAACCCCGAGATCGGGCACGAGGAGATGGCCGGGCTCAACGCCGCCCACGGCTACGCGCAGGCGATGTGGCAGGGCAAGCTGTTCCACATCGACCTCAACGGCCAGACCGGTCCCCGCTACGACCAGGACTTCCGCTTCGGCGCCGGCAACGTGCGCGGCGCCTTCTGGGTCGTCGACACGATCCTCGCCGGCGGCTACGACGGCCCGGTGCACTTCGACTTCAAGACCCCGCGCACCGAGGACGACAAGGGTGTCTGGGTCGCGGCCGAGGCGTGCATGACCAACTACCTGATCCTGCGTGACAAGGTGCAGGCGTTCCGCGCCGATCCCGAGGTGCAGGCGGCGCTGGAGGCGGCCAAGCTCCCCGAGCTGTCGGTGCCGACGCTCGCCGAGGGCGAGGGCTGGGCCGAGCTGGAGCAGGCCGAGCTGGCCGATCCGGACGAGCTCGCGGCCCGCGGTGCGGCGTTCGAGCACCTCGACCAGCTGGCGCTCGAGCACCTCTACGGCGTGCGCTGATCGTGACCGTGACGGGGGCCCCGGCCGGGACCGAGCACCTTCGCCGGCAGAACACCGGCCTGGTGCTTCGGTCGCTGCGGTCCGACGGCCCGGCGACCCGCACCGAGCTGGCCCGGCGCACGGGGCTGGCCAAGGCGACGGTGGGCACGATCGTCGGGACGCTCGAGGCCGGCGGCGCCGTCGCGGAGGACGACTCGGTGCCGTCGGGCCGGGGCCGGCCGGGGCGCCCCGTGACGCTGACGGGTGAGTCGATCATCGGGCTCGGGCTCGAGGTCAATGTCGACTACGTCGCCGCCGTCGCGCTCGACCTGGCTGGGCGGGTCAAGGTCGTCGAGACCCGGCCCGTCACCACGGCCGGCACCCCGCCCAGCGCGCGCGAGCTGATCGGCCTGGCCACCGACGTGCGCTCCGCGCTGCTCGCGAGCGGCCACACCGTCGTGGGTGCCACGGTCGCCGTGCCGGGCCTCGTGGCGCACGACAACCGGACGGTGTCGTGGGCGCCCAACCTCGGCTGGGACGGGCGCCAGCTCGCCACCGAGCTCGAGGCGGCGTTCGACGGGAGCTGCCCGACGACGGTCGACAACGACGCGAACTGCGCGGCCCTCGCGGAGGCCTCCCACGGTGTCGCCGCGGACGTCCGCGACTCGCTGTACATCACCGGCACGATCGGCATCGGGGCCGGCATCGTCCAGGACGGGCGACTGATGCGGGGTGGCGCGGGCTTCGCCGGGGAGGTCGGTCACATGCCGATCGGCAATCCCGACGCGACCTGCGGGTGCGGGCGGCGGGGCTGCTGGGAGGCCTCGATCGGCCTGCGAGCCATGCTGCTCGGGGTCGGGATGCCGGAGCGCGCCACCCCGTTGCAGACCGCGACCGCGGTGGCCGAGCGCGCCGAGACCGACCCCGCCGTCCGGGTCGCGCTCGAGAGCCTGGGACACGACCTGGGTCGTGGGCTCGCGACGCTGGCCGCGGTGCTCGATCCGTCGGCGATCGTGCTCGGCGGATACTTCGTACCCCTCGGCGAGCATGTCGTGCCCGCCGCCGCGGCGGTCCTGGCGGAGCGGCTCCCGACCGCCGGGATCCACCTCCCTGAGATCCGGCTCAGCTCGCTGGGCATCCATGGCGCCGCCCTGGGTGCCGCCGAGGACGCGCTCGCCGAGGTGCTCACGGGCGCGCTCGCGGTCTGACCGGCGTTCACCCCCGGCGGGTGAGCCCCGATCGGTGCGGTCTGAGCACGATGCGGGCATGCTGAGATCGCTGCTCCTGCGCTGGGTCCTGCTCGCCGCGGTGCTGGCGATCACGGCCTGGGCCGTGCCTGACGTCGAGATCAGCGGTGGATTCCTCGGTGTCCTGCTCGCTGCCGCGGTCTTCGGGCTGGTCAACGCGATCATCGGCCCGCTGCTGCGGCTGCTGTCCCTGCCCGTCACGCTCATGACGTTCGGCCTGTTCGCACTGGTCGTCAACGGGGTCCTGCTCGCCCTGTCGGCGGGAATCACGGACCACCTCGACGTCGGCGGCCCGCTGAGCACCGTGGTCGCCGCCCTGCTGATCAGCATCCTCAACGCGGGGGTCCACGTCCTCACCGGCGCAGTCGGCGACCGGGCATGAGCACGCTGGTCGACTGGCTGCACCGGACGGCGGTCCTGGTGCTGCTCGTCATGGTCTATTTCATCGTGCCGACTTCGGCCGACACCCGCGCGAGCGTCCTCGGGCGGGTGGTCGTCGTGGTGCTGCTGCTCACCGTGACCGCCTGGGTCGTGGTCCGCCAGCTCCGCCTCGCCGTGCTGGACAGTGACCGGCGCATCGACGGCCTGGTGCTGGCCGTGGTCGTCATGACGCTCTCCTTCGCGATGGTCTACTACGTCCTCGAGCTGCGGCACCACGGCGAGGTCGACGGTCTCGAGACCCGGGTCGACGCGCTCTACTTCACCGTCAGCACGATCCTGACCGTCGGCTACGGCGACATCCACGCGGAGGGGCAGGCCGCGCGCACCCTCGTCCTGGTCCAGATGGTGTTCGACGTCGTCTTCGTGGCCACGACCGCGGCCGTGGTCAGCTCTCGGGTCCGCGACGTCGCCACGACCCGCGCGGCGGCCAGGCGCCGCGCCAACCACGAGTGATCCACCGACCCAGGGCCTGGAGACCCGGGTCCTCCGCGACGACCCGGCCCGTCACGGCCGAGACCAGGAGCACCCCGGCGAAGCCGACGAGCCAGGTGGCCACCGTCAGCACGAGACCCAGAGCGCCGAACTCTCCCGCCGACGACGTGGCGTACGCCGGCATGACCAGCGTCGACCCGGCGGTGTAGGCCACGATCGCGAGCCCCGTGATCGCCGCCGCCGGCAGCAGCGGGCGCCAACGGACCCGCTGGTGCAGCAGGAAGTGCAGCGACCACCACCACAGCAGCCCGGCCAGCAGCACCCGCACCGTGAACGCGAGGACCGACCCGGCAATCCCCGTGCCACGACCCAGCACCCCACCCAGCAGGGCGAGCGTCTGCAGGCCGACCAGCCAGGCCATCAACCACACGAAGGACCTCCGGCGGCCCAGGAGCCCGCCCTCGTGGGGCTGGTCCCACACCCGTTCGTACGCCCGCTGCATCGCCCGGGAGAAGCTGCTGGCCGAGAAGACCGTGATCAGGACCCCGATGACCCCCGCCTGGGACCTGGCCTGGTCGACGTCGACCCCGCCCGTCACGTCCTCCCCCAGCACCGAGGTCTGGGCGGCGCCGATCCCGGTGACCGCCCGGACCCGATCGAGGCCCGCGTCGACGACGGTGTCGGGCAGGAAGGCCGCCGCCACGACCAGCAGCGGGAGGAGGGCCAGCAGGGCCTGGGCGGCGAGCGCCATGGACCGGTCGACCACTTCGAGCCGCAGGAGCGCCGACAGCAGACGCCGGACCGTGGTCAGGCGCAGGACCCGCTCGGCGTGTGCCCGGCCCCACGCCACCGTGGTGGCAACCCGGCGGTGGCCGTCGCGGTCCATCACGCCTCGGTAACCATGACGCCGCCGTCACTCAGCGAAGACCTCGCGCAGCGCGTCCTCCTGGTCGTTGCTCGAGTTGGTGTAGATGAGCTCGGGCCTCTCCCCCTCGGCGAACGTGTCGCGCACCCGGTCGATCTCCGCGTCGGACGAGCAGGAACAGTGCCGAGGTGCCGGGCGTGACCTGCTCGCGCACCCGCTTGATGAAGTCGTCGTCGATGCCGACGTCGGTCAGGGATCCGGCCAACGCCCCGGAGGCGGCCCCGATCGCGGCTCCGAGGAGCGGCACGAAGAAGATCATGCCGAACAGCAGGCCCCAGAACGATCCGCCCAGCGCACCGCCCGCGGCCGTGGGACTGAGCTGCCTGGTCTTGGGCTTCTTCTTCCCGACCTCCCAGGTGACCGTCGCTGCGTCGTGCACCGTGATCACGCCTTCCTCGGACAGCCGCAGCAGCGTCCTCTCGGCATCGTCAGCGCCGGTCGTCGTCTCGAACTTCCACACCGTCAGGGTGCCCATGTCCCGCTCCCTCGATCATGCGACGGCCCGCAGGCCCGGTCATACGTCGAGACTGAGGCCCCGCGCGGGCCGCGAGGTCACCCGCGGGTGGTGAACTCCGCCCCGCCCGCTGGCTCGATGCGCGGTCACCCGTCGCGGGTGAGAGCGGGAACGGGCTCTCGGGCTAACGTGCCGCGCAAAGATCGACGGGAGCACCCATGACCACGACACCGACGCGCAGCACCCACGGAAGCCCTGCCAAGAGCGCGACCGCCTACGGACTGGTCAGCTTCGCGGGCGCGATGCTGCTGATCACGGGGGTGTTCCAGCTGCTCGAGGGCATCTCCGCGATCGCGGACGACGAGGTGTACTCGACCGGCGTCGACTACTCCTACAAGCTCGGCGTCACGGCCTGGGGGTGGATACACGTCGTGATGGGCGCGCTGAGCCTCGCCACGGCACTCGCGATCCTGACCGGACGGGTATGGGGCTACGTCGTCGGCGTCGGCATCGGGGGGCTGGGCGCGGTCCTCAGCTTCGCCTTCCTGCCGTACTACCCCGTGTGGACGCTCATCGTGATCGCGTTCGACGTCCTCGTCATCTGGGCGCTGTGCAACCAGATCTCGAGCGCTCGACGCTGAGCTGAGACGGGAGCCAGCCGAAAGCACGGCCGCCGGCATCTCAGCCGGCGAGGGCCTCCTCGGCGTCGTGGCAGGCCGCCGCCAGTCGGCCGACCGGGTCGGCCAGCAGGGGCTCGAAGGCGAGCTCGGCCGCACCGTGGAGGACCGAGTCACCACCCAGACCCGGCAGGGTCACCCTGACCAGCTCACGGGGAGCGGTCAGGGCGTGGATCTCGAGCTCGGCCTCGACGTCCACGTGGACGAGCGGGAACAACGAGCGGAGATAGCCACCCAGGACGATGACGCGCGGGTTGAGCATGTTGACCACCCCGGCCAGCCCCCGACCGAGGGCCCGGCCGACGACCCGCAGGTCGGGTGACGCCTCGTGCACGCCGTCGAGGTACTCCCCCAGCGCGCCGAGCCGCTCCGGCGGGCAGCCGATCGCCAGGGCGATGGCCTCCGCGCCGATCTCGGTCTCCCAGCAGCCGTACGCCCCGCAGTGGCACAGCCGACCGTCCGGGACGAAGGGCAGGTGCCCGATCTCGCCGGCGTAGCCGCCCGCGCCTTCGAGCTTGTGGCCGCTCACGATGACGCCGGCACCGACACCGACCTCGCCGGACAGGTAGACCAGGTCCTCGACGCCCACCCCGGCACCGCGGAGGTGCTCGGCGAGCGCGCCGAGATCGGCGTCGTTGCCCAGCACCGGCACACCCAGTCCGCCGATGCGCGCCGACAGGATCTTGGCGAACGGGACGTCCCGCCAGCCCAGGTTGGGCGCGAGCCGGACCAGGCCGTCCTCGGCCCGGATGATCCCGGGGATGCCCACCCCGACACCGACCAGCGCGGACCCCGGCTCGACGTCCTTGACGACGAGCCGCATGAGCTCGACGACCGACGTGCTGATCGCCTCCGGGTCGTGGCCCGGCGGGACCGGGCCGGTGGCGCGCGCCAGCACGACACCGCCCAGTCCCACCCGCGCCACGGTCAGCCCGTCGACCCGCAGGTCGACCGCGAGGACGTATGCCCCCGGCTTGGCCTTGACGTCGACCGACGGACGACCCGCGCCGATGCGGGCGCCGGAGGGCTTGGCCTGCTCGGCCAGGCCCAACGACTCCAGCTCGGTCACCAGTCCGGCGATCGTGCTGCGGTTGAGTCCCATCCTGGTCGTCAGCTCCGCCCGGGAGAGCCGGCCGGCACGATGCACGTGACCGAGGACGGTCCCGAGATTGTGCCGCCGGACATCTTCCTGGTTGGTGCCGACGCCTGCGCGCCCGGCCGATGCCATGGTCAGAGGCCTGTCGCGGAACGCCGCCTGCGTGAGATCGCATCGACGCTCGCCGCGAGGAGCAGGACGCCGCCGGTCACGAGGAAGTTGATGTACGACGCCTGGTTGAGCAGGCCGAGCCCGTTGGCGATCGTCGCGATCACCAGACCACCGATCACGGCGTCGCGGGCCTTGCCCTTGCCGCCGAACAGGCTCGTGCCGCCGATGACGGCCGCACCGACCGCGTACAGCAGGACGTTGCCGCCACCGGACGACGTCGACACCTTGCCGCCGTTGGACGCCGCGATGATGCCGCTGAGCGCCGCCATCGACGAGCCGATCATGAACACCGAGATGCGGATGCGGTCGACGTTGATGCCGGCGCGGCGGGCCGCCTCGGGGTTGCCGCCCACGGCGTAGACGTGGCGGCCGTACGACGTGCGGGCCAGCACGAAGGTCCAGAAGATCAGCAGGACGGCGACGACCGGCAGGACGTACGGGATGCCCTCGATGACAAAGCCCGGGTTGGGCGCGCGGTTGACGTTGAGCACGGCCGTGACGCCGATGAGGATCAGCCCCAGGACGATGATCTGCCCGATCACGACGGCGAGCGGCTGGTGCTGCAGGCCCTTCTCGACCTTCCGGCGGTGGCTGAGCAGCGCGAGGACCGCGTAGCCGACGATGATCGCGACGGCGAGGATCCAGCCCCACAGCGGGCTCAGGTTGTCCTTCGTGATGCCGCTGATGACCGGGTCGGACACGCGGACCGAGCCACCCTCGCCGATCAGCTTGAGGGTCACGCCCTGCAGGCCGAGGAAGAACGCCAGCGTCACGACGAACGACGGAATGCCGAGCTTGGCGACCAGCACGCCGATGATCAGGCCGATCGCGGCGCCGGTGACCAGCGCGGCGAGCACCGCGAGGTACCACGGTTGGTCGTGCTTGACGATGAGCAGGCCCATGACGCAGGCGGACACGCCGCCGGCGACACCTGCCGACAGGTCGATGTCGCCCAGCAGCAGGACCATGACCAGGCCCATCGCCAGCACCATGATGGCGCCGGCCTGCGTGATGAGGTTGGCCATGTTGAGCGCCGACAGGAAGCGGTCGTTGGCGAAGCCGAAGACCACGAAGAGGACCGCGAGGCCCAAGATGGCCGGCAGCGAGCCCATGTCGCCGCCGCGGACGCGGGTGACGTACGCCCGGGTGGCCTCGCCCAGCGTGTGGGACTGCGTGCGGTCGGAGGCGAAGCCTGCTTCCTCGGCTTCGGTGATGATGTCAGTCATGTCAGTGGCTTTCGGGTTCAGACCGTCGCGGCGGACGAGGACGAGGGGAGGTCGGACGAGGAGCCCGTCGTGATGAGCTCGACGATCTGGCGGGAGGTGACGTCCTTGACTGCGACATCGGCCGCGACGCGTCCGAGGTAGAGCGCTGTGATGCGGTCGGCCACCTCGAAGACGTCGGTGAGGTTGTGCGAGATCAGCATGACGCCGACGCCCTGGTCGGCGAGGCGGCGGACGAGCTGCAGCACCTGCGCGGTCTGGGCGACGCCGAGGGCGGCGGTCGGCTCGTCGAGCAGCACGACCTTGGAGTTCCACAGGGCCGACTTGGCGATCGCCACGGTCTGGCGCTGGCCACCGGACAGGCTCGAGACACTCTGGCGCACGGACTTCACGGTGCGCACCGACAGCGATGCCAGCACCTGCCGGGCCTTGCTCTCCATCGTGGTCTCGTCGAGGAACGGGCCCTTGCGGATCTCCCGGCCGAGGAACATGTTCTCGACGATGTCGAGGTTCTCGCACAGCGCGAGGTCCTGGTAGACGACCTCGATGCCGAGCGCCGAGGCGTCCTTGGGGCCGTGCACCGAGACGGGCCTGCCCTCGAAGAGGTACTCACCGGTGTCCGCGGGATAGATGCCCGCGAGCGCCTTGACCAGGGTCGACTTGCCGGCACCGTTGTCGCCGACGAGCGCCGTCACCTGGCCGGGATAGATGTTCAGGTCGACGTCGTGCAGCACGTGCGCCACGCCGAAGCTCTTGTTGACTCCCCGCAGGGAGAGGAGGGGTGAGTCGCTCATCGGGCGATCCTTCCGAGAGATGTGCTGGTGGGGGTAACAGCGGTGGGGTGCGGCTCCCCGGCTGTGGACCGGAGAAGCCGCACCCCCGTGCGAACTACTTGACGCCGTTGTCCGTGCAGAGCTTGGCGTACTTGCCCGTGCAGATGTCGGACGCCTTCAGGTCGCCGGCATCGACGACCGCCTGGACGTTCGTCTTGTCGATCGCGACGGGATCCAGCAGGATCGCCGGGACGTCACGCTTGCCGGTGTCGTCCTTGACGGTGCCGGTGGTCTCGGCCTTGTTACCCTTGACCATCGCGATGGCCGTCTCGGCCAGGGCCTTGGCCTGTCCGTTGGCCGACTTCTGGATCGTCATGCACTGCGTGCCGGCGAGGATGTTCTGCAGACCCTCGATCGACGCGTCCTGACCCGTCACGGGGACCTTGCCGGCCTGTCCGTTCTTGTCCAGGATCGAGATGACGCCGCCGGCGAGACCGTCGTTGGCCGCGTAGACGCCGTCGACCTTGCCGTCGACCTTGGTGTAGAGCTGCTCGAAGATCGTGACGGCCTGGTCGTTGTCCCAGTCCGGCACGGCCTGCTCACCGACGCTCTTGTACTTCTTGTTCTTGTCGAGGACGCTGTGCGCGCCCTGCTTGAACAGCGTCGCGTTGTTGTCGGTCGGCGAGCCGTTCAGGTAGATGATGTTGGCGTCCTTGTCGCCGAGGCACTTCTCGAGTCCCTCGCCCTGCAGGGCGCCGACCTTGCTGTTGTCGTACGAGATGTAGACGTCGGCCGAGCCACCCAGCGTCAGCCGGTCGTAGTCGATGGTCTTGACGCCCTGGCTCTTGGCCTTCTCCTCGATGGCCGCACCCGAGTCGGAGTCGAGGTTGACGATCGCGAGGACCGTGACGCCGTCGGTGATCATGCTGTCGGCGATGGTCTGCATCTTCTCGGCGTCACCCTCGGCGTTCTGCACCGTGTACTGGACGCCTGCCGCCTTGAAGGCCTTCTCAAGAGCCGGCTTGTCGGCGCTCTCCCAGCGGACCGAGGACTTGGTGTCGGGAAGGATGACGCCGATCTTGCCGTCCGCCTTGCCGCCGCCGCCGCCGTCGCTGCCGCCGCCTTCGCTGTCGCTGCCGCCACATGCGCTGAGCGCGAGAGCCCCACCCATGATCGTCGCCAGCACGAGATTGCGTGTCCGCTTCACACAGACCGCCTCCATTCCTCCAGTTGTGCGTCGCGGCCGATCATGTTTCGCCCACGTAACGCGTTTGTTGTTTGGCACAACGTATAGCGTGACTGGGGTCACGTCCAGCACCTCCGACAACAAATTGTCGGCGTGGCGGACAAATCTGCGAAGTCGGGACCAAAGTCAGGGGCACCGCCGCGAACGGCGATGCCCCTGGACCTGCAGTGCGGACGTGCTCAGTCGAGCAGGCTCCGCAGCACGTACGGCATGATGCCGCCGTTGCGGTAGTAGTTGGCCTCGCCCGGCGTGTCGATGCGGACGACCGCGTCGAACTCGACGTCTCCTGCCTTGACGTGGACCGTCTTCGGCGTCTTGCCCTCGTTGAGCTCGGTGATGCCCGTGAAGTCGAACGTCTCCTCGCCCGTCAGGCCCAACGACTCGGCGCTCTGGCCCGCGGGGTACTGCAGCGGGAGGACGCCCATGCCGATCAGGTTCGAGCGGTGGATGCGCTCGTAGGACTCCGCGATGACGACCTTGACGCCCAGCAGGGCCGTGCCCTTGGCCGCCCAGTCGCGGGACGAGCCCGAGCCGTACTCCTTGCCCGACAGGACGACGAGCGGGACGCCGGCGGCCTGGTAGGCCTCGGACGCCTCGAACACCGAGGTCACCTCGCCGTCGGCGATGAGGTTGCGGGTGAAGCCGCCCTCCGTGCCGGGTGCCATCTGGTTGCGCAGACGGATGTTGGCGAACGTGCCGCGGATCATGATCTCGTGGTTGCCACGGCGCGAGCCGTACGAGTTGAAGTCGCGAGCCTCGATGCCGTGCTCGGAGAGGTACTTGCCCGCGGGGCTGTCCTTCTTGATCGCACCGGCGGGGCTGATGTGGTCGGTCGTGACCGAGTCGCCGAGCTTCAGCAGCACCCGGGCGCCGCTGACCTCCTCGACCGGCGACGGCTCGCGGTCCATGCCGTCGAAGTAGGGCGCCTTGCGGACGTAGGTCGACTCGGGGTCCCACTCGAACACGTCACCGTCGGGTGTCGGCAGGTTCTGCCAGCGCTCGTCACCGGCGAACACGTCGGCGTACTCACGGCTGAACGTGTCGGCGTCGATCGAGGCCGCGATGACGTCCTCGACCTCCTGCGGCGTCGGCCAGATGTCCTTCATGAAGACGTCGTTGCCGTCCTGGTCCTGCCCGAGGGGCTCGGTGTACAGGTCGACGTCCATCGAGCCGGCCAGCGCGTACGCGATGACCAGCGGCGGCGACGCGAGGTAGTTCATCTTGATGTCGGGGTTGATCCGACCCTCGAAGTTGCGGTTGCCCGACAGCACCGCGGTGACCGCGAGGTCGCCGTCGTTGACGGCCTTGCTGACCTCGGGGATCAACGGACCGGAGTTGCCGATGCAGGTCGTGCAGCCGTAGCCGACCAGGTTGAAGCCGAGCTTGTCGAGGTAGACATTGAGCCCGGACTTCTCGTAGTAGTCCGTGACGACCTTCGAACCGGGCGCCAGCGTCGTCTTGACCCACGGCTTGCTGTGCAGGCCCTTCTCGACGGCCTTCTTGGCCAGCAGGCCCGCGCCGATCATGACCGACGGGTTCGACGGGTTGGTGCACGACGTGATCGCGGCGATCGTGACGGCGCCGTGGTCGAGCTCGAACTCCGTGCCGTCCTCGAGGCGTACGTGCTGCGGGTTGCTCGCCCGGCCGGCGCCGGACGGGGCCGGCGCGTTGGGCTTGTCGCCGTTCTTGCCGTCGTCGGTGCTGCTGGGGGTGTCGGACGCCGGGAAGGACTCGTCGACGGCCTCGTCGTAGCCGTTGAGGTCCTGCTCGGTGTAGTCGGCGAGCGCGGTGCGGAACGACTCCTTGCTCTCGGTCAGCGAGACCCGGTCCTGCGGGCGCTTGGGGCCGGCGATGGACGGGACGACGTCGCCGAGGTCGAGCTCGAGGTACTCCGAGTAGCGGGCTTC
>NZ_JAOPXQ010000067.1 GCF_025965075.1 Aeromicrobium sp.
GTGACCCACTCGGTCGACTGGAGGTCGACGTTGAACAGGCCGGTCGCCTCGAGCTGACGCTTGACCGCGTTGTACTCCTGGTCCGAGCTGGAGCCGTAGTGGTCGGGGTTGTACTGCAGCTTGATCGTGACGGGAGCCTTGACGCCGGCGTCGTCCAGGAACTTCTTGGCCTTTGCCTTGTCCGGGGTCTCGCCGTAGACGTCCTTGAACGGCTCGGTCGCCCCGGCCTGGCCGTTCGGGACCATCGAGTACGCCGGGGTGAACGTGTCCTTGTAGATCTGCTTGGACAGCTCGGCACGGTCGACCGACGCGGCCATGGCCTGGCGGATCGCGAGCTTCTGCTCCTTGCTGTCACCGGGCATCGTCTTGAGGTTGAACGTGATGTAGCGCAGCTCGCCGCCCGCGCCGGTGTAGACCTTGACGCCGTCGGTCTTGTCGAGGTCGGCAATGTCGGTCGGCGTCAGCGAGCGGTACGCGACGTCGATGTCCTTGTTCTTGATGTCGAGCTTGAGGTTCTCGGCCTTGGCGTAGTACTTGAAGGTGACCTGCTTGGTCGTCGCCTTGCCGTACGTGCCGTCGTAGTCCGGGTTGGCCCTGAACTCCGCGAGCTGGTTCTTGCTGTACTTCGCGATCGTGTAGGGACCCGAGAAGCCGTTGGCCTTGACCGCGGCGTCGTCGTCGAGAAGCTTGTCCGCCGGGTAGGTCTCCTCGTCGACGATCGGGCCGGCCGACGTCACGAGGATCTGCGGGAACGTCTGGTCATTGGGCGCGTTGAGCGTGAAGGTCACGGTCTTGTCGTCGGTGGCCTCGACGCTCTTCATCGCGCCGAGGAGCGAGGACGGGCCGTTGGGGTCGGCGATGTCGACGACACGCTTGAAGCTGAAGGCGACGTCGGACGCGGTGAGCTCGTTGCCGTTGGCGAACGTCAGGCCCGGCTTGATCGTGCAGACGTACGTCGTCGGGGTGTCGTAGTCGCACTTCTCGGCGGCGTCCGGGGTCAGCTCGGTGCTGCCCTCGGGGAAGTTGAGGAGGTACTGGAAGACCTGCGTCTGGACGTTGGACGAGCCGTTGTCGTACGAGCCGGCCGGGTCGATCGAGACGACCTTGTCCGTGGTGCCGACGACGATGCCCGAGCCGCTGGCGTCGTCGCCCTTGCCCGAGCCACACGCTGCCAACGCCACTCCGGCGATGGCGGACACCGCGATGACCGCGGTTCCCCGACGGAACATTCTCATTGTTCTCCTACGAGTTCGAGCCGCGCCCGTCCGGACGACGGCGGAGTTGTCCACATGATGGACCGAGCCTTTTCCGCACGCTACACGCGCCCGAGAGGCCCGTGCGGGTCTGAATGATTGCATTTCGGTTACTGCCGCGGCGCATTCCGTCGTGTACGAAGGCCCCCGCCGCGGCGTGCGCAGTGGGGGCCGAGACCTGGAACGTCGCAGTACGTCCAGCTCGCTCGAGCCGTTCATGCCGGGCACCGGGAGAGGTGACCGCCATCCTCTGGCCGGGCGGAGGGAGATCCGCTGGCGACCGTGGCGGGAGAGCCGTGAGTCACGACACGAGTTCGTTGCACTCATCCTCGTCCGGCGCGACCCCTCCACACAGGGACCTACGTCCTCGCCCGGGTCCGCAAAGGTCGCCAAAACCTCGGTAAGTGTCGGCCCAGTTACGTACGCTGGCCCGAAAGGGAGTGACATGGCTGGGAGTGCCAAGGTCGCGGGAGACCGCTTGCGAGGCGTGCTGGACGCCGTCGCGTCGATGTCGTCCGATCTTTCGCTGGACGGCCTGCTGGAGCGCATCCTGCGCCAGGCAGGCGATCTCGTCGACGCCGAGAGCGGCTTCCTGGACGTGCTCGACCGCCGCTCCGACCGCCGGATCGGGTCGTTCGCGGCCTACGGCATCGCCGGTGTGGTCGACAACCAGCACCCCGGCCGGCAGCTCCTGGTGACCCTGCTGGAGCAGCCCGCCCCGCAGCCGGGCCCCGACGCGGGTCCCGAGGAGAGCCGGTCGGCGTTCATCGGCGTCCCGGTCCGCATCCACGACTTCCTGTTCGGCAACCTCTACCTGATCGGCAAGCGCAACGGTGCGGGCTTCAGCCGCGAGGACGAGGAGCTCGCCGCGGCGGTGGCCTCGGCCGCCGGTGTCGTGATCGAGAACGCGCGCCTCTACGAGCAGGGCGAGCGGCAGCGGCTATGGCTCGAGGCCGCGGCCGAGATCACGACGGCACTGCTGTCACCGATCTCGCGCCCCACGGCGCTGCAGCTCGTGGCGGACCGGGCCCGGGACGTCGCCGCCTCGGACTTCGTGGCGCTGCTGATGCCGAGGGACGCGAGCTCGCTGATCGTCCGCGCGGTCTCGGGCATGCCCCCCGAGGGGATCGTCGAGGAGACGATCAGCACCGACCGGAGCATCGCCGGCGACGCGGCCCGGCTGCTCCAGACGATCGTCGTCCCCGACACCGAGCTCGAGCCCCGCTACGAGGCGCACAAGACCCCCGGCTGGCCGGATCTCGGCTCGCTCATGGTCCTGCCGCTGCGCAGCTCCGAGGACGCCGGCGCCATGGTGGTCGGCTGGCTCAAGGGTCACCAGACCGACCGGTGGGAGCTCGACCCGTCCGTGCCGCAACGCTTCGCCGACCAGGCCGCGCTGGTCCTGCAGGTCGCCCGCGCACAGGAGGACCAGGCGCTGCTGGCGGTGTTCGAGGACCGTGACCGGATCGGCCGGGACCTTCACGACCTGGTGATCCAGCGGCTGTTCGGCATCGGCCTGATGCTCGACAACACGACCAAGCTGGTCTCCTCCCCCAGCGCGGCGGTCCGGCTGTCGTCCGCGATCGACGACATCGACGAGACGATCAAGGACATCCGCCGGACGATCTTCGCGCTCGGCACCTCGCCGGACGCCAAGGACCTGCGCTCGCAGATCGAGCACTCCGTCGACCACGCCGCCAAGCTCCTCGGCTTCCGCCCGGAGGTCCGGTTGACCGGCCCGGTCGACGGCGTCGTGTCCGACGTCGTGCGCGAGCACCTGCTCGCGGTCGTCGGCGAGACCCTGTCCAACATCGTCCGGCACGCCGAGGCCTCCCGCGTGCTGCTCGAGCTCGACGTCAGCAGCGAGATCGACCTCCGGGTGGGCGACGATGGACGGGGGCTCGGTGCCGCGAAGGTCGGCACGGGGCTCCGCAACATCCGTCAGCGGGCCGAGCTGCTCGGCGGCAGCTGTGAGATCGACAGCAGTCCGGGAGGCACCATGATCCACTGGACGGTACCCAGGAGGGCGACATGACCCAGACACCCATCCGACTGTTCCTGCTCGACGACCACGAGGTCGTCCGGCGAGGCCTCAAGGACCTGCTCGAGCAGGAGCCCGACATCGAGGTCGTCGGCGAGTCCGGCCTGGCCAAGGAGGCCGCGGCCCGCATCCCCGTCGTCAAGCCGCACGTCGCGGTGCTCGACGCGCGACTGCCCGACGGCTCGGGCATCGAGGTCTGTCGGGACGTACGCTCCGCGGACCCGTCGATCGCGGTCATCATCCTCACGTCGTACGACGACGACGACGCGCTGTTCGCCGCGATCATGGCCGGCGCCGCGGGCTACGTCCTCAAGCAGGTGCGCGGCACGGACCTCGTCGACGCGGTGCGCCGGGTCGCCGGGGGTCAGTCGCTGCTCGACCCCGCCGTGACGCAGCGCGTGCTGACCCGCATCCGGGAGGGCCAGCCGGCCGACGACCCGCTCGCGGCACTGACCAAGCAGGAGCGCCGGATCCTGACCCTGATCGGCGAGGGCCTGACCAATCGGCAGATCGCCGGCGAGATGTTCCTCGCCGAGAAGACGATCAAGAACTACGTGACGCAGCTGCTGTCCAAGCTCGGCCTGGAGCGCCGGACGCAGGCCGCGGTGCTCGTGACGCGGCAGGCGTCGCGCAACCAGTCCGACCGCTGAGCCGGAGCCCCAAGGGGGCGGCCGCGGGTGGGGGCCGACCGTTACTCTTGACGTCATGAGCCACGATCAGCACCTGTCCGAGTTCGACCCCGACATCGCAGCGCTTCTGGATGCCGAGCTGCACCGCCAGCAGTCGACGCTCGAGATGATCGCGTCGGAGAACTTCGCGCCCGTCGCCGCGCTCGAGGCCCAGGGCAGCGTGCTGACCAACAAGTACGCCGAGGGCTACCCCGGCAAGCGCTACTACGGCGGCTGCGAGTTCGTCGACCAGGTCGAGACGATCGCGATCGACCGGCTCAAGCAGCTGTTCGACGCCGACTACGCCAACGTGCAGCCGCACTCGGGCGCCACGGCCAATGCCGCCGCGCTGCACGCGATCGCCACGGTCGGTGACACGATCCTCGGCCTGGACCTGGCCAACGGCGGACACCTGACGCACGGCATGAAGCTCAACTTCTCCGGCAAGCTCTACCACCCCATCGCCTACCACGTCGTGCCCGAGACGGGCCTGGTCGACATGGACGAGGTGCGCGCACTCGCCCGCGAGCACTCCCCGACCGTCATCATCGCGGGCTGGTCGGCGTACCCCCGCCAGCTCGACTTCGCCCTGTTCCGCGAGATCGCCGATGAGGTCGGCGCCCGCCTGTGGGTCGACATGGCGCACTTCGCGGGTCTCGTCGCGGCCGGCCTGCACCCCAGCCCGCTGCCGCACGCGCACATCGTCACGACCACGACGCACAAGACCCTCGGCGGTCCGCGCGGTGGCGCGATCCTGACCAACGACCCCGAGATCGCCAAGAAGATGCGCTCGGCGGTCTTCCCGGGCCAGCAGGGCGGGCCGCTCGAGCACGTCATCGCGGCCAAGGCCGTGGCGTTCAAGATGGCGCTCGAGCCGGGCTTCAAGGAGCGCCAGGAGCGGACGATCGAGGGGGCGCAGATCCTCGCGCGGCGTCTGCTCGCCGACGACATGACCGCTGCCGGCGTCAAGGTCCTGAGCGGCGGCACCGACGTCCACCTGGTCCTGGTCGACCTGCGCGACTCCGAGCTCGACGGCCAGCAGGCCGAGGACCGGCTGCACGAGGCCGGCATCACGGTCAACCGCAACGCGGTCCCCAACGACCCGCGGCCGCCGATGGTGACCTCGGGCCTGCGGATCGGCACGCCCGCGCTGGCGACCCGGGGCTTCGGCGCCGACGAGTTCACCGAGGTGGCCGAGATCATCGCGGCGGCGCTGCAGCCCGGCGACGTCGACCTCGAGGGCCTGCGCAAGCGCGTGACCGTCCTGGCTGAGCGCTTCCCGCTCTACCCGGACATCACCCCCTTCACGGCGTGACCCGCGGCGGGGCCGTCCGACGCTGGTTCACCCCGGGCCTGGTCGGCCTGCACGTCTTCGCCGTCGTCGCGGTGGTGTTCTGCGTCCTGATGGGGCTGTGGCAGGCCGGCGTCTACGACTCCCGCAAGGAGGGCGAGCGCGCCGACAAGCAGGACGTCCCCCGGGTCGCGTTCGCCGGGCTGTGGGACGTCGCCGAGCCGTTCACGAGCCGGCTCAACCACCGACCCGTGACGATCACCGGCACGTTCGCCCCCGCCGACCAGCAGGTCTGGGTCGTCGACAAGGAGCAGGACGGGCGTACGGGCGCGTGGCTGCTCGCGCCGGTGCTGATCGACGGCGACGCCCTGATGGTCGTCCGCGGCTGGTCCGCGACGCCTGGAGAGCTGCCGGCCGTCCCGCGCGGCGCCGTGACGTTCGACGGCGTGCTCGAGCCCGGCGAGGGCAACGCCGCGGCGTACGACCCCGACCGCGGCACGATCGGCTCGGTCCGGATCCCGACGCTGCTCAACGTGCTGCCGTACGACCTGTGGGCCGGCTACGCGATCAGCACCGACGCCGCGGTCAGTGGCGGCCTGGACCTGGTCCCGCCTCCGCAGCCGGGTGACGTGTCGTGGACCGTCGGGCTGCGCAACCTCGCGTACGCCCTGCAGTGGTGGGTGTTCGGCGCGTTCGCGGTCTTCATGTGGTGGCGCATGGCGACCGAGAGCAGGGCGGCTTCGCGGGCGAAGGTAGCCTCGGACTCGTGAAGTCCGAGCTGCTCCGCTACCGCGTCATGGCCAACATCGTCGGCGTCCTGCTGATCATCCTGATCCTCGTCGGGGTGCCGCTGAAGTACCTCGCCGGTGACGGGTCGTCGGCGCAGGAGCTCGGGGAGAACATCACGACCTACCTCGGCGTCGCCCACGGCTGGCTCTACATGATCTTCCTGGTCACGGCCGCCCTGCTGGCCCGCGCCGCCCGGTGGACGATCCCGTTCACGATCACGACCCTGCTCGCCGGGACGATCCCCGTCGTCAGCTTCTGGGCCGAGCACCGCGCCACCCGGGCCGTCCGCGCCGCCCAGCCCACGACCGCGGAGCCCGACACCTTCTGACGGTTTACCACGGTCCCTCAGAAAACTGGCGGCGTCGGGCGTCCCCCCGCAGCAACCTGGCGCACCCCGCAGGATGCTTCCTGCGGGATGCGCCAAGCTCCTCAGGGACCGTGGTAAACCGACGTCCGGGGCGATCAGCGACCCGTGAACGTTGCCTTGCCGGGGCCGTCGGCGAGGAAGGACTCCATCCCGCGCTGCAGGTCGTCGGTGTCGAAGAGCTCCGCGGCGATCGCGGTCGTGTGGGCGTTGGCCTCCGGCACGCCGCCGGCCTCGAAGTGCCGCAGGATCTGCTTCGCGGCGCCGAACGCCCGGGTCGGCCCGACCGCGATGCTGCGGACGAACGCCAGCGCGGCCTCGTCGAAGCCGTCGACCGGCAGGACCCGGTTGACGACGTTCCACCGCTCGAGCGTCGCGGCGTCGTAGAGGTCACCGGTGAAGACGAACTCCTTGGCCCGGCCGACCCCGGCCCGGGCGGCGAGCCGCTGCGTGCCGCCCATCGTCGGCGTCAGTCCGATGACCCGTTCGACCAGGCCGAACTTCGCCTTCTCCGAGGCCAGGATCAGGTCGCAGGCCACCGCGACCTCGAACGCCCAGGTCAGGGTCAGCGCATGGGCGGCGAAGAACGTCGGGAAGTCGAACGCCTCGATCCGGTTGGGCAGCTCGAGCATCCGGTCGTACAGCGCCAGCGTGTCGGCCTTGGTCGTCCGGGCGTGGAACTGCGCGACGTCGACGCCGCCGGACACGATCCTCCCCTCGGCCCGGATCAGCAGGGCCCGGGGCGGCGAGGCGAGGACCTCGTCGAGGGCCCGGTCGAGCTCGTCGTGCAGCTCAAGGGAGTAGAGGTTGACCGGTGGCGCGCTGAAGGTCAGGACCGCGATGTCGTCGGCGGTCCGCTCGACCGTGACGCTCACGTGGTCGGCGCCGGGTCGTACGACCCGCCCTTGTCGGCGAGGGCCTGGCGGGCGCCGAGCACGGCCAGCGCCAGGAGCGCGAGGAGCAGGAGCTTGCGGACAGGATGTCCGCCAGAAGATGTCGACATGTCGCCCAGCCTAGCCAGCCGAACGCGCCGCCGCCGCTCCCGCCCGGCGCCGGGCCGATGTTGTCGACGCATGAAAAGATGGGGCCAGCACATCGAAAGGAATCCCCTGTGTCTTCGCAGCTCACCGCGACCTTCACGACCAACCACGGCGACATCGTCGTGGAGCTCTTCCCCAACCACGCCCCCAAGACCGTCGAGAACTTCGTCGGCCTGGCCGAAGGAACCAAGGAATTCGTCGACCCCGCCACCGGTCAGGTGGCGACCAAGCCGTTCTACGACGGCCTGGGCTTCCACCGCATCATCAAGGACTTCATGCTGCAGGGCGGCGACCCGCTCGGCACCGGCACGGGTGGCCCCGGCTACACGTTCGAGGACGAGTTCCACCCCGAGAAGCAGTTCGACCGCCCCTACCTGCTGGCCATGGCCAACGCCGGACCGGGCACGAACGGCTCGCAGTTCTTCATCACGCTCGTCCCGACGGCGTGGCTCAACCGCAAGCACACGATCTTCGGCGAGGTCGTGGACGAGGCCAGCAAGGCCGTCGTCGACGCGATCGGCGTCGTCGCCACCGACGGCTTCGACCGTCCCACGCAGCCCGTCGTCGTCGAGAAGCTGACGATCAACCGCTCCGAGGGATGAGCACACCCGCTTCGGACTATCGCTGCTACCGGCATCCTGACCACGAGGCCTACATCTCGTGCCAACGGTGTGAGCGGCTGATCTGTCCGGAGTGCATGCGCGAGGCATCGGTCGGGTTCCAGTGCCCGTCGTGCATCGCCGAAGGGGCCAGGACCGTGCGCTCCCCGCGAACCATCGCGGGGGGCGCCGTGTCCGGCCGGGACGGCATCGTCTCGCTGGTCCTCATCGGGATCAACGTCGCGGCGTACGTCCTGCAGGTCGCCACCGGCGACCGCGGCGGCGCGATCTTCGATGACGGCGCCCTGTGGGGCTACGGCGTCGCGGACGGTGACTACTGGCGGCTGGTGACGTCGGCGTTCCTGCACGGCAGCATCCTGCACCTCGCGTTCAACATGTACGCGCTGTACCTCTTCGGCCCGTTCGTCGAACGGGCCCTCGGCACGTGGCGGTTCGCCGCGGCCTACCTGACCTCCGCGATGACCGGGTCGGTGCTGGTCTACCTGCTGGCCGATCCCCGCATCAACACGATCGGCGCGTCCGGCGCCGTGTTCGGGCTCTTCGCGATGGCGCTGATCCTGCTGCTGCGCGCCCGCCAGGACGTCCGCGGCCTGCTGGTGCTGCTCGCGATCAACGCGCTGATCAGCACACAGGGCAACATCAGCTGGCAGGGACACCTGGGCGGCTTCCTCGGCGGGCTCGTGCTGGGTGCGGCGTTCGCCTACGCCCCGCGCAAGCACCGCACGCTGGTCCAGGTCGGCGTGCTGGCCGCCCTGTGGATCGCGATGATCATCGCGATCGTCCTGCGCACCAACGCCCTGCTGCCCTGAACCGGCCCGCCGGGACGACGTCAGGACCGGTGTGCACAGCTGTGCACACCGATGTGGATAACTACACGCGTGTAACTCACTCCCACTTCATGGCGAAGCCGAAGGCCGCCACGATGAAGCCCATGCCGATCACGAGGTTCCAGTTGCCGAGGTCCTCGTACCAGGCGAGGAAGCCGGGGTAGTCGATCGTCTGCCCGTTGAGGACGTAGAACACCACGATCCAGATCAGACCGATGATCGCCGAGGTCACCATCGCCGGTCCGGCCCAGCGGTTGCCGATCTTCTGGGGCCTGGGGCCCTGGGGGGTCTTGTCTCTGGCCACGACGTCTCCGGTAGGTGCTGCGACGCGAGGGCCGCTTTCGATGGGGTGGTCTCCGATAGCCTAGTCCGCGACCGACGACGAAGGGAGTGCGGCATGTCGAAGGGCGGAACCCACGCCCGCCAGAGCTGGCCCCTGGCGGTCCTCGGCATCTTCGCGCTCAGCGGATTCCTGTTCGTGGCGGCCTCTGTCAGCTCCGACGGGAGCGACCTGCGGCCCGCCGGCGGCGATGTCGCCTCGCTGCTGCGGGAGCGGTCCCAGCGCATCGACGACCGACGCGACGACGCGCGGTCGCTGCGCGAGGCGATCGACGGGCTCTCCGCCAGCGTCTCGAGCGGACCGCTCGACGAGATCCGCGCCCGGGTCGCGAAGCTCGAGCCGGCGACGGGCCTGACCGCGGTCAGCGGCCCCGGCATGCGGGTCACGCTGACCGACTCCCCCAAGGGGCTGAGCTTCCCGGGAGTCGACCCCAACCAGCTCGTCGTGCACCAGCAGGACATCCAGGCCTTCGTCAACGCCCTGTGGGCCGGCGGCGCCGAGGCGATCTCGCTGCAGGGCCAGCGGTTGATCTCGACCAGCGGGATCACGTGCGTCGGCAACACCGTGGTGCTCGACGGTGTGCCGTACGCCCCGCCGTACGTCATCGAGGCGATCGGCGACCAGGGCGCGATGCGCGCCGCGATCGACTCGTCGTTCGCGACCGCGACCTACGCCGACTACGTCGACGCCTACCAGCTGGGCCTGAAGATCGAGCCGGTTGCCGAGGTCAAGGTCAAGGCGTACGCCAACCCCATCGCCCTGCAGCACGCCAAGGCGCTGTCCTAGCTGTACTGGCCTAGTCGCCACCGAGCCCGTCGTCGAGCGGCCCGCCCCCGTCGGCGTCGGCATCGGCGGCATCGGGGTCCGGCTCGGGCCTGGTCGCGTATGTCAGCCGGATCGTCGAGTCGGGTGAGACGTTCTGCCCCGCCGCGATCGACTGCTCGGTGACCTGGTTCTCCGGGGCCGGCGAGGCGGCGTCCTCGGTCGCGTCGACCTTGAGCCCGAGGTCCTCGAGGATCGCGGTGGCCTCCTCGATGTCCTTGCCGACGACGTTCGGCACCGTGACCTGGCCCTTCGACACGATCAGCGTGACGGTCGAGCCGACGTCGACCTTGACGCCGGCCGGCGGGTTGGAGTTGAGGACCGAGTCCTTGGTCTCCGAGCTGTCCTGGGTCTGCCGCTTGACCTTGAGTCCCTGGTCCTGGAGCAGGCGCTTGGCGTCGGAGTAGGAGTAGTCGATCAGGTTGGGGATGGCGACCTGCTCGGGGCCCGCGCTGACGATGAGGTTGACCGTGCTGCCCTTGTCCACCTCTTCGCCGGCGGGCGGGTCGGTCTCGATCACGTCGCCGGCGTCGACGTCGGCGCTGGTCCGCTCGGTCCGGTCCCCGACGACGAAGCCGGCGTTCTCCAGCGCCCGGGTGGCGGTGTCGACGTCCTTGCCGCTGACGTCGGTGACGGCCTTCAGCGTGGGTGGCTTCTCCTCGTTGTCGAAGACACCGGCGAACCACAGGACCGCGAGGAGCACGGCGGCGATCGCCGCGACGATGCCGAGGATCGCCGGCCAGTTGGGGCGGCCGTCCTCGTCCTCCTCGGGATCCACGTCGCTCGGCGGCGGGAGGGCCGGGGCCGCGGGCGCGACCGCGGTGGCACCGGGAACGACCGCGGTCGTGGTGGTCGGCGCGTCGACCGCCTGGCCGGCCAGGACCCGCTCGATGTCCTTCCGCATGTCGCCGGCGCTCTGGTAACGGTCCTCGACCCGCTTGGCCAGCGACTTGGCGACGATGTTGTCGATCGCCTGGCTGACGTCGGGGTTGAGCTGCGACGGAGGACGGGCCTCCTCGCGGACGTGCTGGTAGGCGACAGACACGGGGCTGTCGCCGATGAAGGGCGGGCGACCGGTCAGCAGCTCGTACAGCAGGCAGCCGGTCGAGTAGATGTCGCTGCGGGCGTCGACGGTCTCACCGCGGGCCTGCTCCGGCGAGAGGTACTGCGCCGTGCCGATGACGGCGGCGGTCTGGGTCATCGCCGAGGACGTGTCGGCGATCGCCCGGGCGATGCCGAAGTCCATGACCTTGACCTGGCCGGACGGGGTCAGCATGACGTTGGCCGGCTTGATGTCGCGGTGGATGATGCCGGAGCGGTGGCTGTAGTCCAGCGCGGCCAGCACGTCGGCCGTGATCGACAGCGCCCGCTCGGGCAGGATCTTGCGACCGTTCTCGGCGCCCCGGAGGATGTCGCGCAGGGTCTGCCCCTCGACGTACTCCATGACGATGTAGGGGACGTGGCTGCCGTGCCGGTCGATCGACTCGCCGGTGTCGTAGACCGCGACGATCGACGGGTGGTTGAGCGCCGCCGAGGACTGCGCCTCGCGCCGGAAGCGGGCCTGGAACGTGTCGTCCGCCGACAGGTCTGTGCGCAGCTGCTTGACCGCGACGGTGCGGCCGAGGCGGAGGTCGCGGCCGACCCGCACGTCGGCCATGCCGCCGCGGCCCAGCAGCCCGCCGAGCTCGTAGCGGTCGCCCAGGCGGATCGTCTCGTCGCCGGATTCGGTCATGGTGTCAATCTCCCAAAGTGCTTCATCGGTATGCCTCGGTGCGCGACTGCGCGCTCACCGGCGCCGGGCTCGCTCGTGGACCTCGTGGACCTCGTGGATGCGTACTCATTTGCCGAGCACAGCCTCCATGACCGACTTGGCGATCGGTCCGGCCAGTCGGCCGCCGGCGATCTCGTTGCGGGCGGTGTTGCTCGACTCGACCAGCACGGCGACGGCAACCTCGTCGTCACCGTCCTTGGCGTACGAGACGAACCAGGCATAGGGGGGGCGGTCCGTGGTGGACTGCGCGGTGCCGGTCTTGGCGCCGACCTCGACGCCCGGGATCTGGGCGGAGGTCGCGGTGCCGACCTGGACCGTGCTGATCATCATGTCCTGCAGCTTGCGGGCGTTGGAGGAGCTGACCGCCTCGCTGAGGCGCTCGGGCCGGGTCTTGTCCAGGACGCGCAGGTTGGGGGCGCGGACGGTGTCGACGACGTAGGGCTTCATGACGTTGCCGTCGTTGGCGATGCCCGCGGCGACCATCGCCATCTGCAGCGGCGTCGCGGCGACCTCGAACTGGCCGATGCCGGACTGGGCGAGCTGTGGCGGCTCGAGCTTGGCGTCGGGCGACGTGAACCGGCTGGGGTTCATCGCGAGCCCGGTCAGCGGGTCGGTGCCGAAGCCGAACCTGGCGGCCTGCGCCGCGAGGTCGTCCTGGCCGACCTTGAGCGCCAGCCCGCCGAACGCGACGTTGCACGAGACATTGAGCGCCTGCTCGAACGTGATCCGGTCCCCACCACAGTTGGAGCCGTTCTCGTTGGGCAGCGTGTATCCGTAGCCCGGGAAGCGGAGCGTCGCGCCGGCCTTGACCTTGTCGTCGATGTTGTCGACGACGCCGTTCTCCAGCGCCGCGGCGGCGGTCACGAGCTTGAATGTCGACCCGGGCGGCAGCGTCTGCTGCGTCGTCCGGTTGACCATCGGCTGGTCCTTGTCGGTCGTCATCTTGTTCCACGACCGCTGCACCGCGGCGAAGTCATGGCTCGCGAGCTTGTTGGGGTTGTAGGACGGCTGCGAGACCATCGCGAGGACCGCACCGGTCTTGGGGTCGATCGCGGCGACGGCGCCCTTGGTGCCCTTGCCGAGCGCCTCGAGCCCGTCGGCGGCGGTCTTCTGCGCCAAGGGGTCGATCGTCAGCTCGACGCTGCCCCCCTTGGGCTGCTTGTTGGAGATCAGGTCGACGACCCGGTTGACGAACAACCGGTTGTCGCTGCCCGACAGGACGCGGTTCTGCGAGTTCTCGATGCCACTGCGCCCGAAGACGTACGAGAAGTAGCCGGTCAGCGGGGCGTACAGCGTCGACTCGGGGTAGCGCCGCTGGAACTTGTACTCGTCCTTGCTCTTGACGCTCTCGGCGACGGGCTTGCCGTCGACCAGGATCGTGCCGCGGTCGCGCGAGAACTCCTCGTTGATGACCCGCTTGTTGCCGTTCTTGGCGTTGAGGCTGTCGGCCTGGACGAACTGCACGTAGTTGACGTTGATCAGCAGCGCCACGAACAGGACGAGGCACGCGATGGCGATGTTGCGGATGGGACGGTTCATGACATCTTCACCACCTGGGTCTCCTCGTTGCTGTCGAACGTGGAGATCTCGGGAGCGGGACGACGGGTCTGGTCGCTGATGCGCAGCAGCAGGCCGATGATGGCCCAGTTCATGACGACCGAGGAGCCGCCCTGCGCCATGAACGGCGTGGTCAGGCCCGTCAGCGGGATGAGGCGGGTGACGCCGCCGATGACGACGAACACCTGCAGGGCGAAGGAGAACGCGAGGCCGGCCGCGAGGAGCTTGCCGAAGGCGTCACGGCAGGTCAGCGCGATGCGCAGGCCGCGCTCGACGATCAGCCCGTAGATCAGCAGGATCGCCATGAGGCCGGTCAGGCCCAGCTCCTCGCCCATCGATGCGGCGATGAAGTCCGAGAAGGAGTACGGCGTGAGCTGCGGGCTGCCCTGGCCGAGCCCCTGGCCGAGGACGCCGCCGTGGGCCAGCCCGAACAGGCCGTTGATGATCTGGCCGTTGCGGTCCGGGTCCCCGAACGGGTCGAGCCAGGCGTCGAAGCGCACCCGGACGTGGCTGAACGCGGCGTAGCCGAAGTAGGCGCCGAGGCCGAACAGGAGCCCGCCGACCACGATCCAGCCCGGTCTCTCGGTCGCGACGTAGAGCATCACGACGAACAGGCCGAAGAACAGCAGCGAGGAGCCGAGGTCGCGCTGGAGGACCAGGATGCCGACGCTGATGAGCCAGCAGCCGAGGATCGGGCCGAGGTCACGGCCACGCGGCAGGTCGATGCCCAGGACGCGGCGGCCGGCCAGGGCCAGGGCGTCCCGCTTGACGACGAGGTAGCCGGCGAAGAAGATCGCCAGGCACACCTTGGCCATCTCACCGGGCTGGAAGCTGAAGCCGAGGAACACGACCCAGATGCGGGCGCCGTTGATCGTGCGGCCGATGCCCGGCAGCAGCGGCAGGATCAGCAGGGCGATCGCGGCGGCGCCGAACGTGTAGGTCAGGGTCTGCAGGCGGCGGTGGTCGCGGATCAGGATCATGATCGCCGCGAACGCGACGATCCCGACCGCGGTCCACACGAGCTGGGAGTTGGCGAACGCCGCCCGGTCGGGGTTGATCTGCTGGCGGCCGAGGTCGAGCCGGTAGATCATGGCGAGCCCCAGGCCGTTGAGCGCGATGACCAGCGGGAGCAGCACCGGATCGGCGTACGGCGCGACCCGCCGCACGATGAGGTGCGTCGCAACGGCGACCAGGATCAGGGCGAAGCCCAGCTTGTAGGTGTCGGCCGGGATCGTGCCCTCGGCGCCGAGGCCCACCGCGGCGTACGCGAAGATGCCGATCAGGACGGCCAGGACCGTCAGGAAGAACTCGGCCCCCCGCCGCTTGCGGGGAACCCAGGCGGGTGTGGTCATCGCAGCCACGCGGTCTTGGATGCTGTAGACGCCGTGGACTTCGTCGTGCGCTTCGACGTCGGCTTCGGCGTGGGGGTCTCGGTGGGCTCGGGGGTCGGCGTGCGTACGTCGAGGGCCGCGATGGTGCGCAGCGCGTCGTCCTTGCTGGACGCCTCGATGCCGGCCTCGACCTGCTTGCGCTGGAAGTCCGACAGCGACGCGAGCGTGATGCTGGTCCGCTCCTCGACGTGGTCCAGGTCCAGCAGCGGGATGTTGGCCTGGACGCCGCGGAAGACCGTGACCCGGCCCTCGCTGGCCGCGACGAAGTACTGCTTCTGCGTCCAGCTGTAGGCGAGGCTGCCGGCCACCACGACCAGGGCGGCGATGACCAGGACGATCGCGAGACCCCGCAGCCGGCGACGGCCGCTGGGCGGGCGCGGTGCGTAGCGCAGCTCCTCGGGATCGAACTCGCCCGGATCATCACGATCCGTCGTCGCTTCACCCGTGCGGGGCCGGGCCTGGCTGGCGGCGGCACCCACGAGCTGGGGCTGGCCGTCCGACGACGACAGGTGCTCGTCGGGATCGGTGCCCTTCTCGACGAACTCGGCGATGACGACCGTGACGTTGTCGACGCCGCCGTTCTCGAGCGCGAGCCGGACGAGCTCGGTCGCGGCCATGTCGATCGTCTCGGACTGCAGCGCGACGCGGATGACGTCGTCGGTGACCATGTCGGTCAGCCCGTCGCTGCACAGCAGGTAGCGGTCGCCCAGCATGGGCTGGAGCCAGGTGAGGTCGGCGTCGTTGTCGTCACGGCCGAGCAGCGCCCGCAGCAGCAGGGAGCGGTGCGGGTGCACGCGGGCCTCGGCCGGCGAGATCTTGCCCTCGTCGACGAGGCTCTGCACGAACGTGTGGTCAGCGCTGATCTGCGTGAGGGTGCCGCCCCGCAGGCGGTACGCCCGGGAGTCGCCGAGGTGCGCGACCGCGAGCTTCTCGCCGTCCCACAGCATCGCCTCGAGCGTCGTGCCCATGCCCTCGACCGACGGGTCCTTGCGGATCAGCTCCGCGAGCCGGTCGTTGGCCCGGTGCACGGCCCGCTCGAGCGCGTCGAGCGCGTCGACGTCCAGGTCGCGGTCGAGCTGGCGGACGATGTGCAGCGTCTCGGACGAGGCGAGGTCGCCGGCCGCGGCGCCGCCCATGCCGTCGGCGATGACCAGGAGCCGGTCGCTGGCGTAGCCGGAGTCCTGGTTGGTCGAACGGCGCAGACCGGTGTCGGTCAGGGCGACGTAGCGGTAGCTCAGAGCGGTCATGGCCTACTTCTGCAGCTCGACGATGGTCTTGCCCAGGCGAACCTGGATGCCCAGACCGATCGGGATGGGGGTCGTGATGCGCTGGCTGCCGAGATAGGTGCCGTTGGTCGAGCCGAGGTCCTCGACGAACCACTGCTCCCCGTTGGTCGCGAACCGCGCGTGGCGGGTCGAGACGTAGTCGTCGTCGAGCCGGATTGCGGCGTCGGTGCCACGACCCAGCAGGATCGGTCCCTCGCCGAGCGGGACGCTCTGCCCCGCGTTGGGACCGGACACGACCTGCAGCTTGGTCGGGACGCCCCGCGGGGGCTTGCGGCTCCGTGTCTTGGTCTTGGCCGACGGCGCCTTCTGCTTGTCGTTGCGGGGCGTCGACGGCGCCTTGGTGCCGAAGATGTCGGACCGGATGACCGAGACGGCGGACAGCACGAACAGCCACAGCACGGCCAGGAAGCCCAGCTTGATCAGGGTCAGCGTCAGCTCGGACATCAGGCGCCCTCGGTCGTACGGATCACGATGACGGTGTTGCCCAGGCGGATCTCCGAGCCGTTGCCGACGACGGCGGTCGCGACCCGGTGGCCGTTGAGGACGACGCCGTTGGTCGAGTCAAGGTCGACGATCGTGACGGTCGTCTCCGCGCCGCTCTGGTGGATCTTGATCTGCGCGTGGCGCCGGGAGATGCCGGGATCGTCGATCTTGAGATCGGCCTCGTTGCCGCGGCCGATCACGACGCCGGGGGCGGTCAGCGGGTGCTTCATCCCGTTGACCTCGAGCACGACGTTCGACGTACGCACGGCGGTGTCGCCCATCCGCTGACCCACGACGGGGGTCACGGCGGCGGTCGTCCGGCTGCGCACCCGGAACCGGCCGGTGCTGAGCTCGCCGGTCTGCTTGAACGAGATCGTGAGCGCGCCGGCCATCGTGTATCGCTGCTCGGCGACGTGCTCCTTGACCAGGGTCGACAGCTCGTCGGACAGCGTCGAGCTGAACGGGTTGAGCCGCTCGAAGTCAGGCGGGGACAGCTCGACCGTGAAGTCGTTGGGCACGAGCATCCGCTCGCGCGACAGGATGTGCGCGGAGTTGTCGACCTCACGCTGCAGCGCGGCGGCGATCTCGACCGGTTGCACGGCGCTGCGGAACGCCCGGGCGAACGCGCCGGTCACGGCGCCCTCCAGGCGTTGTTCGAACCGTTGCAGCACCCCCGCCATCGGCCTCCGCCTCTCTGTCGTCGTCGTGGTGTTCCCTGCGATCGTATCCGGCGAGGCTGAAGAGGCGAGTCGCCCACAGTGGCAGCCACCGGGAAACCTACCCCGAGACGCCTGTTAGACTTCATTTCGGTCCTCAGGGACCGGATGCGCGGGTGGCGGAATGGTAGACGCGCTGGCTTCAGGTGCCAGTGTCCGCAAGGGCGTGGGGGTTCAAATCCCCCCTCGCGCACTCAATGGTGGGAGTACTCCCAAAAAGACATGAAGAAGGGCTGGAACCTCCGGGTTCCAGCCCTTCTTCGTGCCCGGGAGGGGTCGAGCCTCCCGCGTCGGCAGCGCCTCGGTCACGTTGGCGAGAGCAGGCCCCGGTCGGAGGGCCCTGCCTCCGCGGGATCTCAACTCTGTTGGCGGCGCGATGCGCATCGGACGGCGTTGTCCCGGAACGCGTTCCAGACGTCATGCGTTCACGGTCTCGAGGACCACCGACGCGATCTGTTCTGCGATGTCGTCGATGGTGGTGTCCAGTGCGACCTTGTCGGCGAGGCTGGGCGTCAAGTACGACCTCGGCCAGCTCCGCAAGGGCGCGACCGTCGTCGTCACCCTCGGCAACCAGGCCAACGACCTCCTCATGGACTCAAGCAACTAGAGGAACTCGACTTCTTGGCGTTGGGCTGTCGCGCGTCCGGCAGCTTCAGCGTCGACCTGGGTGGGGTGGACCGATGATGCGCGGTCGGCGCCGGCGCGGACGACCTGCCTTCTGTACTGGCCGAGCCACGAGGCTCGCTCCCTTCAAGTCTGGACCGCGCAGGATTCGCGCAGTTTGACGTCGAGAGGTGCGGTGTGTCGAGAAGATGTTGAGGCCGGGTGTCGGGCGTGTCGGAGGTGTGACCTGCGGCGCCACACTCCCCCGAAGGGGACCTGATTTGCGGGCCCCCACACTGTTTCTTGGCGCATGACTTGACCGATCGATCGATCCCACCTACTGTAATCGGCATCACACGTTAAACAGAACGATGTTCCAAAG
>NZ_JAOPXQ010000088.1 GCF_025965075.1 Aeromicrobium sp.
AGGAGATCGAGGCGTCGCTCAAGGGCCTGCTCAAGCCGGAGTTCGAGGAGGCGCAGCTCGGTACCGCCGAGATCCGCGACATCTTCCGCTCCAGCAAGATCGGCAACATCGCCGGTTGCATGGTCACGAGCGGCACGATCAAGCGCAACGCGAAGGCACGCCTGCTCCGCGACGGCTCCGTGGTCGCGGACAACCTCGAGTTCTCGAGCCTGCGGCGCGAGAAGGACGATGTGTCCGAGGTCCGCGAAGGCTTCGAGTGCGGTCTCGTGCTCAGGGGCTTCAACGACATCAAGGTCGGCGACATCGTCGAGACGTTCGAATTGCGCGAGAAGCCGCGCGCGTAAGCAGCACCACCCCGGACGTCATCCCGTACGAGCCCCAGCCGGCACGTACGGGGTGACGTCCCACCACTTTCTGGAGGAATTCATGGCTGGTCCGCGCAATGCCAAGGTCGGTGACCGCATCAAGGTCGTCGTGGCGCAGATGCTCGAGCGACGGGTCAAGGACCCGCGGCTGGGGTTCGTGACGATCACGGACGTCCGGATGACCGGCGACGGGCAGCAGGCCTCGGTGTTCTACACCGTGATGGGTGACGAGAAGCAGCGCGACGACACCGCGGCCGCGCTGCGCAGCGCCACCGGGATCATCCGCTCGGAGGTCGGCAAGCAGCTCGGCACCCGCATCACGCCGTCGATCACGTTCTTCCTCGACTCCGTGCCCGAGACGGCCAAGGAGATCGAGGACCTGCTCGCGAAGGTCAAGGCCTCCGATGACGAGGTCGCCTCCCGCACGGTCGGTGCGCAGTACGCCGGCGATGCCGACCCCTACAAGAAGCCCGCGACCGACGAGGACGCTGACGACGAGTGAGCGATCTTCAGTCAGGCCTGGTCATCGTCGACAAGCCGGCAGGCTGGACGTCGCACGACGTCGTCGGCCGCATGCGGCGGCTCGCCTCGACCAAGAAGGTCGGGCACGCGGGCACGCTGGACCCGATGGCGACCGGCGTCCTGGTGCTCGGCATCAACCGGGCGACCCGGCTGCTGGGCTACCTGACCCACGCCGACAAGGAGTACCTCGCGACGATCCGGCTCGGCCAGTCGACCGTCACCGACGACGCCGAGGGCGAGCTCCTCGCGTCAACCCCGGCCGGTCACCTCGACGAGGCGTCCGTGCGCGCGGTGCTTCCGACGTACACCGGCGACATCCAGCAGGTCCCGTCGTCGGTGTCGGCGATCAAGGTCGACGGCGTGCGGTCCTACGCCGCGGTGCGGGCCGGCGACGAGGTCAAGCTCAAGGCTCGCCCGGTCACCGTCTCGACGTTCGACCTGGACGCCGTACGGGTCGAGGGCGACGTCGTCGACGTCGACGTGCGCGTCGTCTGCTCCAGCGGCACCTACATCCGGGCGCTGGCCCGCGACATCGGCGCCGACCTGGGCGTCGGGGGACACCTGACGATGCTGCGGCGCACCCGCGTCGGCGGTTTCCCGCTCAGGCTGGCCCGCACGCTCGAGGAGCTCGAGACCGAGCTGCACGTGATCAGCCTCGACGACGTCGCCCGTGCGAGCTTCGACTCGTACGACCTGCCCGAGCGTGAGGCCAACGACGTGCGCTTCGGCCGGGCACTGACGGGCATCGACCTCGGTGCTCCCCGGGCCGTCGCGATGTTCGACCCGGCGGGACAGTTCCTGGCCCTGTACGAGCAGCGTGGCGGCGTCGCCAAGCCGGTCGCGGTCTTCGTCTAGGGTGCAGGCGTGAGCCTGCGCCGGTCGACCCGTCAGCTGATCCGCCGCGGACTGCTCGCGCTGCTTGCGGCGCAGGTCGCGGCGATCGCCTCGCTGACGGGGGCCGACCGGGCCCGGCGGCTGTTCCGTGACCGCAAGGTCGACGCGCTCGAGGCCACCGCGCCGGTGTCGCACAGCATCAACGACGGCAGCGTCGCCACGACGTACACCTACGGCGCGCTGCTGTTCGACGACATGCTCGCGGCGATCGCCGGCGCCCGGAAGCGGATCCTCCTCGAGACCTACATCATCAAGGGCGACGCGATGGGCCACCGGTTCAAGCAGGCCCTGATCGAGGCGGCCGAGCGGGGCGTCGACGTCTACGTGATCTTCGACGACTTCGCCAATCTCGTGGTGCGGGGGAGCTTCAAGGACTTCCCGGCCTCGGTGCACGTCCTGCGCTATCCGCTGTTCTCGTCGTGGAAGCTGCTCAGCCCGCGGCACCTGGGCCGCGACCACCGCAAGATCCTCGTCGTCGACGACCAGGTGGCGTACGTCGGTGGCTACAACATCGGCGAGGCGTACGCCACGGAGTGGCGCGACACGCACCTGCGGATCGAGGGCCCGGCGGTGTGGGACCTGGACAACGCGTTCGTCGACTTCTGGAACACCCACCCGCGACGGGACACGCCCCGGCTGAAGCAGATGCCGTCGGCCGGGTGGCGGCCCGAGATCCGGGCGCACCGCAACGTGCCGCGGCAGCTGATGTATCCGATCCGTGGGATGTACCTCGAGGCGATCGACCGGGCGCACCTGAGCATCGACATCACCGCGGCGTACTTCATCCCCGACCGCGACATCCTCGAGGCGCTGTTCGAGGCGCGTCGGCGTGACGTCACGGTGCGGATCATCGTCCCGAAGGTCTCCAACCACGTCGTGACCGACTGGCTGTCACGCGGGTTCTACGGCCGGCTGCTGCGGGCCGGGGTCGAGATCCACCGATACACCGATCACATGGTGCATGCCAAGACCGCCACGATCGACGGCGAGTGGACCACGATCGGCACCGCCAACATCGACCGGCTGAGCCTGCTCGGCAACTACGAGATCAATCTGGAGATCCTCGATCCCGGCCTGGCGAAGGGCATGCAGGCGGTGTTCGAGGCCGACTGCGCCAAGTGCGAGCAGCTGACCCTCGCCGAGTGGATGACCCGGCCGTTCGTCGCGCGGGTCTACGAGGCGATCCTGCGGCCCCTCCGGCCGCTGCTGTAGGTCCTGCTCGCGGGATGAGAACGCTCTCATCCCGCCCTCACCGAGGGCTCACGTCCGGTCCCGAGGCTGTTCTCATCAACCCGACTGACTGAGGAGAGCATCATGAACAGGTTCGTACGCACCGGGATCGTCACGCTGGCCGGCACGGTCGCGCTCGGCACGGCAGGATTCTTCGTCGCCGGGGCCGCGCAGGCCGACGACCACGATCCCGTCGTCAAGCGTGAGGACACCGCCAGCTCGTGGGTCCAGTCGACCAACCTCGACGACGACCCGCAGGACGACCGGGGCACCGACGACGACTCGCCGACGACCAACACCAAGAACACGAAGAACACGAAGAACACCGCGCCGACGAAGAACACGGTCAACACCGTCAACACGACGCCGACCAGGAACACCGCGCCGACCACCACCGGTCACACCAGCTGATGTCCGACAGCTGGGGCCTGGCCGGGGGCGACACGATCGCCCCCGGCCTGACGGCCGTCACGGCGGTCGGCGGCGGAACGGTCTACGAGGCGTGGCTGGCGTTCGACGAGCGGCTCTACGCCCCGGTCGTGGTCAAGGTCGTCCGGCCGGGTCAGGTCGAGGACGAGTCGGCCCGCACGGGCCTGGCCCGCGAGGTCGAGATGCTGAGCCGGCTCAACCACCCCGGCATCGCGCGGCTCTTCGCGCACGACGACGCGGGCCCGCGGCCGTACCTCGTGCTGGAGAACATCGACGGGCCGAGCCTGTCGTCGCTGATCTCGTCGCACGGCCACGTGCCGCTGCACCAGCTGCTGCCGCTGGGCCTCGAGCTGTGCTCGGCGCTGCACTACCTGCGCCGGGCGGGTGTGTGCCACCTCGACCTGAAGCCCAGCAACATCATCATGGGCGCGCCGGCGAAGCTCATCGACTTCAGCGTCGCGATGGACGTCAAGGAGGCGGCGGACCTCGACCACCCCATCGGGAGCGACGAGTACATGGCCCCCGAGCAGTGCCGGCCCGGCGACCTCGGCACGATCGGTCACGCCAGCGACATGTGGGCGTTCGGCGCGACGATGTTCCGAGCCGCGGCGGGTTTCCGGGCGTGGGACCGCGAGCCGCGATGGGCGCAGCTGGACACTGAGCCGTACGACCTGCCGCGCTTCGTGCCGGCCGAGGTCGCCGAGCTCATCGGCGCGTGCCTCGTCGACGATCCCGGCGAGCGGCCGGCCCCCGACGAGGTCGCCGCCCGGCTGGAGCCGATGCTGGACCGGCTGCCCCAGGCCCGGCTGTCGGGCTTCAAGATCACCCTCTGAGCGGATCGGGGTGCGCCGGTCAGTCGACGCGGTAGCCGAGGCCCCGGACGGTTGTCACCAGGTCGGCGCCGAGCTTCTTGCGGAGATAGCCGACGTACACGTCGACGACGTTGGAGCCGGGGTCGAAGTCGTAGCCCCACACCTGGGACAGCAGCTGCTCCCGGGACAGGACCAGGCCGCGGTTGCGGAGCAGGACCTCGGCCAGGGCGAGCTCGCGGGCCGACAGGTCGACCTCCCGCTCACCGACGTACGCCCGACGCCGCCGCAGGTCGAGCCGGACGTCGCCGGCGGTCAGCTCGTCGTCGGGGGCGGCCTCGCCGGGGGAGCGCAGCCGGAGCCGGACCCGGGCGAGCAGCTCGCCGAACCTGAACGGCTTGGACATGTAGTCGGCCGCGCCGCCCTCGAGCGCCGCGACGGTGTCGGTGACGGAGTCACGGGCGGTCAGGACGATGACGGGCAGGGCCGGCCGGTCCGCCGAGACCCGCTCGAGGATCCGGAAGCCGTCGAGCCCCGGGAGCCCGATGTCCAGCACCATGAGGTCGAACTCGCCGGTCAGGGCGTAGTCGAGGCCCGTGATCCCGTCGCGGGCGACCGTCGGGGTGAAGCCCTCGGCCTTGAGCCCCTTGGCGACGAACGAGGCGATGCGGTCCTCGTCCTCGACGATCAGGATGCGGTTCATGCGGGAGCTCCCGTCGGGATGCGGAGGCGGAAGGTCGCCCCCGTCGTGGTGTCGTCGAGCACGACCTCGCCGCCGTGCGCCTCGGCGATCGCGCTGACGATCGACAACCCCAGGCCGAAGCCCTCGTCGTCGTCACCCGCGCGGGCGAACCGCTCGAAGATCTGCGTCCTCACCGCCGGGTCGACGCCCGTGCCGGTGTCGCGGACCCACAGCTCGAGCCGGCCCTCGTGCAGGCGGGAGCCGATCGCGATCTCGTCACCGGGCCGGGTGTGGCGGGCCGCGTTGTCGGACATCTGGAGCAGAGCCTGCGTGATGCGCTGGCCGTCCAGCGGGACGGTCGCTCGCGCCACCCCGTCCAGCAGCCAGCGACGGTTGCCGAGCGCGCGGACCCGGTCGACGACGCCGTGCGTGAGCGCCTCGACGTCGGTGGGGTGCGGGTCGACGAAGTCGGGCCGGCGCGCCTTCGCCAGCATCAGGAGGTCGTTGACCAGCCGGGACATCCGATCGATCTCGTCGAGCAGCAGCGCCCGCGTCTCGGCCACGTCCCGCGGGTCGTCGGCGTCGAGCACCTCGAGGTGGCCGCGGAGCACCGTCAGGGGAGTGCGCAGCTCGTGCCCGGCGTCGTCGAGCAGCTGCCGCTGCGTCACGAAGGAGGACTCGAGCCGGTCCAGCATGTCGTTGAACGTCCGCTGCAGCTCGGACAGGTCGTCGTGGCCGGTCACCTCGAGCCGGCCGCCGAGATCGCCGTCGCTGATGCCCTGCGCCGTCTCCCGCAGCCGGCGCACGGGGCTCAGCAGCCGACCCGCGCTCCACGAGGCCAGCCCGGCGATGATGATGACCGACAGCGCGGACAGCAGGGCGTACGTGACCATGAGCTCGTGCAGGTCGTCCCGGCTCGCACTGACGTCATGCGTCACGACGAACGACGAGGTCTCCCCGCCCTGACGGATGGGCTGGACGCTGAACCGGTAGTCCCGCCCGCCGACGGTGAGGGACTCGGTGCCGCCGGTGTCGGACAGCCGCCCGACGAGCGCGCGGAACGACGCCGATCCCTGCAGGACCGGATCGCCCTCGCCCTGGTACGTCGGACCGCCCGTGGCGCGGAAGCCGTAGAGCGACTCGTTGTCGTCGGGGAGGTTGCGCTCGAGGAACACCGTCAGGAGCCGGTCGGCCGAGGCGAACGGGCGCCGGGTCTCCGGATCGTCCTCGGACTGCAGGGCACGGAACTCGCCGATCTCCTGGCTGAGGCTGAGGTCGATGCTGCGGTCGATCCGCCGGGACTCCAGGACGTACAGCGTGACGCCCACGGCGACCAGGGCCAGCGTCGTGAGCAGGGCGATCGTGGCGGTGAGGCGCTGCCGGACCGAGAGGCGGGACAGCGCAGTGACGGTTCTCCTCACCGATCAGTCGTCATCGTCGTCGCTGTCGCGGCCACGGTGGTCGTCATCGTCATCGTCGGGTCCGTCGTCGTCATCGTCGTCGCGCAGCCGGGGAGTCACCTGGGCGTCGTCGTCCGGCTTGGGTGTCGACGTCGTGGTCGGCGACGGGGTGGGGGCGGAGGAGCTCGGCGCGGGGACGATCACGACGGGGTCGGTCCGCTGCGGCGCCTCGTCGGCGCCGGCGGCGACCCGGGCGCCGATGACGACGACCAGCGCCAGCGCGACCACGGCCAGGAGGAGGGCGGGTGCTCGGCGGCGCAGTTCCATGGCCCCACCCTGCCGCATCGCCCGACGCCGGTCGATGAGACGCCGGTGAGAGAGTTCTTAGGTTCGGCTCCGCGTCGGGCCCGGAGGGCCGTGTGGCACAGTTTCCCCGTGACGATCTGGCGCGACTTCCCGGGAGCCTCGACCGCACCCCGGAGCGATCCTGCGGCCGTCACGGTCGGCAACTTCGACGGCGTGCACCTGGGCCACCAGCACGTCATCGCCCGGACCCGGGAGCTCGCCGGCGGGCTCCCGGTCATCGCGGTCACGTTCGACCCCCACCCGCTGGCGGTCGTGGCTCCCGATCACGCGCCGCGCCGGCTCACGACCACCGCACGCCGGGTCGAGCTGCTGCTGGCCGCCGGCGCCGACGAGGTCCGGATCCTGGCGTTCTCACCGGAGATGGCGGCGTGGACGCCGCAGGAGTTCGTCGACCGGGTCCTGGTCGAGCAGCTGCGGGCGTCACTCGTCGCGGTCGGCGACAACTTCCGCTTCGGCCACCGCGCCCAGGGCGACACGACGTTCCTGCGCGAGGCGGGGGAGCGGGCCGGCTTCGGGGTCGACGGCCTGGACCTGGACGGCGGCGCCGAGCCGTACTCCTCGACCCTCGTCCGCCGCCTCGTCGCCGAGGGTCGCATGCGCGAGGCCGGCGAGGTCCTGGGGCGCCCGCACGAGGTGTCCGGCGTGGTCCGCAAGGGTGACCAGCGGGGCCGGGACCTGGGCTACCCGACCGCCAACGTCCCGGTCGACGAGGCGTACGCCGTCCCGCCGGACGGCGTGTACGCCGGCTGGGTCGTCCGCGCCGACGGCCCCCGACTGCCCGCCGCGATCTCGGTCGGGACCAACCCGACGTTCGACGGTGTCGAGCGGCGGGTCGAGTCGTACGTCCTGGACCGCACCGACCTGGAGCTGTACGGCGAGGAGATCCGCGTCGAGCTCGTCGACCTGCTGCGCGGGATGGTCAAGTTCGACGGGGTCGACGCGCTGGTCGTGCAGATGGCCGACGACGTCGAGCGCACCCGCGAGGTCCTCGGGCTGTAGCGGGAGGCGGGCCGTGCGGCGTACGGTCCCTCGCCCGTCAGGCGATGGCCTGCTCGACGGCCTTCGCGACCTGCTCCATCCCGGCCTTGCGGGGGTGCAGCGGGATGCCGTCGCCGAGCTCGGGCACGAGGCCGTTGGTCCACGCGTCGGCGTTGCAGGCGTCGTGGCCCTCGGAGGCCGCGCTCATCGAGACGTACGTCGCGCCCGCGGTCCGGGCGGCGGACGACATCATGGCGTCGATCGCGGCCTCGCCGTCGGCGACCCGGCCGGTGTCGAGCGCGGTGCCGCCGAGCGCCTCGCAGCCCCGGGCCTCGGGGACGACGCGCAGGTAGCCGACCAGCACGACCTCGGCCTCCGGGGCGCGCTCGGCGATGCTGCGCAGGACCTCGACGACGTGACCGCGGGTGCTCCGCAGCACGGCCGGGAGCCGGTCCTCCAGATAGGTGGCGCACGCGTCGCCCTGCTGGGTGCAGGCGCTCGACAACGAGGAGAACAGCCCGGAGTCGTTGCCGCCGATGCCGACCGTGACGAGCTGGGTGTCGGCCTCGACGGCCTCGAGCTGGGCCTTCAGCGGCGTGGTGCTGCCGGGGATCGGCGTCGTCTCCAGGACGTTCGCGGTCGTCGCCCCCGCGCAGCTGACGTCACTGAAGCTCGCGGCGTCGACGGCCTTGGCCACCAGGTGCGCGTAGTTGACGGTGGACCGGGCGCACTCGGTCGACCGGCTGTCGACGGGAGATATGCCGGGGCCGGCGGTGAACGAATCGCCCAGCGCGACGTAGCGCGGACCCTGGGGGGTGTCGAGGGCCGCCGTGCCGGACTCGCCGCCGCAGGCGCCCACGGCGAGCAGGAGGGCAAGGACGACGGGAATCGGGCGCGCGAGGATCATGGCTTCAGGCTAGATCCCCGCCGGGTCACCGATTCGCCCCCGCACCACGGGCGCTGATAGTCTGGTCGTTGCCGTGTGATCGGCCACGGACTGATAGTGCCCCGGTGGATGTGCCCGGGCGCGCCGTGCAACGAATCTCTTGGAGGAGAAAAGTGTCGAAGAAGACTGCTGCGCCCACTGTTGCGGGCGTCGCCAAGGAAGACATCATCAAGCAGTACGCGCTCAGCGACGGCGACACCGGATCCCCCGAGGTCCAGATCGCCCTGCTGACCGCCCGTATCGCGCACCTGACGGGTCACCTGCAGGAGCACAAGCACGACCACCACAGCCGTCGTGGCCTGCTGCTGCTCGTCGGCCAGCGCCGTCGCCTGCTGAACTACCTGCAGAACAACGACATCGAGCGTTACCGCTCGCTGATCGAGCGTCTCGGCCTGCGCCGCTAGACCCTCGGGGCGGTCACTTCTTCGCGAAGTGGCCGCCCCGCCCCATAGGGGCACCATCACAACTCCATCACCGCACCACACCAGACGAGGCCCTCGGGCACGACGCGCTCGGTCCTCGGTAGTGGCCCTCGGAATGCCCACGGCGTCCGCAGGCCTCGATCGAAGACCGGCATGGTTCCACCGCCCGTGCGGCTCTCGTCCCCAACAGGCAGACACACGTCTGCGGAAGGGACATCTATGTCCGAACTCCACTCCGTCGAGACAGTCATCGACAACGGTGCCTTCGGCACCCGCACCATCCGTTTCGAGACGGGCGTCCTCGCCCAGCAGGCGGCCGGCTCGGTCGCCGCGTTCCTCGACGACGACACGATGATCCTGTCGGCCACCACGGCCGGCAAGCACCCCAAGGACCCCTTCGACTTCTTCCCCCTGACGGTGGACGTCGAAGAGCGCATGTACGCCATCGGCAAGATCCCCGGCTCGTTCTTCCGCCGCGAGGGTCGCCCGTCCACGGACGCCATCCTCACCTGCCGCCTCATCGACCGGCCGCTGCGCCCGACCTTCAAGAAGGGTCTGCGCAACGAGGTCCAGGTCGTCATCTCGGTCTTCGCGCTCAACCCCGACCAACAGTACGACGTCCTCGCGATCAACGCCGCGAGCGCGTCGACCCAGATCTCGGGCCTGCCGTTCTCCGGCCCGATCGGCGCCGTGCGCGTGTCCCTCATCGAGGGCCAGTGGGTCGCCTTCCCGAACTTCTCCGACATCGAGAAGTCGGTGTTCGACATGGTCGTCGCCGGCCGGGTCGTGCCCGGTAAGGACGGCGCCGCCGAC
>NZ_JAOPXQ010000120.1 GCF_025965075.1 Aeromicrobium sp.
CACGTCCCAGCCCGGGCTCGTCGACGGGGCCCGCGAGGGTGACCCGAGGGCCGAGGCGCGACAGAACTCGCTGGTCGAGGACCGGTCGCCCTCGGTCCGCCAGGTGAGCGCCGCGCTCGCACCGCTCGCGGGACACGCTCACATCGTGGGCCTGACGGGGTCGCCCGGCGTCGGGAAGTCGACGTCGACCTCGGCGCTCGTCACCGCCCTGCGGGCCCAGGGCAAGCGGGTCGGCGTCCTGGCGGTCGATCCCACCTCGCCGTACTCCGGTGGCGCCCTGCTGGGGGACCGCGTCCGGATGCAGGACCACGCGACCGACGACGGCGTCTACATCCGGTCGATGGCGAGCCGGGGACACCTGGGTGGGCTGTCGGCCTCGGCCCCGCAGGCGTTGCGGGTGCTCGACGCGGCCGGCTGCGACGTCGTGCTGGTCGAGACCGTCGGTGTCGGTCAGTCCGAGGTCGAGATCGCCGGGCTCGCCGACACGACCCTGGTGCTGCTGGCGCCGGGGATGGGTGACGGGATCCAGGCCGCCAAGGCGGGGATCCTCGAGATCGGTGACGTGTTCGTCGTCAACAAGGCGGACCGCGAGGGTGCCCAGTCGACCCGTCGGGAGCTGCGGTCGGTCATCGCGATGACCGACCGCGCCGACGGCTCCTGGAAGCCGCCGATCCTGCTCACCACGGCGACGACGGGGGAGGGCGTCGCCGAGGTCGTCGACGAGATCGCGGCGCACCGCGCGCACCTCGAGGAGTCCGGCGAGCTGACGCGACGCCGACTGGCACGCGTACGCCGTGAGATCGAGGCCCTCGCGCTGACCGAGGTCCAGTCCCGCTTCTCCCACCTGTCGGGCGACGCGCGCCTCGACACCCTCGCGGCGCAGGTCCTCGACGGCAGCACGGATCCGTTCGCGGCCGCCGACACCCTCGTCGAACACCTCTGACGCTGCAGCCGGGAGCCCGGCGCGCCTCCATGGATCCGCCGGCCCGGATGACCACAATGGGGGCGTGCTGAAAAAAGTCATCACGCTGCTCGTAGTCGGCTTCGTCATCTATTACCTGTTGACGGCCCCCGAGGGCGCCGCCGACGCCGTGAGCGACGCCTCCGGCGCGATCATGGACGCCTTCGAGCAGATCGGCATCTTCTTCAACGAGCTCGTCCAATAGGTCCACGATGATCCGGGCCCTGCTCGACCGGCTGCCCGAGCAGGACGTCGACGCGCACCTGCTCGGCGACGAGGGCGAGACCGTCATCGACCTGGTCCGGCACCACCGGATCGTGTTCTGGCGACCCACTGCCGAGGCGGTGGGGGCTGGGCTCGCGGTGGTCCTGGCCGTCGTCGGTCCGATCCAGCTCGGCTGGTTCTTCCTCCTGCTGGCCGCGGGGCTCGTGGTGCACGCCGTCTACCTGACCGCGCGCGAGCACCGCGACGTCTTCGTCATCACCAACATGCGGGTCTTCCGCATGACCGGCGTCTTCACGGTGCGCATCGCCACGATGCCCATCACCCGCATCCTGGACATCACGGTCGAGAAGCCCCTGCTGGGCCGGATGCTCGGCTACGGGCACTTCATCTTCGAGTCCGCCGCCCAGGCGCAGGGGCTGCGACACATCCGTTTCATCGGCGACCCGGATGCCCGCGATCTCACGATCCAGCGCGTCATCCAGCGGTCCGGCCTGCGCGGCAAGACCATGGAGCAGCGGCTGATGGAAGGTTCCTAGGGCCGTTTCCTACACTGAGGGCATGAACTTCTCGCGTCCCGGCGCCATCGATCTGTCCGCCCTCAAGCAGCCGGCCGCCCGACCGGCCCAGGCCGCCGCGACGGGCAGCAGCTACGCCGTCGACATCACCGAGGCGACGTTCCAGACCGCGGCCCTCGAGGCGTCGATGCAGCACGTCGTCGTGCTGTCGCTGTGGTCCTCGCGCTCGCCGCAGAGCGCGACGTTCAACGACACCCTCGCGACGATCGTCGACACGTACGACGGACAGATCCTGCTGGCGCGGGTCGACGTCGACGCCAGCCCGCAGATCGCCCAGGCGCTCCAGGTCCAGGGCGTGCCGTACGTCGCCGGCCTCGTCAAGGGCCAGCCGGTCCCGCTGTTCCAGGGAACCGTCGAGGAGGCGGAGGTCCGCCGCTACTTCGACGAGCTCGTCAACGTGGCCACGCAGAACGGTCTGACCGGCCGCGCCCAGCCCGCCGGGGCGGCGGCGGCGCCTGAGGCCGACGGCGAGGTCGAGCCGCCGGAGGACCCGCGGTTCGCCGCGGCCGAGGAGGCGTTCATGGCGAGCGACTTCGAGACCTCGGTCGCCGAGTACGAGAAGCTGCGCGTGCAGTACCCGGCCGACGTCGAGGTCGCCGAGCGGCTGGCCCGGGTCAAGTGGCTGTCCCGGATCTCCGGCGCCGACCTGCAGGCGGCCCGCAAGGCCGCCGCCGACGACCCGGCCGACGTGCCGGCCCAGCTGCTGGTCGCCGATCTCGACATCAGCGGCGGCAACGTGGAGGACGCCTTCCTGCGACTGCTCGACGTCGTCAAGCGGACCGCGGGCGACGAGCGCGACGCCGTGCGGGAGCGCATGCTCGAGCTCTTCACGGTCGTCGGCATCGCCGATCCCGCCGTGATGTCGGCCCGCCGAGCCCTGGCGACCACCCTGTTCTGATGCTGTCGTTCGAGGGCGCGATCCCGATGCTGCGCATCCTCGACGAGCGCCTGGCCACGGAGTTCTCCGTCGACGTCCTCGGCTTCACGTGGGACTGGGAGAACCCCCTCGAGCCGTCCTCGCCGCTCTACGCCCAGGTGTCCCGCGGCGATCTCCGGACCACCTGACGGGCCACGAGGGGGACGGGACGCCCGGCACGCACCTGTTCCTCCCGACCCATGGTCTGGACGACCTCCGGGCGGAGCTCGACGCCCGGACGGCCCGCCTCGACCGGCCCTTCGGGCGGCCCCGGGTCGAGGCGGTGCCGTGGGGGGCGGGTCATGTGCGTGGTCGACCCGTTCGACAACCACCTCACCTTCACGGATTGGCGGGACCCGGAAGGGTAGGGTCGGTGCGGCGCCACGACCGTGACGCCGCGATGGGGAGCGGGCAGATGCGGACGAAGCTGGGCTGGGCATTGTCCGTGCTCGGCGTGCTCGTCGCGGTCTTCGGCGCCGCCGTCATGGTGCTGCTCGGCCCGGACAGCCGCTTCACGACCGGCCCGCACGCGATCGAGACCGACGACAGCGCGGTCGTCACGGCGCCCAAGGTCATCACGTGGGCCGACGTCCAGGTTGACGTCCTGGCCGAGGTACCGGTCCGCAAGCCGATCTTCGTCGGGCTCGGCAACTCCGTCGACGTCGCCGACTTCGTCCGCCGGACGGGTCGGCTCGAGATCACGTCGTTCACGACGCCTTGGAAGCTCACGACCCGCAACGTCAAGGGCACGGCCAACCTGCCCGGTGCCCCGACCGCGGTCGACTGGTGGATCGCCAGCTCCGCCGGTCTGGGCGGCGCGAGCATCAGCACGCGGCTGCCGGACGAGACCGTGTCGCTCGCGATCCTCTCGGTCGGCTCGTCCAACCTCGCGGGCCTCGAGGTCACGATGGCGTACGGCGTCGAGGGCGGCTTCGCCAAGGGCGTCGGCCTGCTGCTGCTCGGCATCGGGACGGTGTGGCTGGGGCTGCTGGTCCGCCGTGGTCGCGACGAGGACTGGGACGACGAGGACGAGGCCGAGGAGGACGTGGTCTACGTGTACGTCGACGAGCACGGGGTCGAGCACGAGATCACGGCCGAGGAGGCCGGGGACTTCGAGGTCGTCGAGGAAGTCGTCGTGGAGAAGTCCGCGAGCGAGCCCACCCCGGAGCCCACTCCCGAGCCCGCCCGCGACGCGGACTCCGTGGCGCCCACCCGGCCGGTCCCGTCCGTCCCGGGCGTGCTGACCGCGGCCGACATCGCCGCCACGACGCCCGCGCCCGATCCGACACCCGAGCCCGAGCAGGTCCTCTACGTCTACGTCGACGAGGACGGTGTCGAGCACGAGGTCAGCGAGGCAGAGCTGGCCGAGTTCGAGATCGTCGACGAGGAGGAGGAGTCATGAGGAGGCTCGCACTGGCCCTGGCCGGCTCCCTGGTCCTCGCGGGCTGCGCCATCCCGCACGAGCGCGGTGCGGTCAAGGTCGAGAAGGAGTCCGCGCGCCAGAGCGAGGTCACGGCGGTCTTCGATCGCTACCGCAAGGTGCGCAACACCGCAATCGAGCTGCTCGACGCCAAGCCGCTGTCGACCGTCGAGAGCGGGGCGGTCCTCGCGATCGACTCCGGCTCGTTCGAGGTGTCGCAGCGGCTCGCGACGAAGCAGAAGGAGGACACCGCGGCGGTCGAGGTCACCGATGTCCTGACCCCGAGGTTCGCGAAGTACCCGTTGTGGTTCTACGCCGTCGTCCGGGAGCAGACGCTCGGGGTCAACCGGGTCCAGATCTTCGAGCGCCAGTCATCGGTCGACCCCTGGCTGCTGACCGCGACCCCCGAGACGTTGGCCGAGACCCAGCTGCCGGAGATCCGCACGCAGGGCGGCGCAGCACTCACCGTCTCGCCGACCGACGGTCGGGGGATGGCGATGTCGCCCACGGAGGCCGCGACGGCCTACGCCAAGGTCCTCGGTGACTCCGCCTCGAGCGAGGCGAGCCAGATCGCGGACGACTCGTTCATCAAGCAGATGCGGTCGGCCGCGGAGACCAACTCCGGGCTCAAGGGGGTCGGGTTCGAGCAGTCGTGGGGCGCCAACGACGTCAAGTACGTCCTGCGGACGAGCGACGGCGGTGCGCTGGCGTTCGTGACCCTGCTGCGCCTCGACACGTACGTCGTCAAGCCCGGTCTGACGGTGACCTGGCCCAAGGGCACCCCGCAGCAGGCCTTCTTGTCGTCGGGGATCTCCGGGTCCGGCAAGCTGCGCTACTACCACCAGGTCCTGCTCTACCTCCCCGGCGGCAACGGCAAGCCGCGCGCCCTCGGGCAGTACGGCGGCGTCGTCAGCGCCGACAGCGGCCTGACGCAGGAGTAGCTACTCCGCGGCCTTGGGGGCCTCCCGATAGGTCGGCATGGGGCCGGCGGCGACGGCTTCCAGGAGCTCGATCGCGGCGGCGGCGCCCCGGGCGCGCACCGTCTCGGCATCGCACCAGTGGACTGCCTTGATCTCGGTCGGCTGCAGCGTCATGACGTCGGTGATCGAGGAGTCGACCGTCCCGAGGTCGAACAGGAAGATGCAGGCGTCGTCCCAACCACGCCACGCCGGCAGCCAGTTGACCGTCACCAGCCCCTGCACGTCGGCCGTGATGCCGAGCTCCTCCTGCAGCTCGCGGACCAGCCCGATCGAGGGGGCCTCGCCGACCTCGACGACGCCGCCCGGGAGGTCCCACTCCTTCTTGTAGGTCAGCTCGCACAGCAGCACGCGATCCTGCTCGTCGCGGAGCAGACCCTGGCTGATGACCCGCTTGGTCGGCAGCCCGGCGTTGAGGATCGCGATGAAGCCGTCGCGGCTGTAGGCCGGCGGGTCGTCGACGAGGCGAGCCATCAGGACCTGGTCGGGCTGGTCGCCCGAGGTGCGGATGATTCCCTCCCGGCGCAGGCCGCCGATCGAGGCGGCGCGGATGTCGCGGCTGCTCTCGACCCCGAGACGCACCTCGACCCGGCTGACCCCCTCGTCGCCGAACGCGTGGTCGACCGCCAGCCGGAGGGCCCGGGCGATGACGAACGGCTCGAGCCGGGAGCTCCAGCGGATCGACGCCGTGCCCGGCTCCTCGGTGCGCAGAGCCACGGTGCCGACCGGCTCCCCGTCGAGGACGATCGCGAATCCGGTGAGCTCCTCGGACCCCGTCGTCGGCTCCAGGGCGAGGTCTTCGTCACGCAGGGTCTGGCTCACGACCTCAGGCTAGCCGCAGGCCCGTCGGGCCGGAGCCGGTCGTCTCTGCAGGTGGGCGCCTCACCCCACCGGCCCCTGGCCGAGGGGCAGCGTCGCAGTGTGGGCCTGCCCG
>NZ_JAOPXQ010000155.1 GCF_025965075.1 Aeromicrobium sp.
CCCCTCCCGAGCCGGCGCAGCAGGTCGGCCCGGGTGGCGTGCCACGCGTGATAGCCCTCCAGCCCCACCGGGTCGACGAGCGCCAGCGCCACCTCCGGCCCGTCGAGCTCGGCGACGGCGATGGCACGGTTCATCGCCACCACCGGAGTGGGCCTGATGGCGTACAGCTGGTCGTACAGCTGGACGACCTGGCCCCAGTCGGTGTCGCGGGCATCGGGAGCGTCGGTGTGGACGGCGTTGATCGCGGCCATGAGCTGGTACGTCCCGGGGCGCGGCCCACCGGCGGCGACACGCGCGAGGCACTCGCGGACCAGGGCGTGGCCCTCCGCGATCAGCTCGCGGTCCCACGAGCCGCGGTCCTGCTCGTCGAGCGTCACGAGCTCCCCGCCGGCGACCCGCGTGCTGCGGCGGGCGTCGCTCAGCAGCATCAGCGCGAGCAGTCCGGCCACCTCGCCCGCGTCGGGCAGGAGCGTGCGCAGGATCCGCCCGAGCCGGATCGCCTCGTCGGTCAGCTCGGCACGGACGGGGTCGTCACCGGCGCCCGCGAGGTAGCCCTCGTTGAACACCAGGTGGACGACGTCGAGCACGGCACCGAGCCGGTCGGTCACGTCGCTGCTGTCAGGGACGCGGAACGGGATGTTCGCAGCCTTGATCTTGGCCTTCGCGCGGGTGATGCGGCGGGCCATCGTGGTCTCGGGCACGAGGAACCCGCGGGCGATCTCGTCGGTGGTCAGGCCGCCGAGCAGGCGCAGGGTCAGGGCGACCCGCGCCTCCGCCGGCAGCGCCGGGTGGCAGCACGTGAACATCAGTCGCAGCCGGTCGTCCTCGACCGGCCCGGTGGGCTCGTGGGGTGTGTCGTCGGTGATCATCAGGGCCGCCCGGTGCTTGGTGTCGCGCAGGGACTCGCGGCGGATGCGGTCGATCGCCCGGTGGACAGCCGTCGTGGTGAGCCAGCCGCCGGGGTTGGCCGGGATGCCGTCCCTCGGCCACTGCTCCACCGCCGCGAGCAAGGCCTCGCCGGCGGCGTCCTCGGCGATGTCGAGATCACCGAAGCGCCGCGCGAGCGAGGCGACGACCCGACCGTGCTCCGCGCGATAGATCTGGTCGATCCGCGTGGGCAGGTCGGGGGTCGAGGTCATGCGCCCTGGAAGGGGCGCACGACGACGGGTTGGCCGCAGGCCTTGGACCCCTCGGCGGCGAGCTTGAGCGCCTCGTCGAGGTCGGCGGCCTCGACCACCCAGAAGCCCCCGAGGTACTCCTTGCTCTCCGAGAACGCGCCGTCGGTGACGATGACGTCGGCGCCCCGCCCGTCGACGGCCGTCGACGTGTCGAGCGGCTGGAGGCCGCCGCCGAACACCCACTGCCCGGCTTGCATGATCTTGTCGTTGAAGGCGCCGGTCGCGGCGAACGATGCCTGCGCCTCCTCGGTCGTGGGGTCCGGGTAGGGGCCGGTGTGGTTGACGGAAATCATGTACTGGGTCATGGCGGATCCTCTCGTCTGTGGCTGCCCCGTGGCTGCCTCTCACCCTGTCATCGAACGGGGGGCGCCGGATACGACAGCTCGGCAGAGAATTTCTTCTCGGGCCGGTCAGCCCGCGGTCGTCATGGCCTCGAGCATCCCCTTGGTCGCCAGCTGGTCGGCCAGCTCGTTGTCGGCGACGCCCGAGTGGCCCTTGACCCAGAACCACTCGACCTCGTGCCGGTCGCACGCCGCCTTGAGGCGCTGCCACAGGTCGACGTTCTTGACCGGTTGCCGCGCGGCCGTGCGCCAGCCGTTGCGCTCCCAGCCGGCGACCCACTGGGTGATCCCACTGCGGACGTAGGTGCTGTCGGTGTGCAGGTGCACCACGACGGGCCGCGTCAACGCCTCCAGGGCCATGATCGGGGCGGTCAGCTCCATGCGGTTGTTGGTCGTCAGGGTCGGCTCCCCACCGAACATCTCGCGAACGTGGGACCCCTGCCGCAGCACGGCGCCCCATCCGCCGGGACCGGGGTTGGGGGTGCATCCGCCGTCGGTGTGGATCAGGACGGGTTCGTTGCTCACCCGCCCCATTCTGCCGCCAGGGCCCCGCCCGCGTAGACGTACGTCCACGGTCGCCCGATGCCGGGTCCCGGCAGGTAGCGCCGGTCGAGCTCGTTGATCGCGAACCCGGCACCGCTGACGAGCCGCTCGATGTCCCGGGTGAGGTGGCAGCCTCCTGCGACCGCCTGCTCCACGGGGTCGATGCGGTGCTGCCAGCGCGCGACACCGGCATCCGGCGCCAGACCGTGCTCCAGGAAGCAGAACGAGCCACCCGGGCGCAGCACGCGACGGATCTCCCTCAGCGCCTGCTCGACGTCCGGGATCGTGCAGAGGGTGAAGGTCGAGAGTGCCGAGTCGAAGGAGTCGTCCGGTTCGTCGAGCCGCTCACCGTCGAGTCCCGACCGCGTGATGGTCGTCCGCGATGCCGCCCGTCGGGCCGCGGACATGCGCCAGGCCACGTCGGAGGGCTCGACGGCTGCCACCGACTCGACCGCCGGCGGGTACATCTCGATGTTGAGGCCCGATCCGAAGCCCACCTCGATGACCTGCCCGGTCAGTCGCGCACACACGCGCTCCCGGTCCTTCATCACCTCGCCGATCGACAGCGCCCGGTCGACGATCCGCGGCACGACTCGCTCGGTCCAAAGGCCCATGCTCGATCGTAAGCCCGATGCCGTTGCTGGCTCCGGCGGGACCTTGTCCCCTTCGCCGGGCGGCCGCACCGAGGTCGGATGGGCGGATGGTGCTCGGCGAAGACGGTGGGACGCGCCGCGGACGGGTCTGGGCCACGCCCAGCGCAGGCCGCCTCGAGCTGACCACGCGGGAAGTGCCGGCGCTCCTGCCCGACGAGGTGCTGCTGACGGTGCTGGCCTGCGGCGTGTGTCGGACCGATCTGCACGTCGTCGACCGGGAGCTCCCGGAGCGTCGACCCGCGGTCGTCCCCGGGCACCAGACGGTCGGCCGGGTCACCGCCGTCGGGGACGCCGTCCAGCACCTGCGCGTCGGCGACCTGGTCGGGAGCACCTGGCTGCGGCGGACCTGCGGCGCCTGTCGCTGGTGTCGCGAGGGCCGGGAGAACCTCTGCCCGACCTCGGCCTACACCGGGTGGGACGCGGACGGCGGCTATGCCGAGCTCGCGGTCGTGCCGGAGCCCTTCGCGTACCTCCTCCCGGCCGACAACGAGCCCACGACGACGGCACCTCTGCTCTGCGCAGGCATCATCGGCTACCGCGCGCTGGGCCGGGCGAACCTGCCGCCCGGGGGCCGGCTCGGGATCTACGGATTCGGGTCGTCGGCGCACCTGACCGCCCGGCTCGCGATCGCCCAGGGCGCGGAGGTCCTGGCGATGACGCGTGGCGGGCCGAGCCGCGAGCTGGCCCGTCGGACCGGCGCGACGTACGTCGGGGATCCCCGGACCCGCCCGCCCGTGCCGCTCGACTCCGCGATCGTGTTCGCCCCGGCCGGCGAGCTGGTGCCCCTGGCGCTGGAGGCCACGGACCGGGGCGGCACGGTCGTGCTCGCCGGCATCCACATGAGCGACGTCCCGGCGATGTCGTACGCCGACCACCTCTTCCGCGAGCGGGACCTGCGGACCGTCACGGCCAACACGCGGGCCGACGGGGCGGCGTTCCTCCGGCTGGCGCGCGCCCTGCGGCTCGAGCCTGACGTGACGGAGTACGCCTTCGGGCGGGCCGGCGAGGCCCTCCGGGACCTGCGCGACGGCGCGGTGTCCGGGTCGCTGGTCCTGACGATGACCTGAGTGCCCGCGCCCGGGCGGTCCTCTCGGTCGCGCGTCGTCGCGCTCGCTGGAAGGATGACGGTGTGCGTCGTGCCGTGGCTCCCCTGCTCGCCGTGACCGTGGCGATGGTGCTGGCGGACTCCGCCGTCGTGACGCTGGCCCTGCCCGACATCCTGCGCAACCTGGATGCGTCCGTCGTACAGGTCGCCTGGGTCCTGATCGCCTACAACCTCGTGCTGGGTCTGGCCGCCGTCCCGGCCGCGGCGTCCCTCTCACTGGTGCAGCCGCGGATCTTCAGCGCCGTGGGTATCGCGGTCTTCGCCGGCTCCTCGGCCTGGTGCGCCACGGCGGACTCGATCGAGATCCTGATCGCGGCCCGCTGCCTGCAGGCCATCGGGGGCGCACTGGCGCTCATCGGGTGCCTGGAGCAGCTGGTCGAGGAGCAGGGCGAACGTCGCGGCGTCGCGACCTGGGTCACCGCCGGGGTGATCGGCACGGCTGCAGGCCCCGTCGTGGGCGGTCTGCTGACCCAGGCGATCTCGTGGCAGGCGATCTTCGTCGTACAGGTGCCGCTGGCCGCCCTGGCCGTGCCGGCCGCGCTCAGCGTGGCGTCAGCACCGGTGCCCGACGAGGAGCGGCACCGCCCGGCCGTGCGGGCCAACCTGACCCTCGCCCTGATGTCGGCGGCGCTCACGGCCGCCCTGTTCCTGCTGGTCCTGCTCCTGGTCGAGGGATGGGGCCGCTCCCCCGCCGCTGCCGCCGTGACGGTGTCCGTCGTGCCGGTGGCGGCGCTCGCCGCGCGCCCGCTCGCCCGCTTCCTGCGGCCACCGCCCGACGTCGAGGTCGCGGTGGGATGCCTCCTCGTCGCCGGCGGGCTGCTGGCGCTCGCGATCCCGCCGTCGGCACACCTCGCCTGGACCATCGCGCCCCAGGCGTTGGTGGGCCTGGGGCTCGGACTGACCGTCGACCGGCTGACGTCCCAGGCGATGGAGATGCGCCTGCCCCGCGCCCGGCACGCCGGCTGGACGATCAGCGCGCGTCACCTCGGCGTCGTCCTGGGCCTGGTGGTCCTCACGCCGGTGTTCACCGCCGACCTGCAGGACGCCGAGGTGCCGGCGCAGGAGGCGATCACGGCTCTGGTGCTCGACGCCCCGCTGCCGCCGCAGGACAAGATCGCGCTCGCCCAGGCGCTCGGACGTGAGCTGGCAGCGCAGCAGGGGCAGGTCCCCAACCTGCACCGCGCGTTCGCGACGCTCGATGTCGACCCGGCCGACCGCCCCGCCGCCGCCCGGCTCGAGGCCGACCTGGACGCCCAGCTGGAGCGCGCCGCGACGTGGGCCTTCCGCGACTCGTTCCTCCTCGGCGCCGGCATCGCGCTCCTGGCGATGCTCACCCTTGTCCGGCCCCGCCGGAGGACGTCATGAGCACCCTGCCGCGCTGGGTCGGCCTGCCGGTGGCGGCGCTCGTGGCCGTCGCCGCCCTGATCGGGGTGCAGCTGGCCAACGGCGGCGGTACGTACGAGCCGCTCCGTCCTGCCGATGCGTGCGTCGAACGGACCGTCACCTCGCAGGCGACCGGCATCGACGGGCTCACCGAGCGGCTCGTGCTCCTCGGGATCGCGGACGCCGCCTGCCGCCTCGGTGTCAGCCGCGAGGCACTGACTCTGGAGCTCGCCCAGACCGGTGACCCCACCGACGGCGAGGTCGACGCGGTGCGCCGGGGCCTGCTGTCGGCGGTCCGTCAGATGAAGGCCGACGGGTCGCTGCCACCGGCCTCGGACCTGGTCGACGAGGCACTGGCGACCGCGGACCTCAATGGCTTGCTGAAGCGGGCGATCGGCCTTCTTCCGGACTCGGTCATCGACTCGACGCTCAAGACCGACGACGTCCTCGTGCGCGCGATCAACGACCTGGACCTGCGGGCGCTGCTGTCGGACCTGGACGACCAGCGGGGCCTCGAGCAGCAGGTCGAGGCCGCGGTCACCCAGGCCGTGAAGGACTCGCTGACGGCCCGCCTCCGCGACCTGCTGTGACGTGAGCACCCTCACCGCCGTTCGAGTCGAGGTGGCGCGCTCACGGGACTGATGATCGAGGGCTCGGACTCACCCGGAGCGGGCGAGTCTCACCGGCCGGTGCCGGACGCATGATGCTGCCGAGAGGGCAGGGCGCCTTCACGGAGACGGAGCGAGGAGAGCATCATGCGCATGATGATGAAGGCCAAGATGGACACGGCGGCGGCGAACAAGGCCATCCACGAGGGACGTATGCGCACGGTCATGCAGTCCATGATGGAGCAGCTGAAGCCGGAGGCCGCGTACTTCGGCCCCGACGGTGGGAAGCGCACGGCATTCATCGTCTTCCAGCTCGACGACCCGTCCCAGCTGCCGATGATCAGCGAGCCGCTGTTCGCCGAGTTCGGTGCCACGATCGAGGTCTTCCCGGTGATGGACAGGGACGACCTCGAACGCGGCCTGTCGGCGCTCAGCAGCTCGAGCTGACCCGACCGGGGCGACCGCCGGGCTCAGGAGGCTCGTCGGTCGAACACGGTCTCCCAGTCCCGGGCCATGCTGGCCACGGTCCAGCCCAGGCGTTCACCGACGGTCGTGATGGGTTCGGCCTCGGTGAACGTCTCAGCGGAGCTGCGATAGCTGAACTCTCGCGCCTCGTCGTCGTGGTCGACGAGCAGTGCCAGCGTCGGGCCCTCCCCCGTCGCCGCCCACTCGAGCATCTCGCGGTCGCCGCCGGAGTTCCCCGCCGCGAGGATCGGTCGCCGGCCGAGCTGGGTCTGGATGTTCGACACCTTCGCGGGTCCCTCGTTGGCGGCGCCCAGCAGGCGCGTGGAGCGGCGCAGGACCGGGCGGTCGGCGGCGGCGGCGTAGTCGTACTCGAGGAGCGTCCCGACGACCGCTTCCGGGGGTACGTCGTAGAGCTCCTGGCTCACGGCTCGCACGAACTCGGTGCCGCCACCGGTGACGATCGTGACCGTGAAGTCGAGGCGGCGCAGCTCCTCGAGCAGCTCCAGCATGGGTTGGTACGTCATGGCGAGCAGCGGCCGGTCCAGCACGGGGTGCGTCGCCGAGGCCATGAAGCCCCGCACCCGCGCGGTGAACTCCTCCGGCGTGAGCCCCGAGCAGAGCCCGGCCAGGGCGAACGCGATGCGTTCGAGCCCGAGGTCGCCGATGGCCGCGGCGTCGTCGGAGATCAACGCAGCGAACTCGGGCTTCCGCGCGAGGTCCGGGTCCTGGTCGACGGCGGTCTTCATGACATCGACGAAGAAGTCGAGCTGGACGTAGTTGGGCCGCTCGCACCACAGCGTGCCGTCGTTGTCGAAGCACGCGACCCGCCGCTCGACCGGGACCTGACGAGCCTGCTCCAGGAATTCCGCGATGGCGTCCCGGGTGGGACCGGGCCGCCACGAGGACAAGGCTGCGTCGTGCCGGCTCACGGGGCGGCCCCCTTGGTCGTCAGGCCCTTCGAGCGGCGGACGCACCGGAACCCCTGGTGGCTGGTCCCGGTGTCGGTCATCTGGGGTCGTCGGGCGGCCGGGCGGTAGCGCAGGCAGTAGGTGTCGGCGCACAGGTGCGAGCCACCCTTGACGACCTTGCGCGCGATCTCGAACTGCGGCTGGGCCGGGTCGTAGCTCTGCTCCGGGGCCCCGGGGCGCGGGTTGGTCGGGATGCAGCACTCCGTCGCGGCGTCCTCGGGGTGGCGGTCGGTCCACCAGTCGTCGGTCCACTCCCACACGTTGCCGGCCATGTCGTAGAGCCCGTAGCCGTTGGCCGGGAAGCTGCCGACCGGTGACGTCCGCAGGAACCCGCTCTCGCCCGTGCTGCGCCACGGGAAGTCCGGCCCGTCCCACGTGTTGGCCATGATCCGGCCGCCCGGCCGCGCCTCGTCACCCCAGGTGAATGCCGCGCCCTCGAGGCCACCCCGCGCGGCGTACTCCCACTCCGCCTCGGTGGGCAGGGACGCGCCGATCCACGTCGCGTACGCCAGCGCGTCCTCGTGCGCCACGTGCACCACCGGGTGGTCGAGCCGCTTGTCGATCGAGCTCTTGGGCCCGTAGGGGTGCCGCCAGGACGCGCCCGGCTTCCACCGCCACCACTGGCTGAGGTGGCGCAGGTCGACCGGGCCCCGGGTCGGGGTGAAGACCATCGAACCCGGCTGCAGGTTCTCCGCGGGCGCGCCCGGATAGTCGGCCGGGTCCAGCTCACGCTCGGCGACCGTGACGTATCCGGTGGCGTCGACGAACGACGCGAAGTCCGCGTTGGTGACCTCGGTGGCGTCGATCGAGAACGCCCCGACGCGCACCCGGTGGGTCGGCGCCTCCTCGGGGTAGTGGCGGCCAGACCCCATCAGGAAGGTCCCACCCGGGATCGTCACCGTCACCTTGGGCGCGCCGGAACGGGCTCGCACGCGCATCTTCGTGGTCCACGACATGGGCTCAGGCGCTCGGGACGCCGGCCGACAGCGTCGCCAGCACCTGGTCGATGCTGAAGCTGGCCGGCGCCTGCCTGGCCGGGAACTCACCGAGGGACGTGATCATCCCGGCGACGTACGTCTGCGCCGGGATGGCCAGCCAGGCATGGTCGAGGCACCAGTCGTAGTAGGTGTTGGACGTGATGTCCGCCCGCTCGTAGGGATCCGTGCGGAGGTTGAAGAACTTGGGCACGCGCAGCTCGGTGTAGGGCTCGGCCCACACGCGCAGCGTGCCCGGTGCGCGTTGCTCCAGGAAGACCAGCTTCCAGTTGTCGTAGCGCATGGCGGTCAGGTCACCGTCGTCGGAGACGTAGAAGAAGTGCTTGCGGGCGCTCTCGTCGACGGCTCCGGTCAGGTAGTCGAGCTGGTTGTGCCCGTCGAGGTGGACCTTGTACGTCGTGCCGGCCAGGTCGGTGCCGGCCCTGAGCCGGTCCGCGACATCGGTGTCTCCTGCCGCGGCGAGCAGGGTGATGAACCAGTCATTGTGGCTGACGATCCCGTTGAGCACCTGCCCCGCCGGTATCCGGCCGGGCCAGCGGACCAGGGCCGGCACGCGGTAGGCGCCCTCCCAGTTGGAGTTCTTCTCGTTGCGGAACGGGGTCATGCCGGCGTCGGGCCAGCTGTTCATGTGCGGCCCGTTGTCGGTGGAGTACATCACGATCGTGCTGTCGGTGAGGCCGAGCTCGTCGAGGTGGTCCAGCACCGATCCCACCAGCTCGTCGTGGTCGCACATCGTGTCGTGATATTCCGACTGCCACCGACCGGCCCGGCCGCGGCTGCCGTCCTTGACGTGGGTGCGGAAGTGCATGTGGGTGGTGTTGAGCCAGACGAAGAACGGCGTGTCGCTCTCCTTGGCCTCGGCGATGAAGCGCAGTGCCTCGGGGGTCACCTCGTCGTCGATCGTCTTCATCCGCTCCTTCGTCAGCGGGCCGGTGTCCTCGATGCGCTGGTTGCCGTCGGGATGGGCCCAGGAGTGGATCACCCCCCGGGGACCGAACCTCTTGCGGAAGTCGGGGAAGTCCTCCTCGGTCGGATAGTCGTCCAGCTCCGGTTCCTCCTCGGCATTGAGGTGGTAGAGGTTGCCGAAGAACTCGTCGAAGCCGTGCGCCGTCGGCAGGAACTCGTCCCGGTCGCCGAAGTGGTTCTTGCCGAACTGCCCGGTCGCGTAGCCCAGCGACTTCAGCGCCGTGGCGATCGTCGGGTCCTCGGCCCGCAGGCCGATGTCGGCACCGGGCATCCCGACCTTGGTCAGGCCGGTGCGGTAGGGGTTCTGGCCGGTGATGAACGCCGCCCGGCCGGCCGTGCAGCTCTGCTCGCCGTAGTAGTCGGTGAACCGGACCCCCTCCTCGGCCAGGCGATCGATGTTGGGCGTCCGGTAGCCCATCAGTCCCTGGCTGTAGCAGCTGAGGTTGCTGATCCCGATGTCGTCGCCCCAGATGATCACGATGTTCGGCCGGTCTGCCATGCCTGCCTCCTGTGGTCGGTGGTCGTCCAGGCCGGTCAGACCAGCCGCTCCGAACGTAGGGGCCGTCCCTCCGCACCGGGATCACCCGACGAGGGTGAGACGCTGTCAGTAGCCGGTGCCGATCTTGACCTGCGCCCGCTCGGCCTCGGTCGTCCCACCCTTCTGGTCGAGGGTGGTGCACGCGGCGGCGATGTCGCTGGTGAGCCGCTCGACCTGCTCGCGGCTCATGGTCTCCTTGACCAGCGCCCGCATGATCTTCACCTCCTGCGCATTGGGCGGGAGGGTGTACGCCGGCACCATCCACCCGCGTTCGGCCGACAGCTGCCACGCGATGTCGGACTCGTCGTAGGACGCGTGGCCACTCGCCAGCCGGAAGGCCACGAGCGGGAGCTGCTCGAGGCCCTCCCCGATCACCTCGAACCGGCCGGTCGCGCGCAGGTTCGCCGCGAGCGCGCGAGCGTTCTGCTGCATCTGCTTCATCACGTAGGTGTAGCCGTCCCGCCCGAGGCGCACGAAGTTGTAGTACTGCGCGAACACCATCGAGGCGCCGGTGGAGAAGTTGAGCGTGAACGTCGCGTCGGTCTTGCCCAGGTAGTTCTCGTAGAACACCAGGTCCTCGGCGAGGTCGGACGTGTCCCGGAACACCAGCCACCCGATCCCCGGGTAGACCAGCCCGTACTTGTGCCCCGACACGTTGATCGACCGGACCTGCTCCAGCTGGAAGTCCCACATCGAGTCCGGGTAGAGGAAGGGCCAGACGAATGCACCGCTGGCACCGTCGATGTGCATCGGGATGTCCAGGTCCCGACGTTCCTTGACGTCGAGCAGGAGCCGGTTGATCCCGGTGATGTCGTCCATGTGCCCGGTGAACGTCGTGCCGAGGACGGCTGCCACGCCGATCGTGTTCTCGTCCAGATGGGGCTCGACGTCCTCGGGCCCGATCGTGTACTTGCCCTCCGCGAGCGGCACGATGCGCGGCTCCACGTCGAAGTAGCGACAGAACTTCTCCCACACGACGTGCACGTCTCCCCCGAAGACGAGGTTGGGCCGGTCGGTCGACCGGTGCGCGGCCTGCTGGCGTTCCTTCCACTTCCACTTCAGGGACAGGGCGCCGAGCATGATGGCCTCCGACGACCCCTGCGTGCGGCAGCCGGTGGTCTCGCCGGGGGCGTGGAAGAGGTCGGCCAGCATCCGGACGCAGCGCTGCTCGATCTCGGCCGAGATCGGGTACTCCGCGTGATCGATGAAGTTGCGGTGCAGGTTCTCCGCGATGATCCGCTGGGCCTCGGGCTCCATCCAGGTGGTGACGAACGTCGCCAGGTTGCGCTGCGGGTCGCCCTCGAGGTTCAGCTCCTCCCCCACCAGGCGCATCGCGTCGGTCGGCGTCATCCCACTCGTGGGGAACGAGGTCGCCGGCGCCAGCTCCGTCAGGAACCGGTTGCCGAACAGGGCATCTGCTTCTGCTTCGTTGAATGTCGTCATGAGCTGGTCAAACCACCGTTCTTGTCGGAGTGGGTGTGTCGAATGCCTGGATGACCCCGCCCGCCGCGAAGCACACGGCCCCCGCGAACGTCCCCCAGTTGACGAGGCCCACGTCGAGCGCGTGCGAGGTGGCTGGGCGGGTGAACGCGGCCAGGCCCGCGAGGAAGAAGAGGATCGAGCCGAGCTGGTTGACCACCACGACCCACCAGTCCGTCTCACCGGGTCGGAGCCTGATCCGGCCGTCACCCACCGCGAGCATCGCGAGGTGCCCCGACACGAGGAAGCACACGCAGCCGAGGATGTCGGGCAGCCAGATCCAGCCGTTGGACTGGCGCGGCGTGAGGCCCTCGGCGAAGGCCGCCACCAGGCTGACCGCGAACAGCAGGGTGCCGACGAACAGGACGACCGCGCTGCGCCACGGCCGCTGGTGCGGCTGAGCCAGCAGGATCGAGACGAATCCGCCCGTGCTGAAGAAGAACCCTCCAACCAGATAGGTGACGTTGATCGTCGGCAGGGTCGCGAGATCGAGCTGGGCGAGGGCGGCTCCCAGGGCGAACAGCGATCCGCCGAGGACGAACGAGATCGCTGCCACGAGATTCCTGCGCCGGGCGGTGCTGGGCGCGCTGGTCGCGATGGGACAGCTCATCGCGCTCCTCTCGACGTCCAGCCCTCACCGTCGCCGGTGGATGCGGTGAGGGACTCATCCGGAGCGGGTGAGTTCCGCCTGACCGCGCCACGCACTTGGGCGAGCCGGCTCTGTTCGGGGCGGACACCCCGGTAGCGTCCGGGGGTGGCCAGTCCTCGCCGATCCGGTGCTCGTCGACGCAGCGGGTCTGCGCGCCGTGGCGGGACGCGACAGCCACCGCCGCCGTTGCCGGCCGCTGGGCCGGGTGAGCGGGTGTGGGTGCTCGACGTCCCGTACGGGACACAGGTCGACGGCGCCACTTGGCACCCGGCTGCCAAGGCCCATCTACACGTCGGACGCGCCGTGCCCGCGCACCTCGCGCCCTACGCTCCGGGGCCCTACACGCTCGGTCGGTTCATCGAGAACTCCCTGAACCCAGACGCTCCGACACCCAGCCCCGAGCCGACGGGCGCTCTCGAGCCACGGAGGATCCAGTTCGAAGCGGCCGACGCGATCGCCGAGCGTGCCGCCGGGGGCGGTCGACAGTTCCTCCTGGCCGACGAGCCGGGTGTGGGCAAGACGATTTCGGCCGTCCTCGGCGCGACAGCGGTGGGCGACCTCCGCGGCGCGCGGCGGGTGCTTGTCGTGGCCGACCGGCCCGCGGCGATCACCATCGGCCACTGGTGCCGCACGATCACGGCGCTGGGTGACGGGGGGCTGGAATGGGTGGTGATCACGTGGGACCGGCTCGAGAAGGTCACGGACCACGCATGGGACGTGATCATCGCGGACGAGGCTCACGCGCTGCGACGTACGACGACGAAGCGGTGGAAGCTCTGGGCGCGGATCTCGGGACACGGGCGGCCGCACGACAAGGCGCCGTTCGTCATCGCGACGACCGCGACGCCCGGGCACACGCCGCTCGAGCTGCCCTACCTCGCTCCGGCATATGCGCAGGTGCTCGGCGAGCCGATGCAGGAGTGGACCTCAGGGACGCAGCCCGGGGCCGCATTCGCCACCGCGCTCGAGCGCCACGGCGTCGGGGTGGAGCGGGGACGCTACGGCGCGACGTGGACCACCGATCCTGCGCGGCGCGCGGCGGACCTCAAGCTGGTGCGCGGTTGGCTGGACGAGGAACGGCCCCCGGCGATGCTGCACCGCGCCGCGCCGTGGGGGCCGGTGCCGATCTCCGGCATGCCGGTGGCGCTCACGCCGGCGGAGCGGACGGCCTACGAGGCTGAGTGGGGCGAGTTCTGTCGTGAGATGGACCTCGCCCGGCGCGGCCGCAGCGTCGCGAAGGGCCGGTCCGCGCTCCTGCGCTTCCGGCAGAAGGCCGGACTGATCCGCGTCGACTCGACCGTCGCCTGGATCGCCCAGCAGGTGCAGGCCGAGCGTCAGGTCGCGTGCTCGGTCGAATTCATCGCGACTGCCGCCGACCCGATCGCCGACCGGCTGCGTGAGACCGGCATCGAGGTCGCCACCATCTACGGCCGCGACCGGTTCGACGTCGAGGCCGAGCGGCTCCGGTTCCAGACCGGGCAGGCGAAGGTCTGCGTCTTCACCACCGTCGCCTCGATCAGCCTGCACGCCGGCGAGACCCTCGCCGACGGCCGCCGTGCGAGCACCGAGCCGCGGGTAGGCGTCTTCCACCAGGCGCGCTTCTCGGGCATCGCCGGACGGCAGGTGACCGGCCGAACCCACCGCGACCACCAAGTCTCGCCGTGGCACATCGCGTACGCCGAGGGCACAGTCGAGGAACAGGTCGGCAAGGTGATGGTGGAGCGGATCGCCGCGGCCTCCGACACGGCGGGAAGCGACACCACCGGCCTCGCCGAGCTCGCCCAGCTCCTCGGGGCCGACTGGCTTCCGGCCACGGCCCTGGCCGAGGACGGC
>NZ_JAOPXQ010000168.1 GCF_025965075.1 Aeromicrobium sp.
TCCGGCGGTCAGCGCCAGCGCGCCAGCCTGGCCCGGGCGCTGGCGCTGAACCCCGAGCTGCTGATCGCCGACGAGCCGACCTCGGCCCTCGACGTGTCGGTGCAGGCCCGGGTGCTCGAGCTGTTCACCGAGCTGCAGCAGCGGTTGCAGTTCGCGTGCCTGTTCATCAGCCACGACCTCGCGGTCGTCGACACCCTGGCCAACCGGGTCGCAGTGATGCAGCACGGCAAGCTCGTCGAGATCGGCCCGCGCGAGCAGGTCCTCGGCAACCCGCAGGAGGAGTACACCAAGCGGCTCATCGCCGCGGTACCCGTGCCCGATCCCGAGGAGCAGGCCCGTCGCAGGGCCGAGCGCGGCGCGCTGCTGACCGACATCTCCTGACCGTGCACCGCGAGGTGGCCCGTTCCGTTTCGGCGGGCCACTTCCCGGTCGGGGGAGCAGACTGGGAAGGTGAGTCCGCTCAGCTCCCTGCGCCGACATGTCGGCGACACGATCTTCGCCCGCATCGCCGGTGACGAGGGTCCCGCCCGGCGGGACCGCATCCACTTCACGGAGGGCCCGCGTCGCTTCGGCCCGGACTCGGCGATCCACCGGGTCCACGGTGATGCCTCGATGTTCGTCGGCGGCATGCGCGCCCTGCTGCTGCAGTCCCTGCACCCCTTGGCGATGGCAGCGGTCGACCAGCACTCGGGCTACCGCGGCGACCCGTGGGGGAGGCTGCAGCGGACCAGCACGTTCCTGGCTGAGACGACGTTCGGGACGATCGAGGACGCCGACCGCGCCGTCGCGATCGTCCGCGCCGTGCACGGGCGGATCACCGGCACCGCACCGGACGGGCGGGCGTACGCCGCCGCCGACCCGCACCTGCTGCGCTGGGTGCACGTCGCCGAGATCGACAGCTTCCTGCGGGCCCACGACCGCTACGGTGCCCGACCGCTGGACGCCGCGGGCCGCGACGCGTACGTCGCCGAGACCGCCCACGTCGCCCTCGCCCTGGGTGCCGTCGACGTGCCGAAGACCGTCGCCGAGCTCGACGAGGTGCTCGCCGGCTACCGGCCGGAGCTCGCCGGCACGTCCGCCGCCCGCCGGGCCGCGCGGTTCATCCTGGTGCACCCGCCGGTCCCGCTCCCGCTCCGCGCGCCGTACGGCCTGCTGTCGGCGGCCGCCGTCGCGATGATGCCGCGGTGGACCCGGGTGCCGCTCCGGCTCCCGTACCTGCCGCTGACCGAGGCCACCGCCGTGCGGACCAGCGGGATCGCGGTCACGAGCGCGATCCGGTGGGCGATGGGCGCGGGCGCCCCGCAGCCCCGCCCGGAGTCAGCAGGCGGGCGGACCGTCGCAGGCTGAGTGGTCGGCCGGGGCGTCCGAGGTGACCCGGGCCAGGAGCGCGCGGAAGAGCTCGGCGTCCTCGGCGGACAGACCCGCCAGCACGGCGTCCTCGACCTCGCGGAGCCGGGCGGCGGACGCTTCGAGCTCCCGGTGGCCGTCGCGGGTCAGGACGACCTGACGGGCGCGGCGGTCCGCGGGATCCGGGCGCCGTTCGACCAGACCGGACTTCTCCAGGTCGTCCACCAGGTAGGTCATGACGGTGCGGTCGATGCCGAGCCGGTGCGCGATCGCCGCCTGGTTGCTGCAGTCGCCGGCGGCCGAGATCGACAGGACCTGGAACCCCCGCGGCCCACCCGGCAGGTGGTCGATCGCCGCCCGGGCGCCGACGAGATAGCTGCGCAGCAGCGAGCTCAGCGCCTGGCCGAAGTCGACCGACCCCTCCTGCTCGGCTGCCGTCTCGGTCATGGAGCCATCCTAGCGCGACCCTCGGACGAGACGATGATCACTTGGTTCTATCTTCTGCTTGACATATGATCTGTTGAACAGACTATCTAGGAGCGACACATGAGCACGATCTTCCGGCTGGACTCCAGCATCCGACAGGACGGCTCGGTGTCCCGCGCCGTCGCCGACACCCTCGAGTCCGAGCTCGTCGCCGGCCTGCCGGGGGCCACCGTCGTCCGCCGCGACGTCGCCCTCGACCCGATCGCTCCCGACGTGTGGGCGACCTCGACCTTCGCCGGCTTCACCCCCGAGGCCGATCGCACGCCCGAGCAGCTCGCCGCCCAGGCCGTCGCGACCGGTCTCGCCGACGAGGTCGTCGACGCGGACGTCATCGTCATCGCCACGTCGCTCTACAACTTCGGCGTCTCGCAGCACCTCAAGACGTGGGTCGACACCCTCATCTCCGATCCCCGGTTCGCTCCGGGCACCGAGACGGTCAAGGGCAAGCCGGCCTTCCTCGTCGTCGCCCGGGGAGGCGGCTACGGCCCCGGCACTCCGCGCGCGGGCTGGGACCACGCGACGGACTGGATCCGTCGCATCCTGGCGGATGTGTGGGGCCTCGACCTGGACGTCATCGAGACCGAGCTGACCCTCGCCGAGGTCACGCCGCAGATGGCCGAGCTGCGCGACCTGGCTCGCGAGCAGCTCGCCGAGTCGCACGAGACGGCCCGCACGGTCGGCCGCTCCGTCACGCTCAAGCTGCGCTCGGCCGCCTGAGCTCGGCTCGGTCCCACCGCTCCGCTTCGCCGCTGCCGTCCCCCACGAGGGACGGCACCGGCGGTCCTGCGTGTCATTCCCGGCATATGGGGTACGCCCCTGCTTCCCAGGTACACCGACATCAGGAGCTGAAGACCGATGAAGAAGCTGTCCCTGCTGATCGCCGCCGGCGCCGGGTATGTCCTCGGCACGCGTGCCGGACGAGAGCGCTACGAGCAGATCAAGACCCAGGCCACCAAGGCCTGGAGCAACCCCAAGGTCCAGGAGACCGTCGACGGGGTCCAGACCCAGGCCAAGCAGGCCGGCGCCGACGTCGGCCACAAGGTCGGCGAGAAGGTCGCCGGCGCAGCCGGTGACGTGAAGGCCAAGGTCACCGACCGCGGCAGCGACGACCAGACGTACCCGCCGGCCGGTCCGAGCTCGCTGTGACCGAGCAGCGGACGACCCCGCCGGCCGAGGCATCGACCGGCGAGCTGCTGGTCCAGGCCACGCAGGACATCTCTCAGCTCATCCGCGACGAGATGCAGCTGGCCAAGCAGGACCTCGCCGCGAGCGGCAAGAAGGTCGGTGTCGGCGCGGGGCTGTTCGGCCTCGCCGGCACCCTCGGCCTCTACGGGCTGGGTGCCCTGATCGCCGCCGCGATCCTCGGGATCGCCGAGGGCCTCGAGCCGTGGCTCGCGGCCATCATCGTGGCCGTCGTGCTGCTCATCGCCGCCGGCGTCGCCGCCCTCGTGGGCAAGGGCAGCATCAGCCACGCCGGCGAGTCGCCGCAGGAACGCGTCGAGAGCGTCAAGGCCGACATCGCCACCGCCAAGCACGGCACCGAGGGAGCGACCCATGACGTCTGACCTGGAGCAGGAGATCGAGCAGACCCGTGAGCACCTCGGCGAGACCGTCGACGCGCTGGCGGCCAAGCTCGACGTCAAGAGCCGGGCGCAGGAGTCGATCGCGTCCGCCGACAAGCGGCCGTTCGCCGCGGCGGGCGTCCTGGCCGCGGGACTCGCCGCCGCCGCGCTGCTCTGGCCCCGCAGGCGCTAGCCCACGCGGAGTCATCCCGGACGGGCCGCGACACGGCTCGACCGGGATGACGTCCCGGGGTCAGGCGCCGCGGGCGATCCACTCGCCGAGGTGGGGCGCCTCGGCGCCGATCGTCGTGTCGTCGCCGTGTCCCGTGTGGACCACGGTCTCGTCCGGCAGCGGCAGGAGCCGCTCGCGGATCGAGTCGATGATCGTCGGGAAGTCCGAGTAGGACCGGCCGGTCGCGCCGGGACCACCGTTGAACAGCGTGTCGCCGGTGAAGACCGCGCCGAGGTCCGGTGCGTACAGGCACGTGCTGCCCGGGGAGTGGCCCGGCGTCGGGAGCGCCCGCAGCGTCGTGCCCGCGACCTCGAACGTCGCGCCGGTGTGCAGCTCCTGGTCGGGAGCGGTGTCGTGCTCGGCGTCCCACAGCATGCGGTCCGCCGGCGGGAACCACACCTGCGCGCCGGTGGCCCGGCCCAGCTCGACCGCCGCGTTGATGTGGTCGTTGTGCCCGTGGGTCAGGATGATCGCGACGACGGTACGTCCGCCGATCGCGTCGAGGATCGGTGCCGCGTCGTGCGGGGCGTCGATCACGATGACCTCGGCGTCGTCGCCGACCAGCCACACGTTGTTGTCGACGTCCCAGCTCCCGCCGTCGAGGCAGAACTGTCCCGACGTCACGATCTTGTCGATGCGCGCGGCCATGTCAGAGCTCCACGACGGATCGCAGCACGGTGCCCTCGTGCATCTTGGCGAAGGCGGCCTCGACGTCGTCGATCCCGATCGTCTCGGTCACGAACGCGTCCAGGTCGAGCCGGCCCTGCTGGTAGAGGTCGACCAGCATCGGGAAGTCGCGTGACGGGAGGCAGTCGCCGTACCAGCTGCTCTTGAGCGAGCCGCCGCGGCCGAAGACGTCCAGCAGCGGGATCTCGAGCTGCATCTCGGGGGTCGGCACCCCGACCAGCACGACCGTGCCGGCGAGGTCACGCCCGTAGAAGGCCTGCTTCCAGGTCTCGGGGCGGCCAACCGCGTCGATCACGACGTCGGCGCCATGGCCGTCGGTCAGGGCCTGGATGGCCTCCACCACGTCGCCCGACCCGGCGTTGATCGTGTGCGTGGCGCCCATGCCCTTGGCCCACTCGAGCTTGCGGTCGTCGAGGTCGATCGCGATGATCTTGGCGGCGTTGGCCAGCCGGGCCCCGGCGATCGCCGCCGAGCCGACCCCGCCACAGCCGATCACGGCGACCGAGTCGCCGCGCTGTACGTTGCCGGTGTTGATCGCGGCACCGATTCCGGCCATGACACCGCAGCCCAGCAGGCCCACGGCGGCGGGGGACGCGTCCGGGTCGACCTTGGTGCACTGGCCGGCGGCGACGAGGGTCTTGTCCGCGAACGCGCCGATGCCCAGCGCCGGGGACAGCTCGGTGCCGTCCTCGAGCGTCATCTTCTGCGTGGCGTTGTGGGTGTCGAAGCAGTACCAGGGGCGACCGCGCCGGCAGGCGCGGCAGCTGCCGCACACCGCGCGCCAGTTGAGCACCACGAAGTCTCCCGGCGCGACGTCGGTGACGCCCTCACCGACGGACTCCACGACGCCGGCGGCCTCGTGGCCCAGCAGGAACGGGAACTCGTCGTTGATGCCGCCCTCGCGGTAGTGCAGATCGGTGTGGCAGACGCCGCACGCCGAGATGTCGACGACGGCCTCACCCGGACCCGGGTCGGGGATCACGATGTTCTCGACCGTGACGGGTGCCCCCTTCGCGCGGGCGATGACTCCTCGGACGGTCTGCGGCATGCGAACTCCCTTGATGTGACGTGGTCTCACCACGACGCTATCGGCAAGCCGTTTGCCCCGCGACAGCACGTGCGGTCCCCGTGGACGGACGCCCGGGTCCGCGCCCGGTCCTCCGTTTCACGGGGAACATCGCGATCAGAGGATGTAGAGCATCTCCTGGTACGTCGGCAGCGGCCACAGGTCGTCCGCCACGATCGCCTCGAGCGCGTCGGCGGCCGAGCGGACCGCCGCCATCGCAGGGAGCAGGCTCGCCTGTGCGTACGTCGCCTCGGCCAGGGCGTCGTCGCCGTGGTCGGCGGCAGCGCGTTGCGCAGCGCGCCGATCCGCCACCGAGTCGGCGATCAGCGGGTCGAGGATCTGGGAGTTTCCTTCTCGTGAGGTCGGGCAGACGTCCCTCCGGGCAACCGCCGACAACAGGATGCGGGACGTGCGTTACGGGCCCGTGACGCCCGTGATTCCGAGGCAAAACCATGCGCGCCGCTCGGATGGTCCGGGCTGAATCACACAGGTGTCATCTTCCACAGGTCTGTGCACAGGTGGGGACAACTCTGGGGGTCCGCACCGCCGCTGACCTGCGGAATCACATCGGTGTCATTCTCCACAGGTGTGTGCACAGGTGGGGATATCTATCTGTGCGGAGGGAGCCTCACGCCGCCCAGTGCTCGAGGTTCAAGAACGGTGCTCACGACCAGGATGTCGCCGGTCTGGTGGTTTCCGGCGGGTCGAGAACGTGGGTACCTGGCAACACCCTGGCCGGGGCCTCGGGGATCCCTTGTGCACGCTGGGGCGGGGCGGCTTCGCCGCGCTGACGCAGGCGTGTCGATGGGGCCCGACTCGAGTCGCTCGCTGGATTCACACCAAGACAAAGCCCCCACCACCCCAAGATCGGGGTTGGTGGGGGCTTTGTCTTGGTGTGGAGCCGAGGGGACTCGAACCCCTAACCCCCTGCTTGCAAAGCAGGTGCGCTACCAATTGCGCCACGGCCCCCGGTGGTGATCTCCGGGGTTCAGAGCTTGTCGGTGCCGGCCGCCCAGGTGTCGGCCGGCTTGTCGTTCTTCGCCTTGCCGAGGGCCCAGAGGACCCCTGCGGCGGCGATCCCAAGAGTGAGGATCTTCTTCATCTGACCTCCTCGTTGAGTGGGCGTACGAGGACTTGAACCTCGGACCTCTTCCTTATCAGGGAAGCGCTCTAACCAAGCTGAGCTATACGCCCGCAACAGCCGTGAACTTTACCGCACGGTGCACCGATGCCCCACATCGGGGCCCCCGCGCCGTGAACTCACTTCTCCTCGGCGAACGTGACCTCGACGCCACCCATGAGCTGGGCGGCCAGGTTGTACAGGTGCGCGCCGATCGTGGCCAGTGCCGTGGCGATCACGACGTTGACCGCCGAGAGCACCAATGTCAGCCCCACGACGCGGCCGAAGCCGAAGTAGTCCTTGACGTCGAAGCTCGAGGAGTCGTCGCTGAGGACCGAGGTGAAGCTGTCGTTGATCTGCTCCCACACGCCCGCGAAGTCCAGGACGATCCAGAAGATCATCGCGGCCACGACGGCCACGATCATCATCGCCACCGAGATCGCGAAGGCGAGCCGGGTCACCGACCACGGCTCGACGTGCGTGAGGCGCAGGCTGGCCCGGCGGCCGGAGTTGGGCGACACCGCCGGCGCGTGGGCCGTCTCGCGGTCCCTGTCGTGCCTGTCCCGGACCGCGGGGATCACGGCGGTCGACGAGGCCGACTGCTTGGTCGTGCGGGCGTAGTCCGACGCCGTGAGCGGACGGCCCGTGGGACCGCCGACCGGCTGGAGCCGGGGCTTGGCATCGGACCTGTCCCGCTCGGGCGCCGGCGGCTTTCCGGTGGCCGCCGGCTTGGCGGGAGTCGACGTGCCGGAGGCAGCGGGCGCCGACGGGGCGGCGATGTCCCGCGGACGGCCCTTGTCGGTCCGGGCGTCAGGCTTGGGCGCCCCGGAGGCGCCGCTGCCCGACGGCTTCGACGCCATCGGCTTGGGAATGCGCGGGATCGCCTGGGTCGGTGCCGAGTCGCCCGCGCCCGCACCGGGCGCGCTCGATCCCGACGCGGTGTTCGTGTCCTGGGATTTTTCGGTCACTGGTCCTGGTCCTCGTCGGTCGGGGTCGCCTCTGTCTCGGCCTCGTCCTGGAGGACCTCGGTGTTGCGAGCAATGGTCACCACTCGGTCGTCCCCCGTGAACTTCACGAAGCTCACCCCCATCGTGCCACGCCCGGTCGGGTTGACGCCCGAGACGAGGCTGCGAGTGACCTGACCGCCGGCCGTCACGGAGATGACGTCGTCGGTGTCGACGAGGACCAGGCCGCCCACGAGCTCACCGCGGTTCTCGGTGATCTGCATGGCCTTGATGCCCAGTCCGCCGCGTCCCTGCAGCCGGTACTGGTCGATCGGCGTCTTCTTGGCGTAGCCGCCGTCGGTCACCGTGAAGACGTACAGCTCGTCGGCCTCGGGGACCTCGGCCTGCTCCAGCGCCGCGGCAGAGCGGCGGATGACCGACATCGACAGCATCGAGTCGTCGCCGCGGAACTTCATGCCCGTGACGCCGGACGTCGCTCGACCCATCGGCCGCAGCTGCTCGTCGTCGGCCCGGAACCGGATCGCCTGCGCGTGGCGGGAGATCAGCAGCAGGTCGTCGTCGGGCGTGACCAGCTCGGCGCCGATCAGCTCGTCGTCCTCGTCGCGGAAGTTGATCGCGATGACGCCGGACTGGCGGGGGCTGTTGTAGTCGCCGAGCCGGGTCTTCTTGACCAGGCCCTTCCTGGTCGCCAGGACGAGGTAGGGCGCCTGCTCGTAGTCGCGGATCGCGAGCACCTGGGCGATGTCCTCGTCGGGCTGGAACGACAGCAGGCCGGCGACGTGGCCGCCCTTCGCGTCGCGACCGGCCTCGGGCAGCTGGTAGGCCTTGGCCCGGTAGACCCGTCCGGCGGTCGTGAAGAACAGGATCCAGTGGTGGGCCGTCGTCGGGAACATGTGCTCCACGACGTCGTCACCGCGCAGCGCCGCACCACGTACGCCCTTGCCGCCGCGGTTCTGCACGCGGTAGAGGTCGGTCTTGGTGCGCTTGGCGTAGCCGCCCTTGGTGATCGTGACGACGACGTCCTCGTCGGGGATGAGGTCCTCGTCGGACAGGTCGCCGTCGGCCGGGATGATGACGGCACGTCGGTCGCTGCCGAACTTGTCGACGATCGCGGCCAGCTCGTCCGAGACGATCTGGCGCTGACGCTCGGGCTTGGCCAGGATGTCCCGGTAGTCGGCGATCTCGATCTCGAGCTGGGCCAGGATGTCGATGATCTTCTGACGCTCGAGGGCGGCGAGCTTGCGCAGCTGCATGTCGAGGATCGCGGTGGCCTGGATGTCGTCGATCTCCAGCAGCGACTTGAGGCCCTCGCGCGCCTCCTCGGCCGTGGGGCTGCGACGGATCAGGGCGATGACGTCGTCGAGCGCGTCGAGCGCCTTGACCAGGCCGCGCTGGATGTGGGCGCGCTCCTCGGCAGCATCCAGCAGGTACTGGGTGCGGCGCTGGATGACCTCGATCTGGTGCGTGATCCAGTTGCAGATGAAGCCGACGAGGGTCAACGTGCGCGGCACCTCGTCGACCAGGGCCAGCATGTTGGCGCTGAAGTTGGTCTGCAGCTCGGTGTGCTTGTAGAGGTTGTTGAGCACGACCCGGGCGATCGCGTCCTTGCGGATCTC
>NZ_JAOPXQ010000173.1 GCF_025965075.1 Aeromicrobium sp.
CAGCATCGAGTTCCTGCCGCCGTTCGCGGGGGGATGACCCGCAACTGGCATCATGCGGGGGTGCCCCGACTCGGACCGACCCTGCTCTCCCTCGCGCTGGCGGGCGTCATGACCCTCGCGGCCTACACCGACCCCGTGCTCGTGGGCGTCGCGGTGCTGCTGGTCCAGGTGCTGATCGCCGTGGGGCCCGGCCCGGTCGACCGCGCGGGCATCGCGATCGCGTCGCCGCGACTCGTCCCGGTCCTGGTGGCCGGGGTCGTGGCCACCGCCCTGTCCCTCGAGCCCGATCTGCTGACGGGCGCCGACGGCACCTCCACGGACGTCATCGGGATCAGTGACACGGGGGTCTTCGCGGGCGCGATCCCGGGCGTCGCCGCCGCGGTGTTCGTCGCGCTGGTCGCGCAGATGCTCCGCCGGGACGGGCGGACCGACCTGGTGCAGTCGGTCGGCTACGCCGTCCTGCTCAGCGCCACGGCCGTGCTCGCGATCGGTTGGATCGGTGCCGCGCAGTCCATCGGCGGCGCCGCGTGCGTCGCGGTGGCCGCGGCCGGCGTCGGCGCGGGCCTGCTGGCCTGGATGCTGCCGGTCGACCGGTGGATCTGCCTGAGCCTCGCGACGCTTGCCGGCGCGGCGGCCGGAGCCGCGGTCGTCCTGGCGGTCGACTCGATCATGACGGCCTACTTCGGCGTCCTGGTCGGCGCGGCCGCGGCGATCCTGGCGGTCGTGGGCCAGGTCGTGGCGCGGACCGTCGGAGGGCACGGGACCCACCCGTCCGTCGCCTGGGGGTTCCCCGGCGCGATGGCGATCGCCCTCGTCGGGCCCGTCGCCTATCTCGGCGGTCAGCTCGTGACCGCGGCCTGAGGTCCGCATCGCGGTTGACCCGACGGCCCGCGGGGCCCCACCCGTAGACTTCCGGGCATGACAGGCCTGCTGATCCTCCTGGCCGCCGCAGTGGTCACGGTGGTGATCGCGGTGCTGATGCGGTGGAAGAACGGTCGCTTCGCCGAACGCCCCGCCGACGACCGCGAGGTCCTGACCCCCGAGCAGATCGGCGCCCCGCTGGGTGAGCGGGCCACGCTGGTCCAGTTCTCCAGCGCGTTCTGCAGCCCCTGCCGAGCCACGCGCACGCTGCTGACCGACATCGCCGGCCGGCTGGACGGTGTCGTGACGGTCGAGATCGATGCGGAGGCGCACCTCGACCTGGTCCGCGAGCTGCACGTCATGCGGACCCCGACGGTGCTGGTGCTGGACGCCGACGGCGCCGTCTCGACGCGCGCCTCGGGCTTGCCGCGGCGCGACCAGGTGCTGGCGGCGCTCGATCGGGCGGGTGCAAGTCCCGGCTGATCCCCTGCAATGCCGCGGTTCGTGCCACGATGTGGGACGACCATCCACATGTTGAGATATCGACGTGTGTCCCACCCTCGAGGTCTCTACTCTGGACTCATGTTCCGGACGACACACCTGACGCGCCGACGTGCAGTGGACAACTGCCGCACGCGCTCGTCGCTGTGTCGAATGCGCTGACCCCACCAGTAGTCCGTCAGTCCCCGCACTCGCCGGCACGACCCGGCTGTGCCTCCAGCGCAGGAGCATGATGTCCCAGCCCACCCAGGTGGACCCCCGCGGTCTGCGATTCGTCGCGGGCATCACCGCGGTCGTTCTCGCGCTCGTGCTGGCGATCCCGTCGGAGCCCGTCCGGATCGTGCTGCTCGCGGTGCAGGTCGCCGTGTTCGCCGTCGCCGCGTTCATCGGGCTGCAGCGGTCGCCGTACGCGATCGCGTTCGCCCGGCTCGTCCGTCCCCGGATCGGTCCGCCGGCCGCGCTCGAGGACTCCCGCCCGCCGCGGTTCGCCCAGGTCGTGGGCCTGACGTTCACCGCGGTCGCGCTCGTCCTGCTCCTCGCCGGAGCCACGACGGCCGCACTCGTCGCCACGGCGTTCGCCCTCGTGGCGGCCGTCCTCAACGCCGCCATCGGCCTGTGCCTCGGCTGCGAGCTCTACCTGGCGCTGCGCCGGCTCGCGCCGGCCGGGGCCTGAAGACCACACCGTCAACCACACGTCACAACCAACGCCCACCCGGGCACAACGGAGGTACACCATGAGCCGCGAATCTGCGCTCGTCACAGCAGACTGGGTCGAGGAGAACCTCAACGACCCCAAGATCGTCCTCGTCGAGGTCGACGAGGACGTCGAGGCGTACGACAAGGGGCACATCCCCGGAGCCGTCAAGCTCGACTGGAAGAAGGATCTCCAGGACGGCGTCCGTCACGACTTCGTCTCGAAGGAGAAGCTCGAGGCGCTGCTGTCGGCCAAGGGCATCGCCAACGACGACACCCTCGTGTTCTACGGCGGCAACAACAACTGGTTCGCGGCCTACGCGTACTGGTACCTCAAGTACTACGGCCACGACAACCTGCGCCTGCTCGACGGCGGCCGCAAGAAGTGGGAGCTCGACAGCCGTGAGCTGACGACCGACGTCGCCGCGCGTCCCGCCACGACGTACACGGCCAAGGAGGCCGACACGTCGATCCGCGCGTACCGCGACGAGGTCATCGAGGCGATCGGCGTCAAGAACCTCATCGACGTCCGCAGCCCCGACGAGTTCGCCGGCCGCCTGCTGGCCCCCGCGCACGTGCCGCAGGAGGCTGCCCAGATCGGTGGTCACATCCCGACCGCGGGCAACGTCCCGTGGAGCAAGGCCGCGAACGACGACGGCACGTTCAAGAGCGATGACGAGCTCAAGGCGCTCTACGCCGACGCCGGCCTCGACGACGCCAAGGACACCATCGCGTACTGCCGCATCGGCGAGCGCAGCTCGCACACGTGGTTCGTGCTCAAGGAGATCCTGGGCCACGACAACGTCAAGAACTACGACGGCTCGTGGACCGAGTACGGCTCGCTGCGCGGCGTGCCCGTCGCCCTGGGCGACGAGCCGGGTGTCGCCTGATGTGCGGCGCGATCAAGGGCGGCCCCTCGCTCGAGGGCGTCGACGTCCAGAACCAGGCCGTCATCCAGGGTGTCGTCACGCGTGACGGCCAGCCGGTCGGCAACGCGTACGTCCGTCTGCTCGATCGCACGGGCGAGTTCACCGCCGAGGTCCCGACCTCGGCGACGGGCCAGTTCCGGTTCTTCGCCGGTCCCGGCGACTGGACGTTGCGTACGTTGGCGCCGCGGTCGGTGTCGGTCGACAACGCCGTGACGGCCGCCACCGGCGTCGTCGCGGAGGTCGCCGTCGCGGTCTGACGACCACCCCCGACACGTCGCGGGATGTGCCCGGCTCCGGCCGGGCGCATCCCGCTTCGTCGTCTTCGGCGACGGTCCCCGGTACGCCCTGCTATTCAGGGCGTAACCACGGGCTCCCACGGTCGTTGAACGGGGTGGACCCTGGGTCGGTGCGAGCGAAGCTGTGCACCGACCGTCCGGGGGACGCCACCTCGTAGCCCCTGGGAGTCATGCATGATCACACTTCGGCTCGCCGCCGCCGCCCTCGTGGCCGGCGCCGCCACCCTGCTCTCCTCCGGCGCGGCACAGGCCTACCCCGACTCGCCCAACGTCGTCATCACGATCCCCGACTCCGTGATCTACGGCGGCGACACGTTCGACTACACCGCCTCCGCCGATGTCGAGTGCGACTGGACCGTGACCTATGAGCAGTCTGTCGGCGCCAAGACGCAGACCGGCTCGGGCGATGCCATCTCGGGCACGTTCGACACGAAGGTCGTCAGCAAGACGTACAAGTCGCCGGTCACAGCCCTGTGCAAGTACGACGACGACGTCCCGGCCGTCTCGGCCGAGATCGTCACGTCGAACCAGGTGAGCCCGGCGTTCTTCTCGACCGGGAGCGGCGACGTCCTGCAGGCAGCAGCGCAGGAGGCCTCGGCCTCCGCCGTCGTGACCCTGCTCCCGCGCGGGGCGGCCGTCCCCGCGGCCGACAACGGGGCGCTGCCCGACACCGGCGGCTCCAACCTGTGGATCCTCGTCGCGGGTGGCGGGCTGCTCCTGGTCGGCGGCGGCCTGACGTATGTCGCCCGCCGGCGCATCTCGGCCCGCTGAGCTCCCGGGCGTCGAGCGCGTCGTGAGGTCAGCGTCGTACGCTCGTCGCCGCCGTCGGCCCTGGTACCGCAAGATCTCCCGCGACCGCGTCCTCCTGGGGCTGCTGGGCGTGCTGGTCCTGCTGCTGGTCGTCTTCGGCTTCCAGGCGTGGCGGGCGACGCAGTCCCTGCGGCTCGCCGCCAACCAGGCCGAGCTGCTGCAGAACCAGGTCGTGGCCGGCGACGACGCCGGTGCCCGGTCCACGTTGCTGGGGCTGCGGGAGTCGACCGAGCGGGCTCGCGCGATGACCGACGGCATGCTGTGGGACGTCGGCGCGAGCATGCCCCTCCTGGGCCGCAACATCGCCGCCGTGCAGACCGTCGCACGGGTGGCCGACCAGGTCACGACCGAGGCGCTCCCGCCGGTCGTCAAGCTCGCCAAGCAGATCAACCTCAAGACGTTCAGCCCGCAGCGGGGCACGGTCGACCTGGCCGCAGTGCGCCGCATCGCGCCCTCCCTGGCGGCGGCCGAGGAGGCCCTCAGCACCGCCGATCACACGCTCGCCACGATCGACGTGGGCTCGCTCCTGGTTCCGCTGCGCGGACCCGTCGGGGACGTCCAGGCCAAGATCGATGGCGCCGCCGACGCCACGGCAGCCAGCGAGCTGGCGTCCCGCCTGCTGCCGCCGATGCTGGGCGAGCGGGGCACCCGCCGCTACCTGCTGCTGATCCAGAACAACGCCGAGGTGCGCTCGACGGGGGGCATCCCGGGCTCGTTCGCGATCGTCACGGCCCGCAACGGGCGACTGTCGATGGGCAGGCAGGGCGGCTACGCCGACCTGCCGCAGCTCAGCAGCCCCGCCGTGCCCATGACCGACGACGAGGCGACGACGTTCCCGACGACCCTCGTGAAGGACATCCGCGACGTCAACGTCACGCCGGACTTCCCGCGCACGGGCCAGATCGCGACGGCCCTGGCCAAGAAGGGGCTCGACACCGAGGTCGACGGTGTGATCTCGGTCGACCCCGTCGCGATGAGCTATCTGCTCGGCGGGACGGGCCCGGTGTCGCTGGGGCAGGGGGTCGTCCTGGACCAGGCCACCGCGGTCGACGCGATGCTCAGCAAGACGTACCTCCTGCTCGAGCCGGCGCAGCAGGACGAGGTCTTCAAGATCGCGGCCCGGGCGATCTTCGACGCGGTCAAGGCCGGCAAGGGCGACGCGCGCCTCGTCGTCAGCGGGCTGGTGCAGGCGGCAGCCGAGAACCGCCTCATGGTGTGGTCGGCGAAGGACGCCGAGCAGCGGGAGATCGCGACGACGGGGCTGTCCGGCGCGCTCGCGGGCGACGACGGGCGCACCCCCCACGTCGGGGTCTACCTGGGCGACGCGGCCTCCACCAAGATGGAGTACTACCTCGACCAGACCACGACCGCGACCTCCCAGCGGTGCCTGACCGGCGATGTGCAGGAGATCGTCACGTCCACCACCCTGCGGTCCAACGCGCCGGACAACGCGGCCAAGCTCCCGACCTCGGTGACCGGCGACGGTCGCTACACGCCGCGGGGGACGATGCGGCTCCTGGTCCGGCTGATCGCGCCGTACGGTGGCGGGTTCACCGAGGTGAAGCTGGACGGCAAGCCCCAGACGGTCTACGCGGACTCCCTCAAGGGGCGCAACGTGACCAAGGTGCTGCTGACGGTCGAGCCCGGCCGGACCCACACGATCACGACGTCGATGATCTCGGGCCAGGGCCAGGACCGGCCGGCGATCCTGTCCACGACGCCCGGCGTGCAGCTGACCCGCAACGACGTGCCGGTCCCCAGCGCGTGCTCGTGAGCCGGCCGCCGGTCAGACCTCGAGGACCAGCGTCGTCGGCCCGTCGTTGGTCAGCGTGATCTGCATGTCGGCGCCGAACACGCCCTCGGCCACCGTCGCGCCGAGCCGGCGCAGCGCGGAGCAGAACTCCGCGTAGAGCGGCTCGGCGACCGCACCGGGAGCCGCCGCGGTCCAGGTGGGGCGCCGCCCCTTGCGCGTGTCGCCGTACAACGTGAACTGGCTGACCACGAGGATCCCCGCACCGACCTCCTCGGCAGAGCGCTCGTCACGGAGGATGCGCAGGTTCCAGATCTTGGCCGCCAGCCGCGTCGCGGCCTCGGCCGTGTCGTCGTGGGTGACGCCCAGCAGCACCATGAGGCCCGTGCCGATCTCGCCGACGGTCTCGCAACCCACGTCGACCCGCGCCCGTGTGACCCGCTGCACCACCGCTCTCATGCGCCGAGCCTAGTGGCCGCCAGTAGAGTGGAGATCATGCCGTTCGAGATCCCGTCCGACCTCCACCCCGACCTCATGCCGGTCGTGTGGCTCCTCGGCAGCTGGCACGGCAACGGCCAGGGCGACTACCCCACGATCGAGCCGTTCTCCTACGAGCAGGACGTCGTCTTCGCGCACGACACCCGGCCGTTCCTGCACTACTTCAGCCGCACCTGGATCACCGACGAGGCGGGTGAGCGGATTCGCCCCGGTGCCCTCGAGACGGGTTTCCTGCGCCCCGCCGGCGAGGGCCAGCTCGAGCTCGTCCTGGCGCACCCGACCGGCTACGCCGAGATCTGGTACGGCGAGGTCGACGGCCCGCGCGTGACGCTCGCGACCGATCTGGTCGCCCGCACGTCGACGGCCAAGGAGTACACCGCGGGACAGCGGATGTACGGGCTCGTCGAGGGCGACCTGATGTACGCCTACGACATGGCCGCCGAGGGCCAGGAGATGCAGTCCCACCTGTGGGGGCGACTGCAACGTGTCTGAGAGCCCACTCCTCGCACTGCACGGTGCCGTCAAGGGCGATGCCCCCGACGGTGGCGTCGCAGCGCACTACGGCGCGATCTCAGCCGAGCAGCGCCGCCTGGTCGACGGCGGGACCTTCGTCGACATGTCCCACCGCGACGTCGTGACGATCAGCGGCCCGGACCGGCTGTCGTGGCTGCACTCCCTGACGACCCAGTTCCTGGAGAACCTCGCCCCGGGAGTCCCGACCGAGGTCCTCCTGCTGTCGCCGCAGGGCCGCATCGAGCACGGCTTCTCCGGCGTCGACGACGGCGAGACGTTCTGGGCGCACACCGAGCCGGGTGCCGGTGCGGCGCTCGTCGCGTTCCTCGACCGCATGCGCTTCATGCTCCGGGTCGAGGTCGCCCTCGTCTCCGACGAGCACGCGGTCATCGGCCTGCCCGGGCAGACGTGGCGCATCGTGCCGCGCTCCTCGCTGGTCGACCTGCCCGCCGAGCTGGGTGACCCGGTCGGGCTGTGGGCCTGGGAGGCCCTGCGGATCGAGGCCGGGCGCGTCCGGGTCGGGCTCGACACCGACGATCGGACGATCCCCAACGAGGCCGGGCTGCTCGGTGTCGCGGTGCACCTCGACAAGGGCTGCTACCGCGGTCAGGAGACCGTCGCCCGCGTGCACACACTGGGCCGCCCCCCGCGCCGGCTCGTGCTGCTGCACCTCGACGGTTCGGTCGACCACCTGCCCCCGCACGGCGCGGAGGTGACGCTCGACGGCAAGCAGGTCGGCACCGTCGGGACCGCCGCACGCCACCACGAGCTCGGACCGATCGCCCTCGCCCTGGTCAAGCGCAACGTCGACGTCGGCGCGACCCTGCTGGCCGACGGCGTGTCGGCGGCCCAGGAGGCGCTGGTCGACCCCGAGGCGGGCCTGCACGTGCGCCCGGTGCTGTCCTGATGACGGCCCACCGCTTCGCGATCCTGACGGTCTGCACCGCCAACATCTGCCGCTCGCCCCTCATGGAGATCCTGCTGCGCGCGCAGCTGGACGAGACCCGGTTCGAGGTCGCCAGCGCCGGGGTCCGCGGCTGGGACCAGCAGCCGATGGACACCATGGCGCAGATGGAGCTCCTGCGGCTCGGCCACTCCGCCGACGACTTCCGCTCGCACGCGATCGACTCCTATCTCGTCGACTCGGCCGATCTGGTCGTGACCGCGACCCGCGCGCACCGCTCGGACATCCTCGCGGTCAACCCGCAGGCGCTGCGTCGGACGTTCACCCTCGTCGAGTTCGCCGCCCTGACCGGGCTGGTCGAGGCGACCACCCCACGCGAGCTCGTCGCTCAGGCGGCGCTGCGCCGCAGCCTCGCGCCGTCCGACGCCGACATCGGGGACCCCTACCGTCGCGGCCCCGACGTGCACCGGGCCGTCGCCGACCAGATCGCCGCCGGGGTCGCCACGATCAGCGACCGGCTCAACGCGCTGCGCCCCGAGCCCGTCCGCACCTAGCCCCTCCGGGCCCCGCCGCGGACCTTCTCGCCGGCCGCCCGCGCGAAGTACTCCGGGCCGTACCCGTAGCCGTACCCGTATCCGTAGCGGGACAGCTCCTTGACGGGGGACATGCTGAGGACCGTGCCCAGCAGCCGGGCGCCGACCGACTCCAGCCGGCGGACCGCCGACGTGACGGCCTCACGACCGGTCTCGCCGTGCCTGACGACGAGGATCGCGCCGTCCGACAGGGACGCCAGCAGGGAGGCGTCGGTGACCGGCAGCAGCGGGGGAGCGTCGATCAGGACGATGTCGTAGCGCTGGCGCAGCTCGGACACGAGCGTCCGCATGGCGTCGGTCTGCAGGATCTCGGACGGATTGGGCGGCAGCGCGCCGCTCGTGAGCACGTCGAGGCCCGGCGTGCCGGTCGGCTGCAGCGCGGCGTCGAGCGTGACCCGTCCGACGAGGACCGTCGTGAGCCCGACCGACTTCTCGATGCCGAGGTACTCCGCGACCCGGGGCCGGCGGAGGTCGCCCTCGACGAGGGCCACGCGGGTGCCGGTCTGTGCCAGCGCGATCGCCAGGTTGCAGGCCGTCGTCGACTTGCCCTCGCCGGCCACCGAGCTCGTGATGGTGATGACGCGGCGGTCGCGGTCGATGTCCAGGAACTGCAGGTTGGTTCGCAGGATCCGGACCGCCTCGAACCGCGGGTGGTGCGTGCCGAGCGACGTGATGAGCGGGGTCTGGATCGCCGCCCGGTCGTACGCGATGGCGCCCAGGACCGGCGCGCCGGCAACCTGCTCGAGGTCGGTGGGGACCCGGATCCCGGTGTCGCGGGCCTGACGGAGCGCCGCGACGGCGATGCCGACCGCGAGCCCGATCAGTGCGCCCAGCGCGATCCACAGGCCCCGGTGCGGGCTCGACGGGGCCGACGGGACGTCGGCCTTCTCGACGACGGTCGCGATGAGGCTGGTGTCCTGTGCCTTGACCCAGGTCAGGAACGCGGCGGCAGCGGTCTCGCTGACCCGTGCGGCGTCGTCGGCGCTGTCGCGGGTCGCGGTGATCCGCACGACGGAGGTGTCCTCAACGACCGCTGCGGTCAGGTCGTCGTCGAGGGCCCCGATGCCGTTCGAGGTGCCCAGGTCGTCGGCGACGACCGTCGCGATGCCGCGACCGTCGACCACGTGGGCGTACGACTCGACGGTCCGCTCGGCCGGTGCCGAGGTGCTGCTGGCGTCGGGCGGGGAGATCAGCACGTCGGTGTGGGCGGCGTAGCGCGGTGTCGCGAGCGACGTGGCGAGAGCGGCGACGCCGGCCCCCACCAGCGCCAGCACGAGGATCGATGGCCACCGCCGCAACAGCGTCTTCAGCACGTGATGATCTCCTTGGCCCTCGCCCTCGACCCTGGCGGGCGATCGGTGCGCCCAGATTACGGTATGCGGCACCCGCCCACGGCCCGTATGCGGCTACGCGGGGGCGTACTGAGGCGCATCACACCCTCCGCGGGTTTCACCGAACCCGGGGTCGACCGATACCGTGAAGGTGAGCGCGCTCGTTCCCTCACGACCCAGGCATGCATGTGGCTGTCGACAGGTTGCACGGGATTCGACCGATCTGGTCCCGCGCTGTCTATCCAGGAGCACCCATGAGCACCGAACTGTCCACAGAGCAGCCCACCGACGTTCCCGCCGTCCCCAACTTCGCCGACCTCGGCCTGATCGACGTCCTCGTCGAGCGGCTGTCGTCGCTCGGCTACGAGACGCCGACCCCGATCCAGGCCCGTGCGATCCCGACGATGCTCGAGGGCAAGGACGTCGTCGGCCTCGCCCAGACCGGCACCGGCAAGACCGCGGCGTTCGCGCTGCCGATCCTGCAGAAGATCGACCCCAAGAACAGCAAGACCCAGGCGATCGTGCTGGCCCCGACCCGTGAGCTCGCGCTCCAGGTCTGCGAGGCCATCACGACGTACGCCGTCAACCTGCCCGGCATCCGCGTGCTGCCGGTCTACGGCGGCCAGGGCTACGGCTTCCAGCTGCAGGGCCTGCAGCGGGGCGCGCACATCGTCGTCGGCACCCCCGGCCGGGTCATCGACCACCTGGAGCGCGGCAGCCTCGACCTGACGGCGCTGGAGTTCCTGGTCCTCGACGAGGCCGACGAGATGCTCAACATGGGCTTCGCGGAGGACGTCGAGCGCATCCTCGCCGACACGCCCGAGTACAAGCAGGTCGCGTTGTTCTCGGCCACGATGCCGAAGATGATCCGCAGCCTGGCCAAGAAGTACCTGCACGATCCGGTCGACATCGCGACCCCCAAGGCCACGACGTCGACCGCGACGGTCCGCCAGCGCTGGATCCAGGTCTCGCACCACCACAAGGTCGACGCCCTGACGCGCCTGCTCGAGGTCGAGACCGGCGACGGCATGATCGTCTTCGTCCGCACCAAGTCCGCCACCGAGGAGCTCGCCGACAAGCTGCGCACCCGCGGCTACACCGCCGCCGCCCTCAACGGCGACCTGGTCCAGGCCCAGCGCGAGCGCACCGTCGCCCAGCTCAAGGGCGGGCAGATCGACATCATCGTGGCGACCGACGTCGCCGCCCGCGGCCTCGACGTCGAGCGCATCACGCACGTCATCAACTACGACATCCCGCACGACACCGAGGCGTACGTCCACCGCATCGGCCGCACGGGCCGCGCCGGCCGCACCGGCGAGGCGATCCTCTTCGTCACGCCGCGCGAGCGTCGCATGCTGTCAGCGATCGAGAAGGTGTCGGGTCGCCCCGTCGAGGAGATGAGCGTCCCGAGCGCCGAGGAGGTCAACGAGCGCCGCACCGGCCGCTTCGCGCAGGCCATCACCTCGAGCATGGGCTCGCTGCAGTTCCACGCGTTCCGCACGCTGGTCGAGGAGTACGCCGCCGAGAACGACGTCTCGATGACCGACGTCGCCGCGGCCCTGGCGGTCATGAGCCAGGCCGACAAGGAGTTCTTCCTGCGGCCCGACCCGCCGAAGGCCCAGGCGCGGGCCCGCGACTTCGAGCCGCGGCCCAAGCCGGCCGGTTACGAGCGTTCGGACCGGCTGCCGGCCGAGGGTGCCGCGGTCTACCGCGTCGCGGTCGGCAAGCGGCACAAGATCGGCCCGTCCGCGATCGTCGGCGCGCTGGCCAACGAGGGCAGCCTCAAGCGGTCGGACTTCGGCAAGATCACGATCGGCCAGGACCACACCCTGGTCGAGCTCCCGGCGGACCTGCCCGACGCGGTGTTCGAGGCGCTGGCCAACACCCGCATCTCCGGCAAGCTCATCGACCTGCAGCCCGACTCGGGACCGCCGATCAAGCGTTCCCGCGAGGACCGCAAGGGCAAGCCGTACGAGAAGAAGACCCACGAGAAGCGGCCCTACCCGTCCAAGGCGCCGGCCGACAAGAAGCCGTACGGCAAGAAGCCCTACGACAAGTCGGCGACCTCCGAGGGCACTCCGACCCGAAAGCCCCGGCACAAGTGAGTCCGCGAAACTAGACTGGCTGTCTTCCGACGATCAGGACGAGGTGACGGATGTTCCTGCTGGACAACGTTTCGCGGCGTTACGACTGGGGCTCGTCCTCGGACATCCCGCGGTTCCTGGGCCAGGAGCCCGACGGCGGCCCGATGGCCGAGATCTGGATGGGGACGCACCCGCTCGCACCGTCGACCGTCGTCGCCGACGAGCCGGCTTTGCTCGTCGACATCGCCGGTGAGCTGCCGTTCCTGCTCAAGATCCTCGCCGCCGACCGGCCGCTGTCGCTGCAGGTGCACCCCAACGAGGCGATGGCCCGGGCCGGGTTCGCCGCCGAGGACGCCGCCGGGGTGCCGGTCGACGCCCCGGAGCGGACCTACCGGGACCCGCACCACAAGCCGGAAATGGCCTACGCCCTGACGACGTTCGACACTTTGGTGGGCTTCCGGCCCACCGCCGAGATCCTTCGGGTCCTGCACGGCATCGCGACGCCGCTGGCCCGGAGCCTCGCCGAGGAGCTGCACGCGGCTCCCGGGTTCACGGGGATCGTCCGGCTCGTGGAGCGGCTGCTGACCGACGGCGTCGCCGCCGACGAGATCGCGGCCGTCGTCGAGGCGTGCCGCGAGCTCGTGGACGCCGGCTTCGACGTCAAGCGGGCGTACGCCACGGTCGTCGAGGTTGCCGAGTTCTATCCCGACGACGTCGGCGTCATCATCTCGCTGACGCTCAACCGGCTGACGCTGCAGCCGGGGGAGGCGGCGTTCCTCGGCACCGGCATCATCCATGCCCACCTGCGGGGCATGTGCCTCGAGGTCATGGCGTCGTCGGACAACGTCCTGCGCGCCGGGCTGACGAGCAAGCCGCTCAACCCCGAGGGGCTCGTCAAGTGCCTCGACAAGGGGATGTCCCGGCTCGCGCGGGTGACCCCCGAGCCGTTCGGCTTCTCGACCGACGTGTTCAACCCCGACGTCGAGGAGTTCGCGCTCGCGGTCAGCCAGTGCTCCAAGGCCGAGCCGGGCGGCACGCTCCTGCCGCCGGCCGGGCAGCGCCTCGTCGTCTGCACGGGTGGCGAGGTCGAGCTGATCAACGCCGCGGGCGACCACCTCAAGCTCGGTCGCGGCGACTCGGCCTACGCCGGGCCCGAGGACGGGGCCCTGCACGTCGTCGGCACCGGCGAGGTCGCGCAGGCCTACACGCCGATCCCGGGCTCCGCCTCGGGCGAGCTGGTGGACATCCTCGTCCCCGGCGGCGTCCGTCCCCTGGCCTGAGCCCAGCGGGGTCGGCGGGTCAGAGGAGGTCGGTGCGGCCGCGGCCGCGGAGCTCGGCCACGACCTCCTTGACCTGCTGGGCGTGGGCCCGGGTCGTCACGAGCAGGGCGTCGGCGGTGCGGACCACGACGACGTCGCGCAGCCCGATGACGGCGATCGTGGTCCCGTCGGCCGCGATCGCGAGTCCGTCGGAGTCGACCCAGACGGTGTCGGTCGACGACGCGGCGCCGACGTCCTGCAGCGCGGCGAAGTCACCGACGTCGTCCCACGTGAACGTCCCCGGCACGACCGCCATGCCGCCCTCGAGCGACACCGGTTCGGCGATCGCGTGGTCGATCGCGATCTTGGTCAGCGTCGGCCACGCGGCCTCGAGGACCTCCTGGCTACGGTCGGTCGTCCAGGCGTCCGCGATGCCCACCAGCCCGTCGTGCAGGCCCGGCTGGAGCCGGGCGAGGTGGCCGAGCAGGACGTCGGTGCGGGTCACGAACATCCCGCCGTTCCAGCTGTGCGAGCCGCTCGCGACGTACGCCACCGCGGTGGCCTCGTCGGGTTTCTCGACGAACGCCGACACGGCCCGGGCCGAGCCGGCGCCCTCGACCACGAGCGGCGCACCGGACTCGATGTAGCCGAACGCCGTGGAGGGCCCGGTGGGGGTGATGCCGATCGTCGTGATCAGGCCCGTCCGCGCGACGGCGACGGCCTGCTCGATCGCGTCGGCGAACGCCGCCTGCTCGTCGATGATGTGGTCCGCGGCGAACGAGGCGATGATCGCGTCGGGGTCGCTGGCACCGATGACGGCGGCGGCCAGCCCGATCGCGGGCATCGAGTCGCGGGGGGAGGGCTCGACGAACAGCCCGGTCAGCTCGGGCAGCTGCTCGCGGATCGCGTCGGCGTGGGCGGCTCCGGTCACGACGTGGATGCGCTCGGCCGGGATCAGCTCGTGGAGCCGGTCCCAGGTCTGCTGCAGCAGGGAGCGGCCGGAGCCGTCCAGGTCGAGCAGGAACTTGGGCCGACCGGCCCGCGACAGGGGCCACAGGCGGGTGCCGGCTCCGCCCGCGGGGATGACGGCATGGAACGACTCGAGGCTCACGGGCATCGCATCATGGTAGCGACGAGCCGTCTCCGTCACGGCGGTCGCCGGTGTGACCTTCCCGATGGCTGCAGCACCCCCGACCGCACGACATACAGTGACGGCGTGGATGTCCTTGCCGAGGTGGTGCGTTCAGGGCTCGTCGAGAGCCGTCATCGTGGGGTCGCGGTCGGCGTCGACCCGGGCGGCGACGTCGTGTGGTCGTGGGGCGATCCGGGGACCGTCGTCTTCCCGCGCTCGAGCAACAAGCCGATCCAGGCGCTGGGGATGCTGCGCGCCGGGCTGCCGCTCGAGGGCCGGCTGCTCGCGATCGCGGCGGCGAGTCACTCCGGGGAGCAGTTCCACCTGGCCGCCGTCCGCGAGATCCTCGCCCTGGCCGAGCTCGACGAGTCCGCGCTGCAGACCCCTCCGTCGTACCCGCTCGACCCGCACGTGCACGCCGACTGGCTGCGGGCCGGCGGTGTCCGCGAGCCGATCTGCATGGACTGCTCCGGCAAGCACGCCGCGATGCTGCTGACGTGCGTCGTCAACGACTGGCCGACCGACACCTACCTCGATCCGGAGCACCCGCTCCAGCGCCTCATCACCGCGACGTTCACCGAGCTGACCGACGGTCCGCCGTCCGTCATCGGGATCGACGGCTGCGGGGCGCCGCTGCTCGCGACGCCCCTGCAGCAGCTCGCCCGCGCCGTGGGCCGCATCGTGCAGGGGGCGCCGGGCAGCCACGAGGCCCGGCTCGTCGCCGCGATGGTCGCGCACCCCGACCATGTCAGCGGCACGACCCGGTGGGAGCACTCGCTGATGCGCGCGTTCCCCGGGCTGGTCGCGAAGTCCGGCGCCGAGAGCGTCTTCGTGACGGGACTGCCGGACGGGTCGGCGTACGCACTCAAGATCGAGGACGGCGGCGAGCGGCCGCTCAACTCTGTGATGGGTCGGGTGCTCGAGCTGGCCGGTCTGGACGCCGCGGTCCTGCACGAGCGACCCGTCGTCCTGGGCGGCGGCAAGCAGGTCGGCGAGGTCCGTACGACCTTCTGACCTGTGTAAACGTCAGTTGTGACTCAGGTCGCAAGCAGTTCTGCTTGCATTTGCTAACTATTGCAAGCAGGGTGGAGTCATGGCCAAGTTGAGCATGCAGAAGACCGTCGAGGGACTCGGCGACTACCTGCGTGAGCAGCGGGGTCAGGCGCAGATGTCGCTTCGACAGCTGGCCGAGCTCACGGATGTGTCCAATCCGTATCTCAGCCAGATCGAGCGGGGACTGCGTCGACCGTCGGCCGAGGTCCTGCAGCAGATCGCGAAAGCGTTGAGGATCTCCGCCGAGTCGCTCTACGTCCGCGCCGGCATCCTCGATGCCGACGAGAGCGGAGCCCGCATGGTCGAGGACGCCATCGCCCTCGACCCGCGGCTCACCGAGCGTCAGAAGACCGCGATGCTCGACATCTATCGCTCCTTCGTCGGCACCGACGAGGCAACGGACAGCGAGCTGGCCGCGACCGTGACAGAAGCCAACCAGGAGGAACCATGACCATCACAGACACCATCAACGCCCAGGTGAAGTCCATCGTCGACGACGTCAAGACGTTGCAGGACACGCTGAAGAAGCTCGACGTCTCGGACCTGCAGAAGCAGGCCCAGGGCATCGCCCAGACCGCCCTCGGCACCGCCACCAGCGCGTACGCCGACCTGGCCAAGCGCAGCGAGAAGCTCGTCGACCAGGCCAACAAGAGCGTCGAGGACTACACCAAGCAGGCCCGTGAGTTCGCCGACGAGGCGCAGAAGCGTGCCGAGCAGCTCGTGACCGACGCCAAGACGCAGGTCACCAAGGTGACCTCGAAGGCGCCGACGACGCTCCGCAAGGGTGCCGAGAAGGTCGACACGACGGTCAAGAAGACGCCCGAGCCGGCCAGGAAGGCTCCCGCGGAGAAGGCTCCGGCCGCGAAGAAGGCTCCCGCGAAGAAGGCTCCGGCCAAGAAGACGACCCCGGCTGCCAAGAAGGCGCCGGCGGCGACCAAGACCGCTGCCAAGAAGGCGCCGGCGGCGACCACGACCGCTGCCAAGAAGGCCCCGGCGGCGACCAAGACCGCCACCAAGAAGGCCACCCCGGCCACCCCGGCCACCCCCGCCGCCACCGCCGCGACGCCGGCCGCCAAGAAGGCGACCCCGGCTCCGGCTTCAGAGACCCCGGCCGCCAAGCAGTCCTGACGTAGCCCACGCAGAGGCGGGTCCCCGGTGACGGGGGCTCGCCGCTGCCGCGTGGACCGGTAGCCTTCGGGCATGTTCGAGATCCAGGGCGGGGCGCTGCTC
>NZ_JAOPXQ010000179.1 GCF_025965075.1 Aeromicrobium sp.
GACGCGTCCTGCAAGCAGTGCCTCGTGATGCTCGATCTCGCGAAGGCCCTCGCCGAGCGCGATCCCGAGCTCGCCGCCGCCTACGACCTCTGAGGACCTTCTTATGACTGACAACCTCCTGCGACCCCGTCGCTCCGTCCTCTACATGCCCGGCGCCAACGAGCGCGCCCTCGAGAAGGCCAAGGGCATCGACGCCGACGCCCTGATCCTCGACCTCGAGGACGCGGTCTCCCCCGACGCCAAGCCCGAGGCCCGCGACCGGGTCGTCGCGGCGGTCCAGTCCGGTGAGTACGGTCACCGCGAGCTCGCGATCCGCATCAACGGCATCGGCACCGAGTGGCACGAGGCCGACCTCGCCGCCGCCGGGGCCGCGGGGCCCGACGCCGTCCTGGTGCCGAAGGTCAACTCCGCCGACGAGGTGCTGCAGCTCGTCGCCGGGCTGGAGGCCGCCGGTGCGCCGGAGACCACCCAGCTGTGGGCCATGATCGAGACCCCGATCGCGCTGCTGCACGCCGAGGAGATCTGCGCCGCGCACGAACGCCTGACGGTCATCGTGATGGGCACCAACGACGTCGTCAACGAGACCTACGGGCTGCACGTGCCGGGCCGCAACCCGCTCGTGCTGACGGCGCTGTCGCTGTCGCTGCTCGCCGCCCGGGCCGCCGGCAAGGTCATCATCGACGGCGTCTACAACGACGTGAAGAACCTCGAGGGCTTCGACGCCGAGGCACGCCAGGGCCGGGAGATGGGCTTCGACGGCAAGACGTTGATCCACCCCAGCCAGGTCGAGCCGGCCAACGTCGCGTTCGCCCCCTCGGAGGAGGACATCGAGCACGCCCAGGAGATGATCCGGACGTTCGACGAGGCCAAGGCCGCGGGCCAGGGCGTCGTGACGTTCAACAACCGCATGGTCGAGGAGCTGCACATCCGCGATGCGCACCGCATCCTGGCGTTCGCCGAGGCCATCGCCTCGCGCTGACCCACACGTATACGACAGAGGGTCGCCGTCCCGTCCGGGGCGGCGACCCTCCGTCGTGGTGGGCTACTTGTACGTGCGCATGCCGTAGAGCTCGGAGTAGATCCGGGTCTTCAGCGCCTCGCGTCGACGACGCTGCCGCACAGCCTCGAGGAGGATCTGGCGGTCGATCTCCGACAGCTGGTCCCAGGGGCGCGTGCCCCGGGCCTTGCGGAACTCGATGAGTGCCACTTCGTTCACCCCCTCTCCATCTGCTCCGGCCTTCGGGGTGAGTGAGGTCGGGTTCTGTGCGGGCATGAGTCGGGTGTCGAGCTGTGGGGTCATGGCGCGCCTCCTTTCGGGTGAGTGGGGACGGGTGGACGGGGCGTGCCGACATACGAAAAAGCCGCCCCGGATCAGAGATCCGAAGCGGCAGAAGAGCCGACAGGTGTGGGCTACTTCAGGTGCACTGCTCCGGAGATGAGACCGGCGAAGGACGTGACGGCGTCAGGAACGGTGAGTCCGTGGGTCGTCGTGGTGATGTTGTCCATGGGTCCACCTCCTCGGTCAGGTCGCTCCGGTCGGAGCAGTCCTCAGCAAAGTAGCGCATCGACGATCGTGATGTCCACCACACGAGATCGGCGCGGCCGCCGGAAGCGTGTTCCGACGGCCGCGCCTGCTCGTGGTGCCGTTACTTCTTGAGCTTCAACGCTCGCGAGATCGTGAAGAAGATGTCGGTCTGGTCGGTCAGGCCCACGACGTTGGCGGCCTGGGGTCCGTACGCCGCGACCCGCAGCTGCGAGCCCGTGTGCTGCTGGGAGCCACCCGCGGCGGCCGTGCCGTAGCTGATCGTCAGCGGGCTGCCCTCGTTGGTCAGCAGGTTCGTCGACAGGCCCGGAGTCGTGCTGCCGGCCTCGACGATCTGGCTGGTGTGGGCGTGGTCTGCCGTGACGATGACCGTCGTGTGCTTGTCCTTCTTGGCGAACGCCAGGGCCGCCTGGACGGCCTCGTCGAGGTCGAGCGTCTCGCCGATCTGGCCGCACGCGTCGGCCGCGTGGTCCTGCTTGTCGATGCTGGCGCCCTCGACCTGCAGGAAGAAGCCCTTCTTGTTCTTGTGGTCGAGCAGCTTGATGGCCTTCGTCGTCAGGTCGGCGAGCCTGGGCTGGGTCGCGGGACGCTTGGCGTTGTCCTCGCAGCGCGCCGGCTCGAGCTTGCCGCCACCGGGAGTCGCGGCGGGTCCCGTGTAGCGCACCGGCAGGTTGCCCGGGGCGAACAGGCCGAGGACCGGCTTGCTCTGGGTCGCGGTCTTGATCGCGTTGAGCGAGGCCAGGTCGGTGGGCAGCTGGTAGCCGCGGCTCGCGGCCTGCTCCAGCAGCGTCTTGTCCTTGAAGTCGCCCGCGGTCGCCTTCTCCGCGAACGTCGCCGCCCCGCCGCCCAGCGTCACGTCGGGCCGGGTCGTGAGCATCTGCTCGGTGATCGAGCCGGGCCCACCGTTCTCGAGCGCGGCCTCGGGGCACGTCGTCGCGGTCTTGACCGGTCCGTAGCAGGAGCGGGCCGAGATGTGCGCGACCTGCACGGCCGGGGTCGCGTCCTGGATCTCCGCCGTCGTGACGTTGCCGGTCCGGAGCCCGCGCTTCTTGGCGAGCTCGAGGAGCGTCTTCTGCGCCTTGCCGCGGATGTCGACCGAGATCGCGTTGTCGTACGTCTTGGTGCCCGTCGCCCACGCCGAGCCGGTCGCCGCGGAGTCGGGGACGTAGTCGGCCTTGCCGTCCTTGGTCAGCGAGTACGTCGTGTACTGCCCCGTCAGCGGGAGCGCGTCGATGCCGGGGAACCGTCCGCCGGCCCCGTGCACGTAGTCGCGCGCCGAGGTGATCTCCGAGTCCCCCATGCCGTCACCGATCAGGAGGATGACGTTGTCGGACGTGCCGCCCTTGATGGCCGCCTGGACGGCCTTGCTGTGGTCCCCGGACAGCCGCTTCGCTCCGCCGTGGACGGACGGGTCCTGGCCCGCTCCGATGGCCCCGACCGTGCCGGCTCCGACGACGACGGCCGCCACCGAGAGGGCGACGACGGTGCGCCCGGTGGTCCTGCGTGTGTGTGAGTTCATGGCCGTAGCCCAGCGGACCCGGGTGAACGGGGGCCGAACTCCTCCCGGCGGCCGGCTGAAGGCTCGCCCTCATTCACTCCAGGCGTTCATCGATCTCGTCCCGGCTGTAGCCGCTGGCGTACAGCAGGTCCGCGGCCAGGGACCGGATCTGCGCCGCGATCGCGGCGCTGTTCATCGTCATGGCCTCCGGCAGGGCCGCCGTCGCCATCCGCGCGGCCTCGACGAGCTGCTGCCGGGCCTCCTCGAAGTCGTCCCGCTCCGAGAGGTCGTCGGCGAAGATCCCGATCGCCCGGGCGAGTGCGTCGATCGCCTGGTCCATGCCCGCCGGGACGGGCTCGCCGTGGCGGAGCAGCGCCGAGGCCTTGCGCGCCATGACCCGGGCGTCCCGGACGGCGTTGTCGAGGTCGTGGACCGTCGACACGTACGTCTCGACGTGCTCACGCTGGCGCCAGCGCATCGGCGACATCCGCGCGATCTCCGAGACGTTCGCGGCAGTCGATGTCATCGACTCCACGAGCGGCTGCATGCTGCGCGCCTCCTGGAGGGCCAGGTCGGCGAGGGACGCGTCGATCGTGCGGAGCGACTGGGCGATCCGGCTGAGGATGCCGCCGAGCCGGTTGAGGAACACCTGCACCTCGCGGTCGATGTCGCGGACCGCGTTGCGCGGGATCAACAGGATCATCGCCAGGCCCACGGCGCCGCCGACGAGCGCGTCGAGGAACCGGGTGATCGCCGGATTGCCGGCCCCCATGGCCGGGACGACCGCCGCCAGCAGCACCGAGGAGTTGGCCGCCTGCGTCAGCGCGAGCCCCTTGAGGCCCAGCAGGGTCGCGATCGTCACGGTGAGGGTCACGATCAGCGCCATCTGCCACGCCCCGCGGCCGATCCCGAGGATCAGCAGCTCGCCGACCAGCACGCCGATCGAGACGCCGAGGACCAGCTCGTACGACGTCCGGCCGCGCAGCCCCGCCCCGGCGATCAGCACGATGACGCACGCGACCGGCGCGAAGAACGCCTGCCGGTGGTCGAGCACGTGGGTCGCGAAGAAGTATGCCGTCGCGGGGCCCAGGCTCAGGCGCAGCAACGTCCGCCAACGACGCCGCAGGACCCGCAACCGGTCGGTCATGGTGTCCGCGGACCGCACCCGCAGGCGTCGTAGCGGGATCTCGTGGGACGCGCTCACCGGTCTGGGCCGGTCTGGCCGGACATCGTCAGCGCAGGAGCTTGCGGATCACGACGATGCCGGCGATGACGGCCGCGGCCCCACCCACGAGCGGCACGATCGTCTCGAGCCGGGGCGAGCCGGTCTCGTCGACGAAGCGGGCCTTGAGGTCGGCCAGGCCGCGGCGAGCGATGTTCTTGGGGCTCGTCCGGTCGATCAGGGCGTCGACGGTGTCCGCCAGGTGCTCACGGATCGCCTCGATCTCGGCGACTTGATCATCGGGTCTGGCCTTCGCCACGTCGTGCCTCGCTCACCTGGGAGTCTGCGGAGGTGCGGCCGAGGGGCGCGCACGCATACGTAAGGATAGAGCCCATGACGACGCGACTGCAGCCCGGCGACACGGCACCCGACTTCACCCTCACGAACGACGCCGGTGAGCCGGTCCGGCTGTCCCAGCAGGACGGCAAGGTCATCGTCTACTTCTACCCCGCCGCGATGACCCCGGGCTGCACCACACAGGCCTGCGACTTCAGCGACTCGATCGATCGGCTGCAGGCCGAGGGCTACACAGTGCTCGGCATCTCGCCGGACCAGCCGGAGAAGCTCGCGGCGTTCCGCGAGCGCGACGGCCTGAGCATCACGCTGCTGTCCGACCCCGACAAGCAGGTCCTCGAGCAGTGGGGCGCGTTCGGCGAGAAGAAGCTCTACGGCAAGGTCGTCCAGGGCGTCATCCGCTCGACGTTCGTCGTCGAGGACGGGACGATCACGCTGGCGCAATACAACGTCAAGGCCACCGGGCACGTCGCGAAGCTGCGGCGGGACCTGGGTCTGGGGGCGTAAGGCTCCACCGCCCCCCGGTGGTGGGTGGCGTCGATCGGTTGCGCGGCTGGTCCCGGCTCGTCCCTCCGTGCTCGCGGCGCTGGACGGAGGGGTCACCCCCAGCTCGTCGGGTCGCCTATTCTTCTCTCGGGGCCGATGTGGTGGAACTGGTAGACACGCAGGTTTTAGGTACCTGTGTCTTCGGACGTGCAGGTTCAAGTCCTGTCATCGGCACACAGAGTAATTCGCGGAACCCAGCGATTATTGATCGCGAAACTCCGACCTGATCTCGTGACGACGAGATGCGCGTCGTTTCCGAAGATGCTCCGCCTGCCGCCACGGTCTTGAGCGCCAGTGCCGAAGCACTCGCGACGCCCGACGGTTGGGCTGCGGTGGTCGGTCTGTTTTACTACGTCGCGTAGTAGAGCCAGTCCGAGTCGAACATCAGGAGTTCGCGTGAAGCACCTGCCCAGCCTGCTCATCTGCATCGTCGTAGGTGTCATCGTCTTGGCGCCTCTGTCTGCGTCGGCGCATGCCTCTCTCGCTTCGTCGAACCCGGCAGACAAGTCCCAAGTCGCCACGATGCCCACCGAAGTGTCAGTTACCTTGACCGAGCCAGTACGCCAACCGGCTTCGATTTCGGTGATGTCAGCGGATGGCACCGAGATCAACAGCGAGACCGTCACGGTCCTTGACGACACCGCGACGACCGCAATTGATGGCCCAGTGGCGGCTGGTGACTACACCATGAAGTATCGGATCATCTCTGTGGATGGTCACACCGTCACTGGCACGGTTGGCTTCGAAGTTCTCAACGGGTCCGCGCCCGAGCCGACTCCCTCATCCGAGCCGACTGGTCAGGTCGCATCCGAGCAGGCGATTCTTGCGGACACCTCCAACGACTCGTCCACGACCCAGGACGCGATCACCATCGTGGGGTTCTCCGTTGTGGCCATGACAGGCTTGCTTCTCGTTCTGCGAGCGGGACTGCGGTCGGCGGGCAACGAAGATGCCGACTGATCTCCGTATTGCCGGAACGTCACTTTTGTGAATATCATCGTCACATGGCGATGATATTCACACATGCCGTTGACGCGCCGGAAGCGCCTCTCACCGCTGCGGCGTGCCTGTTCCATGGGTTCAGCGACCGCTCACGACTGGTGATTCTGCAGCACCTTCTGCTGGGCGAGCACCGGGTCGTTGAACTGACTGAGCACCTGGGCCTTGCGCAATCAACGGTGTCCAAGCATCTTGCCTGCCTCAGAGACTGTGGGTTGATCACATCCCGTCCCGAGGGCCGCGCTTCGGTTTTCAGCGTGACTCATCCCGAAGCGACCACCGCACTTCTGGCGGCCGCCGAGCAGCTCCTTGACCTCACCGGTTTCGCTGTCACCTTGTGCCCCAATCACGGGGTGACGGCTCATGACTGACCTGGACACCGCAACCAAGGCGCGCCTCGGACGACGTGCCAGGATGCTCGCCGGACTGTCAGTGACGTACAACGTCATCGAAGCCGTTATCGCCATCACCGCTGGCCTCGTCGCCGGATCTGTCGCCCTCGTTGGTTTCGGCCTGGACTCAGTCGTAGAAGTGTCCAGCGGGCTGATCATTCTGTGGCAGTTCTCGCATCGAATCCCTGAGTCGCGCGAACGGCAGGCACTGCGCCTGCTTGCCTTCTCGTTCTTCGCGCTGGCCGCTTACGTCGGCTTCGAGTCCGCCCGCGCACTGATCTTCGGATCCGACCCGGACGCGTCTACGGTCGGAATAGTTCTCGCTGCTGTGTCCCTGGTCGTCATGCCGCTCATCTCGTACGCGCAGCGCCGAACCGGAAAGGCG
>NZ_JAOPXQ010000196.1 GCF_025965075.1 Aeromicrobium sp.
ATGACGTACTTGTTCTGGAAGAACTGGTAGAGCGTCCCGATCGGCAGCCCGGCCCGGTGTGCGACCTCCTCGCACGTGAACGACTCGAAACCGACGTCCAGCAGCAGCTCACGCGCCACCTGCAGCAGGTGGTCGAACTTCTTGTGGCTGCGCTCCTGCGTCGGGCGTCGCCGGGGTTCGAGGATCTCGGCTGTCACGCGCGCAACCCTAGCGCGAAGCGGCGCGTCCCGCGGATATCAGCGGCGCGATCATGTCGCCGATGCCGTCGAAGCCCGCCCCGACGGTCTGTCCCTGGGTGTGCCGCAGGTGGATTCCCTCGAGGATCACGGCGAGCTTGAAGAACGCGAGGGACAGGTGGTAGCCGAGGTCGCTGACGTCCCGACCCGATCCCGCGGCATAGCGCGCGATGACCTCGTCGGAGCTCAGGTAGCCCGGCGCCAGCGGGGCGTCGGTCACGACCGCGCCGCCGGACGACGACGGAGGAGCCGCCTCGGCCAGCTGCTGGTACGCCAGCAGGATCGCGACGTCGGTCAGCGGATCGCCCAACGTGCTCATCTCCCAGTCGAGCACCGCCGTCACCCGGTCGTCCTCGACGAGCAGGTTGTCGAGCCGGAAGTCGCCGTGGACGATCGTGCCGTCGCCGGAGGCCGGGATGTTGCTCTCGAGGTGCGCCACGAGCTCGTCCATCCCGGGCAGCTCGCGGCTCGTCGACGCGGCGAGCTGCTTCTTCCACCGGCGGACCTGGCGCTCGAGGTAGCCCTCGGGGCGGCCGAACTCGCCGAGCCCGACCTCGCGGTAGTCGATCGCGTGCAGGTCGACCAGGGTGTCGACCATGCGCTCGGTGATCGTGCGGGTGCGCTCGGGCCCGAGGGGCTCGAGCTGGGCCGCGCGGCTGTACGGCGTACCGGCCACCCGGTCCATGACGTAGAACGGCGACCCGATGACGTCGACGTTCTCGCACAGCGCGACCATGCGGGGGACCGGCACGGCCGTGTCGGCGAGCGCCGCCATGACCCGGTGCTCCCGGGCCATGTCGTGCGCCGTTGCGAGGACGTGCCCCAGGGGCGGACGCCGGACGACGTAGTCGTGCACGCCGTCGGTGACCAGATAGGTCAGGTTGGACTTGCCGCCCGTGATGAGGCTTGCCTCGAACGGGCCGGCGACGGCGTCGGGCGACACGGCCGAGAGCCACCGGGCGACGGCGGCGGTGTCCAGCCCCTGGGGATCTGTCATGGCGCCGTCAGTCCTTCGGTCCGCCGGCGACGTAGATGACCTGGCCGGACACGAAGCCGGCACCCTCGCTGACGAGGAACGACGCCGTGTGGGCGATGTCCTCGGGCTGGCCGACGCGGGCGACCGGGATCTGGTCGGCGCTGAACTTGATGAAGTCGTCGAACGGGACCTTCATCCGCTCGGCCGTCGCGGCGGTCATGTCGGTCTGGATGAAGCCCGGCGCGATCGCGTTGGCCGTGACACCGAACTTGCCGAGCTCGATCGCGAGGGTCTTGGTGAAGCCCTGCAGCCCCGCCTTGGCGGCCGAGTAGTTGGCCTGGCCGCGGTTGCCCAGCGCCGAGGTGCTCGACAGGTTGACGATGCGGCCGTACTTCGCCTCGGTCATGTGCTTCTGGGCGTACTTGGCCATGAGGAACGCGCCGCGCAGGTGCACGCCCATGACCAGGTCCCAGTCCTCGGCGGACATCTTGAACAGCAGGTTGTCGCGCAGAATGCCGGCGTTGTTGATCAGGACGGTCGGCGCACCGAGCTCGGCCACGATCGTCTCGAACGCCGCCGCGACCTTGGCCTCGTCGCTGACGTCGGCGCCGACGGCGAGGGCCTGGCCACCGGCCTCGGTGATGGCGTCGACGGTGCCGGCGCACGCAGCGGCGTCGAGGTCGACGACGGCCACCTTGAAGCCGTCGGCGGCCAGGCGCTTGGCCACGGCGGCGCCGATGCCTCGGGCTGCTCCGGTCACGATTGCGGTACGGGTCTCGGTCACGTCTACTCCTCGGGGGTGCGCCTAAGCGCTTGCTTAGTGAAGTCCCCAGCACGGTAGCGCACCCGGCACGGCGTGCGCGAGATCACCTCGAGATTTGTCGGTCCCAGAAGATGAAGGATTCCTCATGTTTGTGTATAGTTGAGGAAAACCTCATGTTTAGGAGTTCGACGTGCCGAAGACCGACCACAACGAAGTCGTCGAAGCATCTGCGCCGGCCGACCAGCGAACGGTGCTCACGCAGCGCCGCACTGACCGGTTCGCGCGAGTCGAGCCCAAGGGCAAGAGGGTCTACACCGCCCGGGAACGCGCCGAGATGCTGGTCGACGAGGGCAGCTTCGTCGAGATGGCCCCGATGCGATCGGCAGGAGCCGGCGCGGGCAGCGGTGTCGTGGCGGGATGGGGCACGACCGACGGACACTCGGTCGTCGTCGTCTCCCACGACGCCGCTGTCGCCTCCGGCGCGATCGGCGCCGTGATGGCCGAGGCGATCCAGAAGGCCCAGCGCTTCGCGATCGACAAGGGCTACCCGATCGTCTACATCAACGACTCCGGCGGAGCGCGCATCCACGACGGGATCTTCGCGCTGCACGGCTGCGGTGGCATCTTCGCGCTCAACATCGAGGCGCAGAGCCGCATCCCGCAGATCTCGCTGATCCTCGGCCCCTGCGCGGGCGCCGCGGCGTACTCCCCGGCGCTGACGGACTGGACCATCATGGTCAAGGAGCAGGGCCAGATGTTCCTGACCGGCCCCGACATCGTCAAGGCCGCGACCGGCGAGGACGCCTCGGCCGAGGACATCGGCGGCTCGGCGCTGCACACCAAGACCTCCGG
>NZ_JAOPXQ010000197.1 GCF_025965075.1 Aeromicrobium sp.
CCTCGTCCTCGGCGGACCACTGCTCGCCGCGGGACTCCATGCCGTCGCGCTTGACCGTCGCGAGGACCGCGGCGGCCTGCTCGCCGCCCATCACCGAGATCTTGGCGTTGGGCCACATCCACAGGAATCGCGGGTCGTACGCCCGCCCGCACATACCGTAGTTGCCGGCGCCGTACGAGCCGCCGATCACGACGGTGAACTTCGGGACGACCGAGGAGGCGACCGCCGTGACGAGCTTCGCGCCGTCCTTGGCGATGCCGCGGTTCTCGTACTCCTGGCCGACCATGAAGCCCGTGATGTTCTGCAGGAAGACCAGCGGGATCCCGCGCTGGTTGGCGAGCTCGATGAAGTGCGCCCCCTTGAGCGCGGACTCGCTGAACAGGATGCCGTTGTTGGCCACGATCGCGACGGGATAGCCGCAGATCCGGGCGAAGCCGCACACCAGCGTCTCGCCGTACAGCGGCTTGAACTCGTGCAGCCGCGAGTCGTCGACGATGCGGCGGATGACCTCGCGGACGTCGTAGGGCGTCCGGCTGTCGGTCGGCACGAGGTCATAGAGCTCCTCGGGGTCCTCGCGGGGCTCGACCGACTCGTGCGGTGGCGGCTCGCTGGTCGGCCGCTCGAACGTCGCGACGATCGACCGGACGATCTGCAGCGCGTGCTCGTCGTCGTCGGCCAGGTGGTCCACGACGCCGGAGGTGCGCGCGTGCACGTCACCGCCGCCGAGGTCCTCGGCCGTCACGACCTCACCTGTCGCGGCCTTCACGAGCGGCGGCCCGGCCAGGAAGATCGTGCCCTGCTCCTTGACGATGACGGTCTCGTCGCTCATCGCCGGGACGTACGCCCCGCCGGCCGTGCTGGAGCCCAGCACCGCCGAGACCTGCGGGATCCGCAGCGCCGACATCTGGGCCTGGTTGTAGAAGATCCGGCCGAAGTGCTCACGGTCGGGGAACACCTCGTCCTGCATCGGCAGGAACGCCCCGCCGGACTCCACGAGATAGAGGCACGGCAGCTGGTTCTCCCGCGCGACGGTCTGCGCCCGGAGGTGCTTCTTGACCGTCATGGGGTAGTACGTGCCGCCCTTGACCGTCGCGTCGTTCGCGACGATGACGCACTCGCGGCCGCTGACCCGGCCGATGCCGGTGACGATCCCGGCGCTGGGGACGGCGTGCTCCTCGTCGGGGCGGCCGTACATCCCGTACGCCGCGAGGGCCCCGATCTCGAGGAACGGCGAGCCCGGGTCGAGCAGGTGGTCGACCCGGTCGCGCGGCAGCAGCTTGCCCCGGTCGACGTGGCGGGTGCGGGCCCTTTCGGTGCCCCCCTGACGGACGACGCTCAGCCGGTCACGCAGCTGGTCCACGAGTTCACGCATGAACCGAGGTTAACAGCCGTTAACCACCTGCGTACACTGGCCGGGTGACCACGACCCGTCGCGAGCAGATCCTCGACACCGCCGCGACACTGTTCGCCGAGCGCGGCTTCCACGGGGTCTCGGTGCACGACATCGGCGGGGCGTGCGGGATCTCGGGGCCGGCGCTCTACAAGCACTTCGCCGGCAAGGACGACATCCTCACCCAGTCGCTGACCTCGATCAGCGAACGGCTGCTGGCCGAGGGGCGGGCCCGCGCGGAAGCCGCGGCGGGTCCCGACGAGGCGCTGGCGGCGCTGATCGACTGGCACATCGAGTTCGCCCTGGGCCACCCCGCGCTGATCGTGATCCAGGAGCGCGAGTGGACCAACCTCGCCGCCGACGGGCGCCGCGAGGTCCGCACCCTGCAGCTGGCGTACATCGACATCTGGGTCGACACCCTCCGCCAGCTGCGCGGCGACCTCGACGCGACCGAGGCGCGCGCCGCGGCCCAGGCGACGTTCGGCCTGCTCAACTCGACCCCGCACAGCGCCCGGATCAGCGAGGCGCAGATGCGATCCCGACTGTCGCGGATGGCTCGGGCGGCCCTGCTCGCCTGACCCGCCGGGTGATCGTCGCGGCGGCGACCCCCGCCAGCATGACGATGCCGCCGATGACCTCCAGGACCGTCGGCACCTCGCCCTGCACGATCCACGCCGTTGCGATCCCGACGACCGGGACCAGCAGGACGAACGGGACGACGGCGCTCGCGGGATAGCGGGCGAGCAGCGAGTTCCAGATCCCGTAGCCCAGCAGGGAGGCGCCGATCGCGGTGTACGCCGTGCTGGCCACCGCGGTCCCGGACAGGTGCGTCAGCGCGTGGCCGACCTCGTGCCCACCGTCGACGACCAGGGACAGCAGCAGCGCGGGGACCGGGACGACCAGCGCGGACCACACCACGAGCGAGAAGCCCGAGGAGATGCCGGCCCGGCGGGCGATGACGTTGCCGGTCGCCCACGACATGGCCGCGCCCAGCATCACCAGGATCGGCAGGATCGGGGCCGTCGCGCCGTGCGCGACGATCACCAGCACCAGCCCGGCCGTGCCGATCGTCGCGCCGACGAGCTGCCGGCGGGTCGGCGCCTCCCGCAGCACCGCGGCGGCGATGACGATCGTGAAGATGACCTGCGCCTGCAGCACCAGCGAGGCCAGCCCGGCCGGCATCCCGAGGTCGAGCGCGACGTAGAGCAGGCTGAACTGGCCGAGGCTCATGAACGCCCCGACCGCCACGACGTCGCGCCACCCGGCCTGGGGCCGCGGCACCAGGAACACCAGCGGCAGCGCCACGAACGTGAACCGCATCGCGAGGAACAGCAGCGGCGGCACCCCGTCCAGCCCCTCGTCGATGACCACGAAGTTGCCGCCCCACACCAGCATCACGAGGACGGCGAGCAGGCTGTGCTTCAGGGACATGACATCCAGTCTCCCCCGCACAACGGTGAAGCACCAGCAATGGTTTGTCGCGTCAACAGCGTACGGTTGCTTCATGATCGACCTGGGAGCGTTGCGGGCGCTGATCGCGGTGCGCGACCACGGCAGCATCGTGGCGGCCGCGGCGGCGCTGGGGTTCACCCCCTCCGCCGTCTCGCAGCAGATCAAGAAGCTCGAGCGGCAGAGCCGCTCACCCATGCTCGAGCGGGTCGGCCGCAGCGTCATCCTCACCGAGCGCGGCCGGCTGCTCGCCGAGCGCGGGGCCCTGCTGCTCGCGGACCTCGAACAGGTCTCCGACCTCGCGGTCGGCGGGGCCGAGGAGCTGCGCGGGACGTTCCGGCTGTCGTCGTTCTCGACCGGCTCGCGCGGCATCGTCGCGCCGCTGCTCGCCCGCCTGCGGACCAGCGCGCCCGACCTCACGGTCACGGTCACCGAGAGCGATCCCCGCGAGGGGGTCACGGTCATCGAGCGCGGTGCCGCCGACCTGGCGATCGTCCACGACTGGAGCACCCTGCCGCTCGACGTCCCGTCGACCGTCGAGCGGCACGACCTGCTGGTCGACCAGGCCGATGTCCTGGTCCCGTGGAACCACCGCCTCGCCCTGCGCGACACCGTCACCCCGCTGGAGCTCCTCACCGACGTGTGGGTCGCGACGCCCGCGGGCTCGATCTGCCACGAGTGGCTCCTCCACATGTTCGCGCTGCACGGCGAGCGCCCCGACATCCGCTTCTTCGACGCGTCCTACGCGACCCACGTCTCGATGGTCGAGCACGGGGTCGCGGTCGCCCTGCTCCCCCGGCTGGGCCGCGAACCACTGCCGCCGACGGTCCGCTCGATCCCGGTCGTCGACCCCACCCCGCAACGTCAGGTCGGCTCGTTGTGGCGCGCCTCGAGCCGGGACAACCCCGCACGGCAGCACGTGCAGCGCGAGCTCGAGCGGATGTACGCCTAGAAGCCCGCCGGGGCGTCGTCCGCGAGCGGCCGGAAGTCGCCGGGATCGGCCAGGCGCCAGTCCCGGGACCACGCCTGGGGCGGATCCGTCAGGAGCTGGCCGGGGGTCAGCCAGGTGTAGAGGTCGGCGTACGTCTTGGTGATGTGCGGGTCGACCCGGCGGAACAGCTTGCGCGGTGTCAGGTCGGCGAACGAGTCCAACCCCATCGACGCCACGATCTGCGCCGCGCTGGCGACCGTCAGCGCCTGGAAGTTGCGCACCCGGACCGACTTCTCGGAGACCACCAGCGCCCGCGCCCGGGCCGGGTCCTGCGTCGCGACGCCGACTGGGCAGTGGTTGGTGTGGCACTTCTGTGCCTGGATGCAGCCGATCGCGAACATCATGGCCCGGGCGGCCATCGTGAAGTCGGCGCCCTGGCACAGCCGCTTGACCATGTCGGCGCCGGTCGCGATCTTGCCGCTCGCCCCGATGCGTACGTAGTCGCGGACGCCCGAGCCGACCAGCGCGTTGTGCACGAACATCAGCGCCTCGGTCAGCGGCATGCCGACGTTGTCCTCGAACTCGACCGGTCCGGCGCCGGTGCCACCCTCCGAACCGTCGACGATGATGAAGTCGGGATAGGAGCCGCGCTCGACCATGGCCTTGCAGACCGCCAGGAACTCGCGGCGCGAGCCGATGCACAGCTTGAACCCGACGGGCTTGCCGCCGCTGAGCTCGCGCAGCTGCTCGATGAACTGGATGAGCTCGCGCGGCGTGCCGAACGAGTTGTGCGTCGGCGGCGACACGATCGTCTCGCCGATCTCGACCCCCCGCGTCTCGGCGATCTCCTGGGTGACCTTGGCGCCCGGCAGCAGCCCACCGAGGCCGGGCTTGGCGCCCTGCGAGAGCTTGATCGAGATCGCCTTGACGCTGGGGAGCGCGGCCCGCTCGGCGAAGCGCTCGGGGTTGAAGTGCCCGTCGGGGGTGCGGCAGCCGAAGTAGCCCGAGGCGATCTCCCAGATCAGGTCGCCGCCGTGCTTGAGGTGGTAGGGGCTGATCGATCCCTCACCGGTGTCGTGCGCGAAGCCACCCATCGCGGCGCCCGCGTTGAGCGCCTCGATCGCGTTGCCCGACAGCGAGCCGAAGCTCATCGCCGACACGTTGAGCAGCGCCATGTCGTACGGCTGGGTGCACGCCGGCCCCCCCAGGCGGACCCGCGGGATCATGCCGTCGGCGTGCCTGGCGCGCAGCGAGTGCGCGACGAACTCGTAGCCCACCGCCGTGACGTCGCGCTCGGTGCCGAACGGCTCCTCGCCCTTGTTGCCCTTGGCCCGGTCGTAGACCAGGTCGCGGGTCTCCCGGTCGTACGGCGTGCCGGAGGTTGCGGACTCGACGAAGTACTGCTGGATCTCGGGCCGGATCTCCTCCAGCATGAAGCGCAGGTGGCCGATGATCGGGTAGTTGCGCATGACGCTGTGGCGGATCTGCACCAGGTCGTGCACCGCGACCGCCGCGAGGAACAGCAGCGGGCCGGCCGCGATCCACCACCACGGGGAGACGATCACCGCGACGAGGGCGGCGACCAGCGCCACGAGCGCGAGAAGGCCGACAGCCAGCCACCGGAGCATCTGCTCATGGTGCCACCGCCGGACCCGGCGCGCGAGGCCTCGCCGCGGTCAGGCGTCCTTGAGCATCCGCCATGACACCAGCGCCGCGAGCAGCGTGACGACGATCGCCGCCGCCGAGGTGTACTGCACGCCGAGGTCGAATGCGGCCCGCGCCGACGTGAGCAGCCCCTCGCCGATCTCGTTGGGGTAGTAGTGCGCGACCTGCAGCGTGCCGCCGAGGGTCTCGAACGAGCCGTCCCGCTCGCCCCACTGGACGATCGCGGGAAAGGTCAGGTGCGAGCGGTACGTCGAGGTGAGCACCGTGCCGAGGATCGCGGTGCCGAGGACGGCCCCGATCTCGTACGCCGTCTCGGAGATCGCGGAGGCTGCGCCGGCCTTGGACGACGGGACGCTGGAAAGCATCAGGTCGTTGGTCAGGGTCTCGGCCACCCCGATGCCGACGCCCATGACGGCGAACGCCACCGCGATCGAGACGACCGTCGGGGTGCCGGTCAGCGCCGTGATGGCGTAGCCCGACGCGGACGCCACGAAGCTCGCGGTGATCAGCACCCGGGCGGACACGAGCTGGACCAGGCGCACCGCCACGAAGCCCGCGACGACCGTCGCGGCGAGGCCGGGCAGGAGGGCCAGGGCCGAGTCCATCGGGCTGAGGCCGAGCACGAGCTGCAGCAGCTGGGCGCCGAGGAACAGGAATCCGGTCAGCGCCATGAAGCTCAGCAGGTTGCCGATGATCGCGCCGGTGAAGACCCGGTTGCCGAACAGGGACAGGTCGATCATCGGCGAGGGGCTCGTGCGGAGGCGACGCACCAGCGCCCAGGTCGCGACGACGCCGACGCCGAACGCCGTCAGGGTCAGGTCGCTGAAGCCGTGCTCGGCGGCGTTCTTGACCGCGAACACCAGCGGCAGCATCGACAGCAGGGACAGGCCGATCGCGGGGAAGTCCAGCGGTCCGGGCTCGGGGTCGCGTGACTCCGGGAGCAGCACGAGCGCCAGCGGCAGCAGCACGAGGATCAGCGGGACGTTGATCAGGAAGACCGAGCCCCACCAGAAGTGGCCCAGCAGCCAGCCGCCCAGGACCGGGCCGAGGGCCGCGCCGCCGCTGAACATCGCGGCCCAGGTCGCGATCGCGAGCCGGCGGTCGCGCGGGTCGTGGAAGACGTTGCGGATCAGCGACAACGTCGACGGCATGAGCGTCGCGCCGGAGATGCCGAGCAGGACCCGCGCCGCGAGCAGCGTCTCGGGCGTACGGCTGAAGGCCGCGAGCAGCGATGCGGCGCCGAAGCCGACCGAGCCGAGCAGGAGCAGCCGGCGGCGGCCGAACCGGTCGCCGATGCTGCCCATCGCGATGAGCAGGCCGGCGAGCATGATGGCGTACAGGTCGACGATCCACAGCAGCTGCGTGCCACTGGGCCGCAGGTCGACGCTGATCGCCGGGAGCGCGAAGCTCAGCACGGTGTTGTCGACCGACACCATGAGGACGGGCAGCATCAGCACGGCCAGCGCGGCCCATTCCCGGGGTCCGGCCCGGTGTGCCTGCACGGTGGCGATGCTCTGGTCGATCGTGGTCATGCTCGTCCTCCTCACGGTGTTTGCGAACCATCCAACTATACCGTCTGGACGGTATAGTTGGGACCGTCGGTAGGGTGACGTTGCTCTCGCTAGAGTGGGGCGCATGCCGGCCGCCGAACGTTCCACGAGGGACCGCCTGATCGACGCCTTCGAGACCCTGCTCGTCTCGGCCGGGACCCGGTCGGCCACGCTCGACGCGGTCGCCGCCGAGGCCAACGTCTCCAAGGGCGGCCTGCTGTACCACTTCCACAGCAAGGACGAGCTCGTCGAGGGCATGCTGGTCCGGCTCCGGGAGCAGGGCCGGGCCGACGTCGACAAGATGCGCACGGCCAAGAAGGGTCCGGTCGACTTCTACCTGACGACCTCGGTCAACACCGGCAGCGCGTTCGACCGGGCACTGATCGCGGCCGGCCGCATCGCGCAGGAGAACGACTCCCGCGCCTCCGCCGCGCTGGCCGACCTGCGCGAGGGCTGGTTCACGGTCCTGCGCGAGCACCTCGGCGACGAGTCCCTCGCCCGGACGATCCAGCTGATCGGCGACGGCCTCTACTTCGACGACACGACCGGCCTCAGCGAGAAGAACGCCCTCAAGCACGTCCGGGACGTCCTGACCCGCCTCGGCGCGCTGTAGTCCCCGTCCTTGTTCACCTGATGGTTCACCTGATGGCCCGGCGGGGTGCACGCCGAGGTCATCCGGGTCGCGTGCGCTGGGGGGCATGACACTCCTTCAGCTCCCCGTACGCCGTGCTGCCCACGTCATCGGCGCAGCCGCCGTCGCCACCGGGCTGGCGGCCCTGCCGGCCTCCGCCGGCACGGCCACGACGTCCCCCACGGCGTCCTCCCGCCCCTCCCACGCCCACCAGCCGATCACGGTCTTCGCCCACCGCGGCGCCTCCGGCCACCGGCCCGAGCACACCCTCGCGGCGTACGAGCTGGCGATCCGGCTCGGTGCCGACTACATCGAGCCCGACCTGGTCAGCACCAAGGACGGCGTGCTGGTCGCCCGCCACGAGAACGAGATCAGCGGGACCACCGATGTCGCCGACCACCCGGAGTTCGCCCAGCGCAAGACGACCAAGTCCATCGACGGCGTGCCGGTCTCGGGCTGGTTCACCGAGGACTTCATGCTGCGCGAGCTCAAGACCCTGCGGGCCAAGGAGCGGCTGCCGGCGGTGCGGGCCGGCAACACCCGGTACGACGGACGGTTCGAGGTGCCGACGTTCGACGAGGTCCTGGCGCTGGCCAACCGGGAGAGCCGCCAGCGCGGACGCGTCATCGGGGTCTCGCCCGAGACCAAGCACCCCACCTACTTCCGGTCGATCGGGCTCCCGCTCGAGCGGCCGCTGCTGCGCTCGCTGCGCGGGGCCGGCCGGGACTCGGCCCGGTCGAAGGTCGTGATCCAGTCCTTCGAGACGACCAACCTGCGGCAGCTGTCGCGGGTGACCCGGGTGCCGCTGGTCCAGCTGACCTCGGCGGTCGGGGCGCCGTACGACCTCGTGGCCGCGGGCGACCCACGGACGTACGCCGACCTGATGGCGCCCGCCGGGCTGCGACAGGTCGCCCGCTACGCCAGCTGGCTGGGCCCGGAGAAGAACAGCATCATCCCGCGGGACGCCGCCGGCTTCCTCGCCGCGCCGACGCCGGTCGTCAAGGACGCGCACCGGGCCGGGCTCAAGGTCGTGTCCTACACGTTCCGCGACGAGAACCAGTTCCTGCCGGCCGACTTCCGCGACGGGACGAGCCCCACCGCCAAGGGCGACGTCTTCGGCGAGCTGCGGGCGTTCTTCGAGGCCGGGGTCGACGGGGTCTTCGCCGACTACCCCGACAGCGCCGACGCCGCCCGCGACTGGTGGCAGGACTGACCCCACCCCGGCAGGATGTCGGCATCTGTGGGTCGTTCCGGGCCCCGGAAAGACCTGGAACTGCCGACATCCTGGGGTTAGCCTGAGGGCATGTGCCGGAACATTCGAACCCTCCACAACTTCGAGCCCGCCGCCACCCATGACGAGATCCAGGCCGCCGCGCTGCAGTACGTCCGCAAGATCAGCGGCTCGACCAAGCCGGCGAAGGCCAATGAGGAGGCCTTCAACCGCGCCGTCGCGGAGATCGCCCACATCACGGGGCACCTGCTCGAGGACCTCGTGACGACCGCCCCACCCAAGGACCGTGAGGTCGAGGCCGCCAAGGCCAAGGAGCGCTCAGCCCGACGCTTCGCCCCGGCCTGAAGCCCTCGAAGCCCCCAGCGGGGCCTTCGGCGCGTCAGGCCTTCGTGAGCTTGAGGAAGATGCTGGGGCCGAAGTTGTTCTTGGCGAGGCGCTTCTGGGTGATGCGCTCGACGGCGATCATGACGCTCTTGGGCAGGGCCTTCTTGAGCCGCTGGCTGCGCAGGTTGGAGACCGACAGCTTGCTGTCGAGCTGCAGACCGGCGGCCGCGAGCTGACCGACCACGGTGTCGATGTTGTGGTTGACGAACGCGATCGCGTCGGGCTCGTCGGCCTTGACGGTGCGGATGCTGACCGGCTCGATCGGGAGGGGCTTGCCCTCCTTCTTGTGCCGGCGACGGTTCTTGTAGTGCCCGTAGTTGGCGACCTCGATGATCGCGGTGCCACCCGGCGCCAGGACGCGGGCGATCTCGGCGAACTCCGCGGACGGCTCGGGCAGGTGGTGCATGACCCGGACCATCGTGACGAGGTCGAGCTCGCCGTCGGCGAACTTCAGGTCGTCGGCCTGCATCTGCACCTGCTCGATGTCGGTGCCGGCGAGGACCTCCTTGGCGGCCTCGAGCTGGCTCGCAGCCGGCTCGGCCAGCGTGACCTTGTCGGCGAACGTGCGCAGCAGGATGCACAGCCGGCCGAAGCCACCACCGATGTCGGCGGCACTGCGGTAGTGGTTGCCCTTCAGGAGGCGCCGGATCGCGATGTGCTCGGCGGCATTCTCGTAGTCGCGGTTGTCCCAGTACTTCGTGTAGTCGTAGCCACGCTCGTACTGGTTGGCGACCTTCTTGGAAGGTGTGTTGTCGTCAGTCACGCCGTTCACAGTAACAACCGCGGGCGTACATCCCGACCACCCGCGGGGATCAGCCGAACGAGCGCGGGCCGAAGACCGGGGTCTCCTTGGCCGTGCCGGCCTTGCGGGCGATCGCGGTGTTGCGGGCCTTGAACATGATCGCCTGCAGCTTGCGCTCGAGCCGGTACGCCGACCGGACGCTGCCGCGTCGCGTCGCGTACATCAGCCGCTTCGTCGCGGCGACGGAGTCCGGGGACCGCTCGACGATCCGGTCGACCAGCGCCAGCGCCGCCGCGAGGGGGTCGTCGCTCGCCTCGGTCGCCAGGCCGAGCTCGACCGCGCGCTCCCCCGAGATCGACTCGCCCGTCATCGCCAGGCGCATCGCGACATCGGCCTTCATGAGCTCGCCGAACGGCACCGTCCCGGACATGTCCGGCACCAGGCCCCACTTGGCCTCGAGGATCGACCAGGTCGCGTCGGGGGTCGTGAAGCGGAAGTCCGCGCCGACAGCGAGCTGCACGCCGGCGCCGTAGCAGTGGCCGTGGACGACGGCGATGACCGGCACGGGCAGCTCGCGCCAGATCTGGTTGACCTTCTGGAACCGGTTGACGCTGCGCGGGCCGGCGAGGAAGAACCGGGCGACCCGCTTCTTGTCCTCGAACGCCGAGCCGAAGTCCAGCCCGGCGCAGAACGACCGGCCGTTGCCGCGCAGCACGATGGCACGGATGTCGCGGTCGGCCTTCAGCGCGGTCGCGGTGGCGATGAGCTCGTCGATCGTGTCGAGGTCGACGCCGTTGAGCTTGTCGGGCCGGTTGAGCGTCACGTACGCGATCGGTCCGTCGATCTCGGTCAGGACACGGGATTCGGTCATGCCGCCATGTTACCGGTCGGTAGCACCGGCCGTGGTCGCCACGACCCGCACGATCACCTCGACGGTGTCGCGCAGCCCGTGCGGCGCCGTCACGCCGGGTCGCTCGCCCACCCCGGCGGGCCAGCCGGGCCCGGCCAGCACGACCGTGCACCGCCGGGGCAGTCCCGCCAGCACGTCCCAGACGGGATCGCCCGCGGGCCGCTCGAGCGACGCCCAGAGGAACACGACCTCGGGGTCGACCTGCCGGGCCAGCGAGGCCAGCGCGGTGGCCGGGAAGGTCGAGCCCAGCAGGTGCACCCCCAGCCCGGCCTCGGCGAGCGCGCTCTCCAGGGCGAAGACCGGGATCGCGTGCCGGTCGTCCTCCGCGCTCGCCAGGATGACGGTCACGCTGCGATCCAGGTCGTCGTACGTCCGGGTGTGCGCGCGGAGCTCGCCGACCACCGCCTCGCTGGCGAGGTGCTCGGCCTCGATGCCGAGCCGCCCGGCCGCCCACTCCTCACCGACCCGCACCAGCGCCGGCGACAGGACCGCGGTCCACGTGTCGATCACACCCCGACGGCTCAGCACGGCCCCGACCACCTCGCCCACACGGACCGCGTCGTGCGCGCCGGTCACGGCCAGGATCTCCGCGACGACGTCCTCGGCGTCCCCCGTCTCGATGGGGACGGGCAGCTTCTCGGCCTCCAGCGCGGCGGCCAGGTCGCGAGTGCCCAGCGCGTGCGCGACCCGGGTGGCATCGCTCGGCGGGGCGCCCCGCTCGATCAGTCGCTGCGTCAGGCTGACCCGGTCGATGTC
>NZ_JAOPXQ010000209.1 GCF_025965075.1 Aeromicrobium sp.
ACGACCAGGAACGGTCCGCTGCCGCGCTCGACCTGCCGCACGATCATCGCGAGGGCCTGCACCGTCTTGCCGAGCCCCATGTCGTCGGCGAGGATCCCGCCCAGCCCGTGGTCGGCCAGGAAGCTCAACCACGCGTAGCCCTCGCGCTGGTAGGGCCGCAGCTCGGCGCGCAGGCCCTCCGGGACGTCCAGGACCGGGATCTCGTCGATCGAGGTGAGGGCGTCGACCGACTGCTGCCACGAGGCGGACTGGCGGTCCACGGTGCCGAGCGTGAGGAGCTCCTGCCACAGGCCGGCGTGGAACCGGTTGACCCGCAGCTGCTCGCTGCGCCGATCGGTCAGCTCACGCGCCTCCTGGATCAGCTCGCGGAGCTGCACCAGCTCGGGCCGGTCGATCGACAGGTAGGTGCCGCTGAGCAGGACGACGTGGGACTCCCCCGCCGCCAGCGCGGCGAACAGCGGTCCGAAGTGGACCCGTTCGCCCTCGATCGTCACCGTCACGGCCAGGTCGTACCAGTCGCTGCGGGGGTCCTTGCCGTCCTCGAGCGAGATGTGGACCACCGGGGCGGTGCCGGCGAGCCGGTAGTCGGGCCGGTCGCCCACGATGGTGACGTCGATGCCGGCGGCGACGAGCGCCGGGACGACGTCCTCGCTCAGCACCACGGCGGGGTAGCCGTCGAGCGTCGCCACCGGCAGCAGCCTCGCCCGGCCCGCGGCGTCGGTCGTGACCGGCAGGCCGGCCGGGGGCACGAACGCGTCGACCAGCTCCCGCTCGGCCACCCGGTCGCGGAAGGACTCGAGCCCACCGATCCATGCGACGCGCCGGAGCTCGCCGTCGATCTCGTAGGCGAAGCCCCACACCACCTCGGCCGACAGGCCGTCGTGCGTGACCGTGACGGACAGCCGCGGCGGGACGATCTCGGGGACGTGGATGCGCGGGTCGACCCGGACCGAGCCGACGGCACGCTGCAGCCGCGGGTAGAAGTCGCGGAGGAACTCGTCCGCGTCGCCGTCCGGCACCCGGATGCCGCGCCGGTTGACCACGAGGGTGCGCAGCGACTGGTCCAACGGCTGGTCGAACGCCGCGAACCACACCCGGCTCGGCCGGTCGTCGTCGTCCCAGGCAGCGATGCCGTGGGCCGGCTGCCCGATCAGCATGACCCGGTCGTAGGCCCACGCGTCCGCGACGTCATCGTCGGACAGGTGGGCGGCGACGACCAGGCCACCCTCCTCCGGGGTCACCTCGACGCTGACCGTCACGGGCTCGGCCAGGATCGTGACGTCCGCGTCGTCGGGCCCCAGGAGGGTCACGCCGGCCTCGACCAGCGCGTCGAAGACCCGCCAGGCGTCACGGGTCAGGCCGCTGAGGTGGATCGACCCGTCGGAGCGGCGGACGTGGGAGTAGTGGTCGCGCACCGCCAGCGGGAGCTCGGCCAGCGCGTTGACCTGCGGGTAGCCGCCGCTCATCCCCCGGGCCGAGGCCTCGACGTCCGGCCAGGCGGCGCCGGTCTTGATCCACTTGCCCTTGGCGCCTCGTTTGAGCGGGCGCGCGGTCATCAACGCGTCGCCCTGGAAGTGCGACGGTTCGAGGTCGATCCGCAGCGCCCAGTCCGTGCGTCTGGGGGTCGCCGGTCCACCGACCAGCGGCGCGAGGGCCGAGCGCCACTGCGGCTCGGACGGCCGGGCCTGCGCGCGGCGACGCCACGAGTCCTGCGGCAGCGCCCCCGCGGGCTCGGGCTCGACCGCCTCCTCCGGCCCGCGCACCGCGATGATCAGCGCCACGGCGTGCTTGCAGCTGAACCTGACGAAGCACGTGCAGGTCGCGAGGATCGACGTGAAGCCGACCTTGGTCTCGCGCACCCCGACCGTCGTGGCGTAGGACCCCGGATCGGAGCCCTGCACCTCCGCGGTCGCGGTGCTGCCGTCGGGGTCGACGCTCTGGATCGTGACCCGTCCGTCGCGGGCGTACGCCCTGCCGCGCGCGAGTGAGCCCGAGTCGAACACGCGCCGGAGCTCACCGTCGGTGAGGGAGGCGATCGTCCGAGAGGTCACGCTCGTGAGGTTAGTCGGCCGGTCCGACACCCCCCGGATCGACCGCCGTGATGCCGGCACCCCCTCCGGGGCGGTGCATCAGTCGCCCTACCGGCCAGGTGAGGGGCGACCTCCGCACCGCCAGCCCGCGGGAGGGGTGACTCCTGCACCGCCTCCCCTGCGGAGAGGCGACTCAGGCACCGCCCGGGTGTCAGGTCCCGGGCGGGGAGCTGTCCGCCACCGCCTCGGACAGCCGCTCGGCCAGGCCGCTGGCCCGCAGCACCCGGGTCGCGATGGCCCGGCGGACGGCATCCTCCGACCCGATCAGCGTCACGGTGGTCTGCGCCCGGGTCAGCGCGGTGTAGAGCAGCTCCCGGGTCAGCAGCCGGGACTCGTCGCCCGGCAGCAGCACCGTGACGTGCTCGAACTGGCTGCCCTGGCTGCGATGCACCGTCATGGCGTACGCCGTCTGCACCGCGCCGAGCCGGGACGGCGCGAACCGGCGTCGCTCCTGCTCGGCCACCACGACGGCCAGCCCCTCGCCGGCCGGGACCGTGACGCCGGTGTCGCCGTTGTAGAGCCGCAGCCCGCGATCGTTCTCCGTCACCAGCACCGGGCGTCCGGCGAACCACGGCCGCCCCAGCATGTGCCCGGCGTCCTCGTCGAGCCACCGCTCGACCTGGGCGTTCCAGGTCTCGGCGCCGTAGGGGCCCTCCCGGTGGGCGCACAGCAACCGGTGCCGGTCGAGCTCGGCCAGCGCCGCCTCGACGTCGCCGGCCTCGGCGGCGTCCCGCATCGCCCGGGCGCCCGGGAGCACGAGCCCCTGCACTGTCTCGGTCCCCTCGTCCAGGAGTCGTACGCCCGCGTGCCCGGCGCGCAGCACCTCGATCGCCCGGTCGGCGTCACCGTCGCGGACGGCCGAGGCCAGCGTGCCGATCTCGTCGCCGAAGCGGTGCTCGTTGACCAGCTGGGCGACCGGCGAGGTCGGGCCGTCCGCCCAGCCGCCGACGAGGTCGCGCAGGACCGTCCCGGCCTCGATCGAGGCGAGCTGGTCCGGGTCCCCCACCAGCAGCAGCCGGCTGTCGGGGCGGACCGCCTCGACCAGCCGGGCCATCAGGGTCAGCGAGACCATCGAGCTCTCGTCGACCACGACGACGTCGTGCGGCAGCCGGTGGCGGCGGTCGTGCCGGAAGCGGGTCGAGTTGTCGGGCCGGAAGCCCAGCAGCCGGTGCATCGTCGAGGCCTCGAGGTCCCGCAGCCAGGCCCGTTCGTCGTCGGTGAAGCCCTCGGCCTCCGACACCGCGGCGACCGCCTCCTTCATCCGGGCGGCGGCCTTGCCGGTCGGGGCGGCCAGCGCGACCCGCAGCGGGGGCGCCCCGACCGCGGTCGCCTGCGAGGCCAGCACCGCGAGCAGCCGGGCCAGCGCCGTGGTCTTGCCGGTGCCGGGCCCGCCGGTCAGGATCGTGGTCCACCGACCGGCCGCGCCCTCGGCCGCCGCCCGCTGCTCGGCGTATCCCTCGCCCGGGAACAGCCGGGTCAGGTCGGTCGCCAGCAGCTCGGCGTCCGGCGCCGGCGGGGCGAGCTCGGACCGGCTCACCAGGTCCCGGCAGAGCTCGGTCTCGAGTTCGAGGTAGCGGTCGAGGTAGACCAGCCGGTGGTCGGCCCGCAGCACCGGGACGTCGGCGTCGACCAGCCTGCTGTGGGCGACTTCGGCGTGCCACGCGACGGCGTCCTCGGGCCACGGCAGCCCGGGCGTCTGGGCGCCCAGCTCGGTCACGAGCTCGGCCAGCTCGACGCAGGTCGACCCGTTGCG
>NZ_JAOPXQ010000221.1 GCF_025965075.1 Aeromicrobium sp.
GTCCTTGCCGTCAGCGATCGCGCCCAGCAGGGCCTCGGAGTTGGTGCGGGTCAGCAGCCCCAGGCGCGGCGAGACGCCCGGCAGGTGGCCGGCGTCGCGCATGCGGTGCAGGAGCTTCTGGGTGCCCATCGTGCTGGCCGAGAAGACGACCTGCTCGGCGGTGATCGTGCGATGCGGGCGGAAGCGCTTGTTGGTGCGCCGGGTCTCGACCTCGTAGCCTCCCCCGGCCCGCGGGCGCACCGAGGTGACGGTCGTCAGCGGATGCACCTCGGCGCCGGCCGTCTCCGCGAGGTGGAGATAGTTCTTGACCAACGTGTTCTTGGCGTTGTGCCGGCAGCCCGTCATGCACTCGCCGCAGTTGAGGCAGCCCGAGCGTGCCGGCCCGGCACCACCGAAGTACGGGTCGGGGACCTGCTCGCCCGGGTCGGCACCGAAGAACACGCCGACCGGGGTGTGGTGGAACGTCCCACCGACACCCATCTGCTCGGCGACCTCGCGCATGACCGTGTCGGCCGGCGTCGTGTGCGGGTAGACCTCGACACCGAGCATGCGCTTGGCCTGGTCGTAGTAGGGCGCGAGCTCGGCCTTCCAGTCCGTGATGTGCCCCCACGCCGGATCCCGGTAGAACGGGTCGAGCGGCTCGTAGAGCGTGTTGGCGTAGACCAGCGACCCACCGCCGACCCCCGCGCCGGACAGGATCAAGACGTCCTTGAGCTTGTCGATGCGCTGGATGCCGTAGCAGCCGAGCTGCGGCAGCCAGAGGAACTTGCGCAGCCGCCACGACGTCTTGGCGAAGTCCTTGTCCTCGAACCGCTTGCCGGCCTCGAGCACCGCGACCTTGTAGCCCTTCTCGGTCAGGCGCAGCGCCGAGACGCTGCCACCGAAACCGGAACCGATGACCAGGACGTCGTAGTCGAACTCAGGCGCGGAGGGCATACCTGGAGTATGACATCGTCGCTGTCACATCGCTACCGGCGAGTAACGTGACGCTCGCCGCGCTCGCCCGCCTCAGGCGAACAGGCCCTCGCCCCAGAACCCCTTCGCGCCGACCCCGGGCGGGCAGGCGAACAGCCCCGAGCTGACGTGCACGATGTACTCGTTCATCAGGTCGTTCTGCAGGCCCGCCAGCGAGCGCTGGATCTGCACGAACTGCTTCTCCGGGTCGCGCTGGTAGGCCAGGAAGAACAGGCCGGCATTGAGCTGGCCGAGCCCGTTGGAGCCGTCGACGAAGTTGTAGCCGCGGCGCAGCAGCTTGGCGCCCTTGTTGAAGTCCGGGTGCGCGAGGCGGACGTGCGACTTCACGTCGATCGCCGGCTCGCCGGTGTCGCCCTTGGCCTGGAAGTCGATCGTCTCGAACTCGTCGCCGCCGGACAGCGGGCCGCCCGAGCCCTTGGTCCGGCCGATGATCGCCTCCTGACCCTCCAGGGGCTCCCGGTCCCACGTCTCGATGCGCATGTTGATCTTGCGCGACACGAGGTAGGAGCCACCCACGAGCCAGTCCGGGCCGTCCTTCTCGTGGACCCAGACGAAGTCGTCGACGTCGGCCTTCTCCTCGACCTTGATGTTGGCCGTGCCGTCCTTGAAGCCGAACAGGTTGCGCGCCGTGACCTGGGCCGTCGAGGTCGACGACGTCCGTCCGAAGCCCATCTGCGAGTAGCGGACCGACGCGCGGCCGAACGCGATGCGGGCCAGGTTGCGGATCGCGTGCACCGCGACCTGCGGGTCGTTGGCGCAGGCCTGGACCGCGATGTCGCCGTCGCTGATGGCCGGCTCCAACCGGTCCCCCGAGAACGACGGCAGCTCGGTCAGCCGCTCGGGCAGCTGGCCCTCGAGCCCGAATCGGGTGCGGCCCTTCGCGTCGACGAACAGGCTGCGGCCGAAGCCGATCGTGACGGTCAGGCCGGACGGCGGCAGGCCCAGCGCCTCACCGGTGTCCTCCGGCGGGGAGTACGGCGAGCCGCCGACCGCGCCGAACTCACCGACGTCGTTGCCCTGCGTCATCTGCCGGGCCGCGGCGGTCCAGTCCTTGAGCAGCGACTCGAGGTCGCTCCGCTCCTCGCTCGTCATGTCGAACGTCACGAAGTAGAGCCGGTCCTGCGCCGGCGTCACGATGCCGGCCTGGTGAGCACCCTCGAACGGGATCGGTGCCGCGTCGGGATCGGCGACGCCAGCCGCGGCGGGAGCCTCCGCCTGCTGCTGCCCGACGGCGTAGCCGCCCCCGGCACCCACCGCCAGCGCACCGATCCCGGCCGCTCCCAGCAGCTTCCTGCGGGAGAGACCGGTCTCGGTCGGGCCCTTGTCGTTCACGCGACTCAGGCTACGCGGACGCTGCAACGGCGGCGGCGACCTGGCTGATCGGCTCGCTGAGGGCGGCGACGGCGTTGGACAGCGCCTTGACCTGGTCCTTCGACAGCTCGTCGTAGAACGCCCACTCGCCCGTCTCCTTGTCCTGGTGCTGGTTGAGCTCGTCGTCGAGCGCGGCGAACTCGGCGTCGAGCTTCTTGACGAGGGCCGGGTCCTGCTTCTCCAGCACGGGGCGCAGCGAGGCGATCGCGGCCTGCGAGCCCTCGATGTTGGCCTTGAAGTCCCACAGGTCGGTGTGGCTGAACTCGTCCTCCTCGCCGGTGATCTTGCCCGTCGCGACCTCGTCGAGCAGGCCCTTGGAGCCCTGCGCGAGCTCGAGCGCCGTCAGCGGGGCGTCCTGGCCCAGCGCGACGATCTTCGTGACGTTGGACAGGAGCTGGTCGGCGTACTTGTCCATGCCCTCGGTGTTGCCCTCGACCCACAGCTGCTTCTCGATGCGGTGCCAGCCGGTGAAGTCGACGCCCTCGGCCTTCGCGTCGGGCTCGCGGCCGTCGGTGATCGGGTCGAGGTCGCCGAACTTCTCCGCGACGGGCTCGACCCGCTCCCAGTACGTCCGTGCGATCGGGAACAGCTTCTTGGCCTCGTCGACCTTGCCGGCCTTGACCGCGTCGACGAACTCGGTCGTCTTGACGATCAGGGTGTCGGACTGCGACTTGACGTAGCGGGCGTAGCTGTCGGCGGCGGCCTTGAGCTCATCGGAGTCCGAGAGCCTCTTGGCGGCGTCGCCGGTCACGGTCAGCGTCTGACGGATGCCGTCGCCGATCATGCCGGGCTTGCAGGCGCCCTCGTACGTGCCCTTCGGCAGGTCGACGACGAGGTTGCGGGTCAGGCCGGGGCCGACGTTCTCGACCTCGCCCATGATGCGGTCGCCCTCGGCGTAGACGTAGAACTCGGTGACCTTGGAGCCGGCGTTGGTGACCTTGAACGTCGACGGGCCGGCGTCGAGCTTGGTCGCGGAGACCTTGCACTCGGAGTCGGACGCGGCGACCGTCAGGTCACCCTTGGCCGTGGACTCCGACGGGTCCGAGGCGCACGCGGAGAGTGACAGTGCAGCGAGCGTGAGCACGCCGACCGTGGCAAGAGATGACTTCATGGGGGCGTTTCCTTCGCTGAGGGGCGAGCCGGCATAAGGCTAGCCTCACCATGCTAAGGGATACCTTCACTCCCATGCCACGGGGTCTGCGTCACAGCTCCTTGCCGAAGCACAACGAGTAGGTCACGGCCTCGTACGGCGGGAACACCGGGATCGCCGTGTAGCCGTGGCGGGCGTAGAACCTCAGCGCCGCGTGCTGGCGGTCCCCGGTGTGGATCAGGATCCGGGCGGCGCCCTCGGCACGGGCCGCCCCCTCGATCGCCTCGAGGAGCTCGTCGGCGACGCCACTCCCCCGCTCGGCGGGCCGCACGTACAGCCGCTTCATCTCGAGCTCGCCGGCCAGCTCGCCGTCGAGCCGGCGCAGGCAGGCGTGCCCGATCGGCACGTCGTCGCGGTAGGCGACGACCGTCACGACGATCGTGGCCGGGTCGATGCCCTCCGAGCCACCTCGGTGCACCGCTGCCGGGTCCGAGGCGTAGAGCCGGTTGCCGGACTCCACGTGCTCGTCGCGCAGCGCGACGGCGTCGGGGTGGGCGAAGTCGACCCGCTCGAGCCGGGCGGGCATCAGCCGACGACGACCTCGACCCGCTGGAACTCCTTGAGGTCGGTGTAGCCGGTCGTGGCCATGGCCCGGCGGAGCGCGCCGATCAGGTTCATCGTGCCGTCGGGGACCGACGACGGGCCGAACAGGACCGACTCGAGGTCGCCGACCGTGCCGATGTCGACCCGGGCGCCGCGCGGGAGCTCGGGGTGCCACGCCTCGGCGCCCCAGTGGTAGCCACGGCCCGGCGCCTCCACGGCGCGGGCGAACGGGGACCCGATCATGACGGCGTCGGCACCGCAGGCGATCGCCTTGGCGATGTCGCCGCTGCGCCCGATCGACCCGTCGGCGATGACGTGGACGTAGCGGCCGCCGGACTCGTCGAGGTAGTCGCGCCGGGCCGCCGCGACGTCGGCGACCGCCGACGCCATCGGCACCGCGATGCCGAGCACCGAGCGGGTCGTGTGCGCCGCGCCGCCGCCGAAGCCGACCAGCACGCCGGCCGCTCCGGTACGCATGAGGTGCAGCGCCGCCTGGTAGGTCGCGCAGCCGCCGACGATGACCGGGACGTCGAGCTCGTAGATGAACTCCTTGAGGTTGAGCGGCTCGGTGTGGCCCGAGACGTGCTCGGCCGAGACCGTCGTGCCGCGGATGACGAACAGGTCGACCCCCGCATCGACGACGACGTCGGCGAACTGCTTGGTGCGCTGCGGCGACAGGGCGGCGGCGACCGTCACCCCGGACTCACGCACCTGCTGCAGCCGGGCCGTGATGAGCTCGGCCTTGATCGGTTCGCTGTAGATCTCCTGCAGGCGCTTGGTGGCCAGCGGGCCGTCGAGGCCGGCGACCTCGTCGAGCAGCTTCTCGGGGTTGTCGTAGCGGGTCCACAGCCCCTCGAGGTCGAGCACGCCGAGCCCACCGTGCCGTCCCAGGGCGATCGCGGTCTCGGGGCTCATGACGGAGTCCATGGGAGCCGCGATGACCGGCAGCTCGAAGCGGTAGGCGTCGATCTGCCACGCCGTCGAGACCTCTTCGGGGTCACGGGTGCGCCGGCTCGGGACGATCGCGATGTCGTCGAAGGAGTACGCCCGGCGTCCGCGCTTGGCCGTGCCGATCTCGATGTCTGCCATGGGTACAGCCTAGTGCGAGGGGCTCGTCACTGAACGCCGCGTTGGATGTCGTCCAGCGACAGATCCGTCAGCATGCCCGCCGGGCCGGCGTTGCGCCGCACCAGGACCGGCTGGACGTCGTCGCTCTCGCGCGCGAGGGCGTACTCGGTGTCGGCGAGCGCGAACCGCAGCGCCCGGGACATCGAGCTGACCTTGGCGTCGGACGGGCTGATGTTGGGCGCGGCGGCCTTGATCGCCATCGCCAGGATCGGCAACGTGCCGCCCTCGTCGGCGAGCTGGTCGCAGAAGCTGCGCACCTTGGCGTCCGACAGGACCTGGGCGATGATCGCCTTGTAGTCCGCGGCCGAGGACGCGGGACCCGCGTGGACGACCGGGATCTCCTTGGCGAGGTCGTGCCAGCTGACCTTGGCGGACGCCTTCTTGCGCGGCTCGCCCTTCTTCCTCGCCGGCTCGGCCTTCTTCTCGACGCCGCGCTGCGGCTTGTCGGCGGGCTTGCCCGCGGACTTCTCAGCGGGCCGCTCGACGACCTTCTCGGCCCGCTCGACCGGCTCCGCGGAGCGCTGCGAACGCTCGGAGGACCCGGACCGGCGGGACGGCTTCTTGACCGGCGGCGCGGACGGGTCGGCGGAGAAGATCGGCTGGAGCGCGGCGGCCGGCGGGACCGGACGGATCTTCAGCGGGACGTACTGGTCGACCTCCTGCTCGAGCACGTTGTTGACCGGGTGGTCCGCGAGGGTCGCCCCGATGACGTACTTGTCGAGCTCGTGCAGCCGGCGCACCAGCGGCACGAAGTCCCCGTCGGCCGACACGATGATGAAGACCTCGAGCTGCTCGAGGTTGTCCGCGGCACGCAGGCAGTCGACGACCAGGACGATGTCGGCGGCGTTCTTCTCGGCCTTGCTGACCGAGAACACCTGCATCGTCTGGACGCCGGCCCGCTCGACGTCGCGGCGGTAGTCCTCCAGCCCGAGGGCGCTCCAGTCGGCGTACGCACGAGCGAGCGCGATGCTGCCGGCACCCGCCTCACGTGCCGCGGCGCGCTCGAGCTGGTCGAGGATGTCGGCCATGGACAGGTCCGGGATGTCGAGCTTGCCATAGCCCTTGAACAGGTTCTCAGCGTCGATGAAGACGGCGACGTTGCGGTTGGTCACGTCTCGACGTTAGTGGGTGGGGTGGGCAGGCGACGAACCGTGGGGCCTACCGCGACGAGTAGTTGGGCGCCTCGGCCGTCATCTGGATGTCGTGCGGGTGGCTCTCCTTGAGGGAGGCCGACGTGATGCGGACGAAGCGACCCTTGTCCTGCAGCTCGGGAATCGTGCGCGCCCCGACGTAGAACATCGACTGGGTCAGGCCACCGATGAGCTGGTGCGAGACGGCCGCGAGCGGTCCGCGGTAGGCGACCTGCCCCTCGACGCCCTCCGGCACGATCTTGTCGTCGCTCGTGACCTCGGCCTGGAAGTAGCGGTCCTTGGAGTACGACTTCTTGCCGCGGCTGCTCATGGCGCCGAGCGAGCCCATGCCGCGATAGGCCTTGAACTGCTTGCCGTTGACGAAGACGACCTCGCCCGGGGACTCCTCGACGCCGGCGAGCATCGAGCCGAGCATGACGGTCTCGGCACCGGCCACCAGCGCCTTGGCGATGTCGCCCGACTGCTGCAGGCCACCGTCGGCGATGACCGGGATGCCGGCGGCCTTGGCCGCCAGGGACGCCTCGTAGACCGCCGTGATCTGCGGGACGCCGCAGCCCGTCACGACCCGGGTCGTGCAGATCGACCCCGGACCGAAGCCGACCTTGACGGCGTCGGCTCCCGCATCGACGAACGCCTGCGCGCCGTCGCGGGTCGCGACGTTGCCGCCGATGACCTGGACGTGGCGGGTCGCGGGATCGGCCTTGAGCCGCGCGACGATGTCGAGCAGCAGGCGGACGTGACCGTGGGCCGTGTCGGCCACGAGCACGTCGACGCCCGCGTCGATCAGCGTCGTGGCACGCTCCCACGCGTCGCCGAAGTAGCCGATTGCCGCGCCGACCATGAGGCGGCCGTCGGCGTCGTAGGACGCATCCGGGAACTGCTCGCCCTTGACGAAGTCCTTGACCGTGATGAGCCCGGCGAGCCGGTCGTCCTCGTCGATCAGCGGGAGCCGCTCACGCTTGTGCTTGCGCAGCAGGAGCGTCGCGTCCTCACGGCTGATCCCCGTGCGGCCGGTGATCAGCGGCATCGGCGTCATCATCTCGTCGACCTTGGTCGTCGCCCACTCCGCGACGGGGGTGAACCGCAGGTCCCGGTTGGTGATGATGCCCAGCAGGCGGTTGTCGCCGTCGACGACGGGCAGGCCGGAGACCCGGTACTCGCCACAGATACGGTCGAGGTCCTCCAGCGTCGCCTCGGGGCCGATCGTCACGGGGTTGGAGATGATGCCGGTCTGGGTGCGCTTGACCAGGTCGACCTGGTAGGCCTGGTCCTGCAGCGAGAGGTTGCGGTGCAGGACGCCGATCCCGCCCTGGCGCGCCATCGCGATCGCCATCCGCGACTCGGTGACGGTGTCCATCGCGGCGCTGACCAGCGGCACCTTGAGGGTGATCTCCCGCGTCAGGCGCGAGGTCGTGTCGATCTCCGCGGGATTGAGGTCGGAGTAGCCCGGCAGGAGGAGCACATCGTCGTACGTGAGCCCGAGGGATGCGAACTTGTCAGGAATGCCGGTCTGCTCCATGGGGGCCATCGTATCGCCCCGCGGAAGGGCGCCGACCTCGGAGAGCGTGGCGCCCGTCGCAGCGCAAATCGGTGCCGCCGCCCGCCGGTAAGGGCGCTAGGCTGTCTGTATGGACCGGAAGCCCGGGCGACCACGCGCCCTCACCGTCGAGCTGATCGCGCAAGCGGCCCTCGATGACGGCATCAGCACGTTCAGCATGCCGTCGGTCGCCCGACGGCTGGGTGTGGCGCACTCCGGCCTCTACCGCTACGTGACCGATCGGGACGACCTGCTGATCCAGGCGATCGACAGGGCCGCCGACTCGGCGCAGTGGCCCGATCCCGATCAGCACTGGGAGCAGGTCCTCCGCGAGATCGGCGAGACGGTGTGGCACCTGTGCGACACGTATCCCGGCATCGATCGTGCACTGCAGCTCGTCCCGCGCCCCGTTCCCGGCGTCTCGGTCCTGCTGGAGCGCTACGTGACGTCACTCTCCGAGCAGGGCTTCATGGTCGAGGACGCCGCGGTCGGCGTCGAGTTCGCCTTCACCCTGACGTTGGACTCCTCGGCGCAGATGGCGCGCCTCGCCGCGATGCAGGCCGCCTATCCCGACCGGAAGGGCATCCCGGCCCTCAAGGGGTTCGACAACGACGAGGTCTGGGCCGGCCGGGGCTTCTACTCCCGCAAGCTCGACATCTTCCTGACCGGGCTGGCGACCCGACGCCTCGGTGTCGAGGCGTAGGGCCGCCGCACCGCACTACTTCTGCTTCGCCAGGTCGTCGGCGAGACGGTCCATCAGGTCGGCGTACGCCTGGTAGCTCGAGGGCGCCACCGACGTCCACGGCACGTATGCCTTGTTCTTCGCCGCGTCGAGGGACTGGAAGACCTTCTCCTTGGCGAGCAGCTGGAGGCCGGCCGCACCGATGCGGTCGTCGTAGAGGAAGACGTCCGCGGGGTATTTGTCGGCGTTCTCCCAGCTCAGGCTCTCGAAGTAGCCGCCCTCGTCGGGGTTGTCCGGCAGCGTGATGGGCAGGCCCAGCTCGTCGCGCCAGTAGGACAGGTCGGGGCTGACCTTGGGGTTGGACACGTAGAACAGGTCCTGCGCGGCGGAGCCGGCCAGGATCTTGCGGTCGCCGAGCTCGGCGGCGGCCTTCTTGACCCGGTCCCCGGCGGCCTCGAAGTCGTCGTGCGCCGACGTGACCTGCTCGGCGTCGAGGTCGGCGCCCAGCGCCTTGGCGGCCCGCTCGGTGCCGTCCAGGAGCTCGGGCAGGGTCTTGCCGTCGAAGCTCACGACGAGGATCGGGGCGAGGCCCTTGAGCTTCTTGGCGGAGGCGTCGTTGAGGTACCACAGGTCGTCGTCGAGGTAGGCGCTCGTGACGATCAGGTCCGGCTTGAGGCCCACGGCCTTCTCGACGTCGACCTCGCCGTACTCGCCACCACCGGTGACGTCCTCGACCGCGTCGATGTCCAGGCCCGCGACCTGCGCGGCGTCGCCGTCCGCCTTGAGCGGGCCGAACACACCGACGATCTTGTCGCCGAGACCCAGGTCGGTCAGGGCGGCCGCCATCGACGACTGGACGATCAGTCGCTCCGGCGCCGTGTCGAGCGAGATGGACGTGCCGAGGTCGTCCTTGAACGTCCAGCGGTCGGAGGCTGCGCCGTCGTCCGACGACGAGGAACCGCAGGCGGACAGGGCCAGGAGGGCCACCGCGGTCGCGATGGCAGGAAGAATACGTTTCATAAGGGCAGCCTAACCTAAGCGGTTGGCGAGGTGCCCGTCCCCCCGGCTACCTCGAACCGCACCACGCGGCGCACCTCGTCGACCTCGGCCAGCCGCACCCGGATCCCCTCCCCCTCGGGCAGGTCGGCGCCGGCGCACCTGGCGACGATCGGCGGCGCCTCGAGCATGACCTGAGCCTCCCGCCGGTCGGCGCTCACGACGATCGCGTCGAACTCGTCGCCGACCCGGTCGACCAGCTCCCAGACCTCGGCCTGGTCGATGCACGTCCGGTCCGCCTTGGCGGCACGCTGGTCGGCCGACCGCATGATCTCGGCGAGCCCCGGCAGGGCCTCCCGGGCCCACGGCGCCACGTCCCGCCTCTCGCAGATCGCGAGGCACACCTCGGTGCCGAAGCGGTCCGCCAGCCGCCGCAGGGGCGCCGTCACGTGGGCGTACGGCCCACCGACACCCGCGTGCAGCGGCTGCCGAGGGGCGGCGCCGTCGAACGCCTCGTAGCCGGCGCCGCGCAGCAGGCCCGTCGCCTGGGTCATGAGGGCGATCGAGGCGGCCAGCTCCGGGTCGAGGGCGGCCAGCACGTCCGACGGCGTCGCCCCGTCCGGGACCGGCACACCCAAGGCACGTGCGGCACGGAGGAACGCCGCCACGGCCTGGTCCTCGGCCGGCGGCAGCGTGCGCAGGAAGCCGATCCCCGCGTCGAGCATGAGCTGGGCGGCACCCATGCCGGTCAACAACGACACCTCGGCGTTCCACCCGTCGAGGTCGGTGCGCCGCCGCATCGTGACCTCCCAGTCGTCGCCGTCGCGGACGACCTCCTGCTCCGGCAGGGCCAGCTCGAGCGCCCCGTGGTCGATCCGGTACGCCCGGCGGATCCGGCCGAGATCGGCCAGCGGCTCGACCGACGGGTGCGGGTCACCCGCGTCGAAGGATGCCTGGACCCCGTCGTAGTCGAGCTGGGCCGTGGACCGGACGACGGCCCGGCGGACCGAGGCGTTCGAGACGGCGCCGGAGGCGTCGACGTCCACGGTCCACAGCGCCGCGCCGCGCGCCTGGTCCGGCAGCAGGCTCAGCGCGCCCTCCGACAGCACCGGCGGGTGCAGCGGGATGCGCCCGTCGGGGAGATAGATCGTCTCGCCCCGCAGCCGCGCCTCGATGTCGATCGGGCCGCCCGGCGGGATCGTGGAGGCCAGGTCGGCGATCGCGTAGTGGACCCGGAACCCGTCCCCCACACGTTCGAGGAACACCGCCTGGTCGAGGTCCGTCGAGCCGGGCGGGTCGACCGTGACGAACGGGATCGACGTCGCGTCCTCCCCCGCGGGCGGGCCGGCGGCGGCGATCCGGGCCGCCTCGGCGAGGACCTCGTCCGGGAACCGGTCGTTCTGATCGGCGGGCGGCAGGCCCAGCTCGGCGCGAACGGACTCGAAGTCGTGGGTCACAGCTCGAACCTAGTCGCAGGCTCGTGTGCTCGCTCTGCCCGGCGCCGGTGCGCAGGACCTCGGGAACGAGAGAGACGGATGGCCCACCAGGGCCATCCGTCTCACCTCACTGCCAGGTCCGGCTCAGTGATTGTGTCCGGCGTGCGCGTCCTCGGCGGACTCGGCCGGCTTCTCCACGATCAGCGTCTCGGTCGTGAGCAGCATCGCGGTGATCGACGCGGCGTTGGCGAGCGCGGAGCGCGTCACCTTGACCGGGTCGAGGACACCCTGGGCGACCAGGTCGCCGTAGGTGTCGGTGGCCGCGTTGTAGCCCTCGCCGCTCTCGCGGACCTTGTTGACGACGACCTCGCCGGAGACGCCGCCGTTGCGGGCGATCCACTCGAGCGGGGCGTCGGCACCGATGCGGACGATGCGGACACCGACGGCCTCGTCACCGGTCAGGCCGAGGTTGTCGTCGAGGACCGAGACGGCGTGGACGAGAGCCGAGCCGCCACCGGCGACGATGCCCTCCTCGATCGCCGCGCGGGTCGCCGAGACGGCGTCCTCGATGCGGTGCTTCTTCTCCTTGAGCTCGACCTCGGTGGCCGCGCCGACCTGGATGACGCAGACGCCGCCGGCGAGCTTCGCCAGGCGCTCCTGCAGCTTCTCGCGGTCCCAGTCCGAGTCGGTGTTCTCGATCTCGGCCTTGATCTGGTTGACCCGGCCCTCGACGGCCGCGGACTCGCCGCCACCCTCGATGATCGTCGTGTCGTCCTTCGTGATGACGACGCGGCGAGCCGTGCCGAGCGCCTCGAGGCCGATCGTGTCGAGCTTGAGGCCGACGTCGGGGGTCACGACCTCCGCGCCCGTGAGGGTCGCGATGTCCTGCAGCATGGCCTTGCGGCGGTCGCCGAAGGCGGGCGCCTTGACGGCGGCCGAGACGAACGTGCCGCGAATCTTGTTGACGACGAGCGTCGAGAGCGCCTCGCCCTCGATGTCCTCCGCGATGATGAACAGCGGCTTGCCGGCCTGGACGACCTTCTCCAGGATCGGCAGCAGGTCGCTGACCGAGGAGATCTTGCCCTGGTTGACGAGGATGTAGGGATCGTCGAGGACGGTCTCCATGCGCTCGGTGTCCGTGACCATGTAGGGCGACAGGTAGCCCTTGTCGAACTGCATGCCCTCGGTGAACTCCAGCTCGGTGCCCATCGTGTTGGACTCCTCGACCGTGATCACGCCGT
>NZ_JAOPXQ010000223.1 GCF_025965075.1 Aeromicrobium sp.
GGTCGCTCAATGGATCACGGACTCCGCGCCTCAGCCCATCCTCAACGAGAACTTCAACCTCATCTTCGGCGGCGGTGACTTCGGGCCGGTTCCGGGGCTGATCGTCTGGATGGCGTTGGCTGTGGTGGTCGGAGGGCTCGTGCTCGCCAAGACCAGGTTCGGGAGGAAGGTCCTCGCCACGGGAGGAAATCGGACCGCGGCAGAATTCACCGGTATCCGAACTGGGCGGATCAAGTTCCAGGTGATGGTCCTGTCCTCGGTCGTCGCCTCGCTGGCCGGGCTGCTCTACGCCGGCCGACTCGAATCGGGACGCTTCCAGTGGGGATCCGGCGACGAGCTCTCGGCGATCGCCGCCGTCATCCTTGGCGGGACCAGCCTCTTCGGCGGCAATGGCGCCGTCGTCGGCACCCTCGTGGGGGCGCTCCTGATCGGCCTGATCAACAACGGCCTGATCCTCGCCGGTCTCGAGACGAGCCAGCAGCAGGTCGTGCGGGGCGCGATCATCATCCTCGCCGTCGCCCTGGCCAGGAAGAAGTGAGGAGCACGCGTGTCTGACGTGCTGCGCGCCGGCATCATCGGCACAGGATTCATGGGACAGGTGCACGCGCGCGCCATCAAGGCGAACGGTCACGTGGTGGACGGGGTGGCATCGTCATCCCGACAGAGCGCCGAGCGCGCCGCCCCTGTCCTGGGTTCCGGCCGGGCCTACGACGACGCCGAGGCACTCATCTGCTCGGACTCGATCGACGTGATCCACATCTGCACGCCGAACGTCAATCATGCGACATTGGCCAGGGCGGCACTCGAGGCCGGGAAGCACGTCGTGTGCGAGAAACCGCTGGCCACCAGCGTCGAAGACGCCTGCCAGCTGGAGTCCCTGGCGTTCAGCATGCGGCGTCTGGCATCGGTGCCGTTCGTCTATCGCTTCTACCCGACGATCCGCGAGATCCAGAATCGGGTAGCCCGCGGTGTCACGGGACCACTGTGGATGTTGCACGGTTCCTACCTGCAGGACTGGCTCGCAGGCGCGGACGCCGACAACTGGCGCGTCGATCCACACAGCGGCGGCGCTTCAAGGGCGTTCGCCGACATCGGCGTGCACTGGTGCGATCTGATGGAATTCGTCACCGGCCATCGCATCACCTCGCTCGTGGCCCACACCGCCCGCGCATTCAGCCAGCGGCAAGGACGGGACGTGCACACCGAAGACGGTGCGACGGTCATGTTCACCACCGACCGCCACGCCTCCGGGAGCGTGGTGATCAGCCAGGTCTCTCCCGGCCGCAAGAACCGGTTGTGGTTCTCGTTCGACGGTCCGGACGCCTCACTGTCATTCGATCAAGAGACGCCGGACAGCTTCTGGGTCGGTGGCGTCGCCCAGAACCTGACCGTGATGCGCGGGCCGGACGGTCTCGGCGCCGGAGCCGTCGAGTACTCGGTGGTGCCCCCCGGGCATCCACAGGGCTACCAGGACGCATTCAACGGCTACATGAAAGACGTCTACCGTGCCGCCGCCGGCGAGACGGTAGTCGGCCTGCCCACCTTCGCCGACGGCCGGCGAGCGGCGCAGATCACTGCCGCCGTGCTCGAATCATCTCGACGCCGCGAATGGGTTGACGTCCCCACCCAGCCGTCCACCAACCACTCACACGGTCACCTCGGGGGAAGCACCCATGACTGACACATTCTTCGACCCGACACAGCGCGCCACGGTGGAGGCCGCGATGGCACGGATCATCCCCACCGACGACACTCCCGGCGCTCGGGAGGCCGGCACGGTGGACTTCGTCGACCGCTACCTCTCAGGTATCGACTACATCTACGCCAAACCCGATGGAAGCGGGTGGGAAGTCCTGACAGGCCCCCGCGCAGACGCCTGGTCACGACGGATAGACGCGCTTCGCCAGTGCTATGTCAACGGAATCACGTCGCTCGACGAGCTTGCCCTCAGCAGGCACGGCCGCAGCTTCGTCCAGCTGGACGCAGAACAGCAAGACGCAGTCCTTCACTCGCTCGAAGATCCACCGCCACGCTCGCACCAGAATCATGCTGCCTTGTACGGCGCACCGCCCGAACCGGCCCTCCAACAGACCAACGCCGAGATCCATCTCGACTTCGTGGCACTGATCGCCCTGCACACCCGTCAAGGTTTCTACGCCGACCCGATCTACGGGGGCAACCGAGACCGCGTCGGATGGGAGGTCATCGGGTTCCCCGGACCCGCCTCGCTGAAGGACGTGCATGACGGCACCTACACGGTGCTCGAGTGGTTCGCCGACGACCTGGAGCACGAGTGCCTGAAACGACCCACGAACCACGACGACGGGAAAGGCCGCGCATGAGCAATGCAAAGAGACCAGATCGCGCGGACGTGTGCATCGTCGGTGCCGGCGCCTCCGGAGCAGCCGCAGCCAAGGTCCTGACCGAGCGCGGCTTGAGAGTCGTCGCACTCGAAAGAGGACCGTGGAGGACGAAGGAGACCTTCGGGGGGGACGAGCTGGCCAACGTCAATCGGTACAACCTGTGGCCGGACCCGCTTCTGAACCCTCGAACGGTCCGCGACTCCGCGGACGCCCAGGCACGGGAGGAGCTCTTCTGTCCCGTGCCCCAGATGGTCGGTGGAGGCACGGTCCATTGGCAGGGATGGTTGCCGCGATTCACCGAGAACGACTTCCGCCACAGGTCGGTCATCGGTGACATCGCCGGAGCATCACTGGCAGATTGGCCGATCACCTATGACGAGCTCGAGCCCTACTACGACAAGGTGGAGTGGGCCTTCGGTGTCTCGGGCAAAGCAGGCGCGAATGCCTACGAGTCCCGGCGCACCCGCGACTACCCCTGCAAGCCCATGCCTCAGTCGAGGTACGCGCAGAAGTATCACCAAGGGTGTGCTGCCCTCGGATGGAACTCGTTCCCGACACCTCAAGCGGCCCTCTCTGAGCCGTACGACGGCCGGCCGCCGACCGTGATCAGCGCTTTCGCGCAGCAGCACGGCGACCCGACCGGGACGCGCAGCAGCGCGCTCAACGTGTTCATCCCCCAAGCCGTCGCAACGGGACGATACGAGCTGCGTCCGGACTCGTACGTGAGGGAGATAACCGTCGACTCCAACGGGCGCGCGAAAGGTGCCGTCTATCAGGACGCCGAGGGCCAGACGTACGAGCAGGAGGCCGACGTTGTCATCTTGGCCTGTGGCGCGGTGGAGTCGGCACGCCTGCTCCTGTTGTCGAGCTCCTCACGGTTCCCGAACGGGCTCGCGAACGGCAGCGACATGGTCGGTCGCAACGTGACGTTCCACGAGTACAGCGCGGCCGTCGGCGTGTTCGACGACCCGATCTATGCCTGGGCTGGTGGCGGATACGTCAGCGCCTCCAGCTTCGAGTTCTACGAGCACGACGAGAGCCGCGGTTTCGCCAGCGGTGGGCACCTGGCTGCGGCCGGCGTCGGCATTCCGCTGCCGATCAACTGGTCAGTCCCGGACCGGCCGGCCTGGGGAGCAGAGGCCAAGCAGGTCGACCGCGACTACTTCAACCACTCGATGGCAGCAGCAATGGTCGTCCACGACCTGCCACAACATGACAACCGGGTCGACCTGGACGACGCGGTCACCGACCACTGGGGTCTTCCTGTCGCCCGGGTGACTCTCACACCGCACGAGAACGACGTGGCCATG
>NZ_JAOPXQ010000226.1 GCF_025965075.1 Aeromicrobium sp.
GAAGTGGTCGTCGATCGCCGCTCCCAGCTCGCCCGTGGGCTTGTCGCCGCCGTCGGGGGAGAGGTTCGTCCAGAAGATCGAGTGGTTGATGTGGCCGCCGAGGTTGAACGCGAGGTTCTTCTCCAGCAGGTTGATCGTGTCGTGGGCCTCGTCGGACCGAGCGGCCTCGAGCTTCTCGAGCGCGGTGTTCAGGCCGTTCACGTAGTTCTGATGGTGCTTCGAGTGGTGAAGCTCCATGATCTTGCCCGAAATGTGCGGATCCAGTGCGCCGTAGTCGTACGGCAGATCCGGAAGTGTGTAGACAGCCACGTTCCTCCTCGGGAAGTTGGGCACGTCCGTGCCCAGAGATGTTCTGTTGTGTCGGTCAACCCTCAGTCTGTCAGTCCTGTCCCGTTGCGCAACGGCGGTGCCCAACTGCTGGTCAGCGATGCAGTGTCCGCGGCGGGACCCTCAGGCGCCATGTCCTAGTCTGTGTCTGGACATTCCCCGGGTAGGACGACGTGCGAGGAGGCGGATCAGAATGGAGGAACGCATCTTCACGATCCCCAACGCGCTGAGCTTCCTGAGGCTGCTCCTGGTCCCGGTGTTCCTGTGGCTCGTGCTGGGCCCCGAGCACGACGAGCTCGCGCTGCTGGTGCTGATGGTCTCCGGCGTCACGGACTACCTCGACGGCAAGCTGGCCCGCAAGCTCAACCAGACGTCCAAGATCGGCGCGATCCTCGACCCCGTCGCCGACCGCTTCTTCATCCTCGCGGTCGTCATCGGCCTGGGCTTCCGCGACATCATCCCGTGGTGGCTCGCGGTGATCCTGCCGCTGCGGGACGTCTTCCTGTTCAGCCTGGTGCCCTTCCTGCGCACCCGCGGCTACAGCTCGCTGCCGGTCCACTTCCTGGGCAAGGCCGCGACCGCGAGCCTGCTGTACGCCTTCCCGCTGCTGCTGCTGGGTGACCCCAACGGCGACGGCGGCACCGTCGCCGACCTCGCCAACGTCTTCGGCTGGGCCTTCACGGTGTGGGGCGTCGCGCTCTACTGGTGGGGTGGGATCCTGTACGCGTTCCAGGTCCGCCGACTCATGACCACGACGGCGCCCGTCGCCCGGAGCTGATGATGGCTGACCGGGACGGTGCCGCGCAGGCCGAGGGCCTGCTGGAGCAGATCGCGGACACGGCGCTGGACGACGACTACTACGTCGTCCGGCCCGGCCCCTACAGCCAGTCCCGGGAGTTCAACACCGTCCTGACCGGCGCCGTGCTGGCGGTGTTCGCGCTGCTCGTGGCGACCGCGGCGTTCCAGACCCGCAACGACCGCCCCGCGACAGAGCAGGAGCGGGCGACGCTGATCGGGAACATCGCCTCGCGCAAGGATTCCCTGGCTGGCCGGGAGTCCACGGCCAGGAAGCTGCGGGCCGAGGTCGAGGACCTCTCGACCTCCGTGTCCCGCTTCGACCCCGATCTCGAGACGCTGCGCCTGCAGGCCGCCGACCGCGGGGCGACGGGCCCCGGGATCTCCGTGGTCGTGGCGCCCAGCTCGGACGGCAGCGCCGAGGGGAGCATCTCCGACCAGGACCTCCAGGTGCTGGTCAACTCGCTGTGGTACGCCGGCGCGGAGGCCATCGCGGTCAACAACAAGAGGATCGGCACGCTCACCTCGATCCGCACCGCCGGCGGCGTCATCAAGGTCAACTACCGCACGATCGCGCCCCCGTACGTCATCAAGGCGATCGGTGACGCGGACGCGCTGCAGGACCGGTTCGCCGGGACCGACACCGGCGAGTCGTGGCTCCGACGACGCAACGGCGCAGGAGTCCGGTTCACCGTGACACCATCGAGCAGCCTGACGGTCGACGCGGCAGCAACCGATCGCCTGAAGATCAGGAAAGCCACAGCCATCAAGGGGGACGCATGATCCCGGTCTTCGGACTGGTCGTCGGCATCATCGCGGGGCTGGCTCTGCAGCCCACCGTGCCGACCGGCCTGCAGCCGTACCTGCCGATCGCGATCGTCGCGGCGCTCGACGCCGTCATCGGTGCGCTGCGGGCCCTGGGGGAGCGGCGGTTCGACGACAAGGTCTTCGTCGTGTCCTTCATCTCCAACGTCGTCATCGCGGCGTTCATGGTCTACCTCGGCGACCAGCTCGGCGTCGGCTCGCAGCTGTCGACCGGCGTCGTGGTGGTGCTGGGGATCCGGATCTTCGCCAACGCCGCGGCGATCAGACGACGGATCTTCCATGCCTGAGAGCGGTGGCCGGCGCGGCTGGCGGGCGCTGCTGCGGCCCTCGGTCTCGCAGGCCGTGGTCGCGGCCCTGATCGGCGGTCTGGCGTTCGCGATCACGGTGCAGGTGCGCGACGACGGGACCGACGACTACTCCGGAGTCCGTGGCGAGGAGCTGGTCGAGCTGCTCAAGTCGCTCGACACCGCCAACGAGCGGCTCGGCACCCAGATCGACGACCTGACCGCGACGCGCGACGACCTGCTCAGCAGCACCAAGCGCTCGGAGCAGGCCCGCAAGCAGGCCAAGCTGCGCGCCGAGCAGCTCGCGATCCTGGCCGGGACGCGCGGCGCCACCGGCCCGGGGGTCGAGGTCACGATCAACGATCCCGGTGGCCAGATCGACTCGGCCGCGCTGCTGGACGCGATCGAGGAGCTCCGGGACGCCGGCGCCGAGGCCATCGCCCTCAACGGGGTCGCGCGGGTCGTCGCACAGACGTACTTCCTCGACGACGACGGCGAGGTCCGGGTCGGAGGCCGTGAGATCAAGCGCCCATACGTCATCACCGCGATCGGCGACCCGTCGACGTTGGCCGAGGCGGTACGCTTCCCCGGCGGACTCATCGATGGGGTGGTGAATCGCGGCGGCTCGGCGTTCGTGACCCAGAAGGACAAGGTCACGATCACGGCGCTGGCCGACGTCAAGACCCCGGAGTACGCTCGACCAACATCTTGACCGGCAAGGAGTACGCGGTGATCCCTGAGGACCTCTACTACAGCGAAGAGCACGAGTGGGTGCGCTTCGACGAGGACATCGCGACGGTCGGCATCACCGACTTCGCGCAGGACCAGCTCGGTGACATCGTGTACGTCGAGCTGCCCGCGGTGGGTGACCGCGTCGAGGTCGGCTCGGTCGTCGGCGAGCTCGAGTCGACCAAGTCCGTCAGCGACATCTTCTCGCCGCTGTCCGGTGAGGTCGTGGCCCGCAACGACGCGCTCGACGGGGGACCCGAGGTCATCAACTCCGACCCCTACGGGGAGGGCTGGTTGATCAAGCTCCGCCCGGTCGAGGAGGATCCGACCTCGGCGCTGCTCGAGGCCGAGGCGTACTCCGCGCTCGTCGCCGACTGATTGCCCCCAACCCGTCCATCAGGTGAGCCCACGAGTGCTACGTTGGACGTGAAGTCTCAACCCGCACTACAGGTCGACCGCACACAGGAGAATGCCGATGTCAACGCCGGACCACGAGCCCGACGCCAGCTCCGCATCGCACGCGCCCGTGAGTGACCACACGACTCACATCCCGGCGCTGGACGCCGACACCGAGGAGATGACGTCGTCGGACGTCGCCGCGGTCGAGAACCTGCCTGCCGGCAGCGCGATGCTCCTGGTGCAGCGTGGTCCCGACTCCGGTGCGCGCTTCCTGCTGGACAGCGACGTCGTCAGCGTGGGCCGTCATCCCGACAGCGACATCTTCCTCGACGACATCAGCGTCTCGCGTCGACACGCGACGTTCACGCGCGGCGAGTCGGGATACTCCATCACCGACCTCGGCAGCCTCAACGGCAGCTACGTCAACCGCGACCGCATCGACAGCGAGGTGACTCTCTCCGGCGGTGACGAGGTCCAGATCGGCAAGTACCGCCTGATCTACTTCGCCGGAGCCCTCAAGGGCAAGGCGTGACTGAGCGCCAGCGAGGGAACCGTATGGCTGTCACGCCGGCGCCTTCGCATCGTGGGTTCGTGACGGGGGCGACGGCGTGACACAGCCCCTGTCGGAGCTGTCGAAGCTCGGGATCGGGAAGGTGCTGGACGAGCTCCGGCAGGAGTTCCCGGACCTGACGATCAGCAAGATCCGCTACCTCGAGGGCGAGGACCTGCTGCAACCCGAGCGGACCCCGTCGGGCTACCGGAAGTTCTCCTTCGGCGACGTCGAGCGGCTCCGCTTCATCCTGCGCCAGCAGCGCGACAACTTCTGGCCGCTGAGCCACATCCGCCAGGTCCTGGACGACATGGACCGCGGCGTCGTCCCCAGCGAGCCGGACGGCACCCGCATCCCGCACCTCACCCTGGCCGAGGACGGACTGCCGGTCGCGGAGACGTTCACCGAGGCGCCCAGCTCGGCCCGGCTGTCGCGCGACGAGCTGCTGGACGCCGCGGGGATCGACTCGGCCACGCTCGACGCGATCGAGGAGTTCGGCCTGATCCACCGGCGCAAGTCGCAGACCTACTACGACGGCGGCGCGCTGCAGATCGCGTCGATCGTGGGGGAGTTCGCCGAGCTCGGCCTGGAGCCGCGCCACCTCAAGATGTTCAGCGCCGCCGCGGACCGCGAGGTCGCCCTGTTCGAGCAGGTCGTCTCCCCGCGCTCCCGCCAGCTCGACAAGGAGGCCGCCGAGCGTACCGTCGCCGGGCTGGCCGCCCTGTCGATCCGCCTGCAGACCGTCCTGGTCAGAAGCAGATTGCGCGGCTGAGCCATGCGTGAGGTCGAGGTCATCGGGGTGCGAGTCGAGATGCCGACCAACCAGCCGCTCGTCCTCCTGCGGGAGCTGGAGGGCAACCGCTACCTGCCGATCTGGATCGGTGCGGTCGAGGCGTCCGCGATCGCGTACGCCCAGCAGGCCACCGTCACGGCCCGCCCGCTGACGCACGAGCTGATGCAGACGATCATCGAGGCGCTCGGGGACGACCTCGCGGAGGTCAGGATCCTGGACGTGCACGACGGCGTGTTCTTCGCGTCGCTGGTCTTCGCCTCCGGCGCCGAGGTCGAGGCCCGGCCGTCCGACTCGATCGCTCTGGCGCTCCGTGCGGGCGCCAAGATCGTGTGCGCCGAGGACGTGCTCGACGCGGCCGGGATCACCTCGACGTCCGACGAGGACCAGCAGATCGAGAAGTTCCGCGAGTTCCTCGACGAAGTCAGCCCGGAGGACTTCGGCGAGACCGAGTGACCGCAGGGGCGTACGAGGTGAACTCTCAACCCTTGAGTGAGACTTTATTTTGAACGACACGCCGACATCCACGCTCGGTCGTTGACCGGCCAAACTCTCACCCTTACCTTGAGAGTGCTGCCGAAGGTACACGGATGTAGTTCCGTCGCGGTAGTCTTCCCCCATACCAGCTTTGGAAGGCATTTCCGATGATCGAGTCCCGCGACAACGACGTCACCGCCGCGACGCAAGCAGCCGCCGAGGCCAGTGACCAGGGCCTGCTGTTCAACGACGATGTCTCGCCCCTGCCCGAGGACGCGGGTTTCCGCGGTCCGACCGCCTGCAGCGCCGCCGGCATCACCTACCGCCAGCTCGACTACTGGGCGCGCACGGGACTCGTCGAGCCGACCGTCCGCTCGGCCACCGGCTCCGGCACGCAGCGGCTCTACTCGTTCAAGGACATCCTGCTCCTCAAGATCATCAAGCGACTCCTCGACGCCGGCGTCTCGCTGCAGCAGATCCGCATCGCGATCGACCACCTCCGCGTCCGGGGCACCGACGACCTGACCCAGGTCACCCTGATGAGCGACGGCGCCAGCGTCTACGAGTGCCGCTCCGCCGACGAGGTCATCGACCTGCTGCAGGGCGGTCAGGGGGTCTTCGGCATCGCGATCGGCGGTGTCTGGAAGGAGATCGAGGGCTCGCTGCACACGCTGCCCAGCGAACGCGCGGTCGAGATCTCCGCGGCGGACGACGAGCTCGCCGCCCGTCGCCGCGCCCGCCTGTCCAGCTGATCCGATCGGGGACCTCGCGCCCTGTGGCAGGACAGCCATACCTTCGATGACGTGACCGGGCCGGACGTCGTACCTTCTGAGCATGGCTGACATCGTGAGCAACGAGCCGCTGCCCGATCCGGCGAAGGTCGAGCACGAGCACCCCGACGTCACCGGCGGTTGGCTGCGGCCCGCCGTGTTCGGCGCGATGGACGGTCTCGTGTCCAACTTCGCCCTGATGATGGGCGTCGTCGGCGGCAGCTCGGCCTCCGACACCAAGCCCGTGGTCCTCGCGGGGCTGGCGGGCCTGGCCGCCGGTGCATTCTCGATGGCGGCGGGGGAGTACACCTCCGTCGCCAGCCAGCGGGAGTTCGCGCTGGCGCAGGTCGACATCGAGCGGCACGAGATCCTGCACAACGAGGCGGCCGAGGAGGCCGAGCTCGCGGTGATGTTCATGGAGAAGGGCGTCGACGAGTCGACGGCCCGTGAGATGGCCCGGGAGGTCCACGAGGATCCCGAGAACGCCGTCAAGGTGCACGCGCGCGAGGAGTTCGGTGTCGACACCGACGACCTGGCGTCGCCGAGCCTCGCCGCGCTGTCGTCGTTCTTCGCGTTCGCCCTCGGCGCCGTCATCCCGCTGCTGTCCTACCTCGTCGGCATCGAGTCGGCGTGGCCGGCGATCGTCCTGTC
>NZ_JAOPXQ010000234.1 GCF_025965075.1 Aeromicrobium sp.
GTGGTCCAGCGGACGGTTGCCGAGCTGCGTGACGACGTCGAAGGCAAGATCAACCGCCTGCCGCTGTCGTACTTCGACCGCACCGAGCGCGGCGAGGTGCTCTCGCGAACGACCAACGACATCGACAACATCGCGCAGTCGTTCCAGCAGACCATCAGCCAGCTGCTGACGTCTCTGCTCATGGTCATCGGCACGCTCGTGATGATGCTGGTCATCTCGCCTCTCCTGGCGGTGGTGGCGCTCCTGACGCTGCCGCTGGCCTTCGCGATCACCAAGGCCGTCACGAAGCGGTCGCAGCCGGAGTTCATGAAGCAGTGGGCGAGCACGGGGCGGCTCAACGGTCACATCGAGGAGGTCTTCACGGGCCACGAGGTCGTCAAGGTCTTCGGCCGCCAGCAGGAGGCGCGGCACGAGTTCGACACCCGCAACGACGCGGTGTTCGCCGCGTCGTTCAAGGCGCAGTTCGTCTCCGGTGTCATCCAGCCCGTCATGATGTTCGTCAGCAACATCAACTACGTCCTGGTCGCCGTGGTCGGCGGGCTCCGGGTCGCCTCCGGGTCGCTCAGCATCGGCGACGTGCAGGCGTTCATCCAGTACTCCCGCCAGTTCACCCAGCCGCTGACCCAGCTCGCGGCGATGGTCAACCTGCTGCAGTCCGGCGTCGCCTCTGCCGAGCGGGTCTTCGCGCTGCTCGACGAGGACGAGGAGCGGGCCGACGAGGCCGACGCGCCGTTCCCCGACCCGGTCCGCGGCCGGGTCGTCTTCGAGGACGTCTCGTTCTCCTACTCGCCCGACGAGCCGCTGATCGAGCACCTCGATCTCGTGGCGGAGCCCGGCCAGACGATCGCGATCGTCGGGCCGACCGGCGCCGGCAAGACGACGCTGACCAATCTGGTGCTGCGGTTCTACGACGTGCAGTCCGGCCGCATCACGCTCGACGGAGTCGACATCGCCCGGATGGACCGAGGGCCGTTGCGGGACAACTTCGGCGTCGTCCTGCAGGACACCTGGCTGTTCAAGGGCACGATCCGGGACAACATCGCGTACGGCGCGCATCGGGCGACCGAGGAGCAGGTCATCGCGGCGTCGGAGGCGGCCTACGTCGACCACTTCGTGCGGACCCTGCCTGACGGCTACGACACCGTGATCGACGACGAGGGCACCAACGTCAGCGCCGGGCAGCGCCAGCTGCTGACGATCGCCCGGGCGTTCCTCGCGGATCCGTCGATCCTGGTCCTGGACGAGGCGACGAGCTCGGTCGACACCCGCACGGAGTCCCTCGTGCAGGGCGCCATGGAGCAGCTGCGGTCCGGGCGGACGTCGTTCGTCATCGCCCACCGGTTGTCGACGATCCGCGACGCCGACCACATCGTCGTGATGGAGGACGGCCACATCGTGGAGCAGGGCACGCACGACTCGCTGCGGGCCGCCGGGGGAGCGTACGAGCGGCTGTACTCGGCGCAGTTCACTGCGCCCACGGTCTGAGTCAGCCCGCGAGGAAGGCCGCGACGCGGTCCTTGGGGCGGCCGATGATGGCCCGGTCGCCCCGCACCAGCACGGGCCGCTGCATCAGCCGGGGGTGCTCGACGAGCAGGTCGGCGACCGCCTCGGGGGTCACGTAGGCGGCCGGGTCGAGCCCGAGGCCCGAGAAGAAGCCGTCCTTGCGGACGAGATCGGCCGGTGGGTCCTCGAGCCTGCCGATCAGCTCCAGGAGGGCGGCGCGGTCGAGCGGCTCCTTGAGGTAGCGCACGATCTCGGCGTCGAGGCCCGCGGCCGCGATCTCGTCGACGGCGTGCCGGGACGTGGAGCAGCCGGTGTGGTGCAGGACGGTCAGGTCGGACATGGTCCGATCCTAGGAGCGCGACCCTCGGGGCGTGCGACGATGTCCGGATGTGGGAGGCCTTTTCGCACAACCTGACGGACCCCGCGGGCGCCGCCGTCCCGTTCTTCCTGTTGTTCATGGTCATCGAGATGGCCGCGATCCGGAACGAGGAGAAGCACGACCGGGCCGAGGCCGACGCCCAGCAGGTCAAGGGCTACCTCAGGGAGGACACCCGGACGAGCCTGACGATGTTCGTCGCCTCGATCGGCTTCTCGGCGGCGTTCCGCACCGCGGCGTTCCTGCTCTACACCGTGATCTACGTCCACCTGGCGCCGTGGCACCTGTCGGCGGACAGCCTGTGGACGTGGGTCGGCGTGATCCTCGGGGTCGACCTGCTCTGGTACACCTACCACCGCTTCTCCCACCGCGTCAGGATCGGCTGGGCCGGCCACCAGGCGCACCACTCGAGCCTGTTCTTCAACTTCTCGACCGCGCTGCGGCAGAAGTGGAACCAGTGGTTCGAGGTCCTGATCTGGCTTCCGCTGCCGCTGCTGGGCGTCCCGCCATGGATGATCTACTTCGTCTTCTCGCTCAACCTGATCTGGCAGTTCCACCTGCACACCGAGAAGATCGAGCGCTTCCCGCGGTGGTGGGAGGCGGTCTTCAACACCCCGTCCCACCACCGGGTGCACCACGGATCCGACCCGATCTACCTCGACCGCAACTACGGCGGGATCCTGATCCTGTGGGACCGGATGCTCGGCTCGTTCCAGGCCGAGCAGCACCGTCCGACGTATGGCCTGACCTACCCGGTCGAGACCTACAACGTGTGGGAGCTGCAGTACGGGGAGTACCGCAAGATCTGGCACGACGTGCGACGGACGACCCGCTGGCGCGACAAGGTCGGGTACGTCCTGGGCCCCCCGGGGTGGGCGCCGCGGGGCTGACCGGCTCGCCCGGGAGGACCGAATTGGAGCACGCGGGGGAGTTCTGGCAGAATGAGCCCTTGCGTCCGGTACGCACGGGGACCCTCTCATCCCCGGGTCGTCCGGCTCACCGATTTCGTCGGCCGTGTCCCCATGCGGCACCGGCAAGTCATCACGTACACACATCTGAGGAGACACCACACTCGTGGCAGTCAAGATTCGCCTGAAGCGTATGGGCAAGATCCGTACCCCGTTCTACCGCATCGTCGTCGCCGACTCGCGCACCAAGCGTGACGGCCGCGTCATCGAGGAGATCGGCACGTACAACCCGAAGGCCGACCCGTCGATCATCACGGTCGACGGCGAGCGCGCGCAGTACTGGCTCGGAGTCGGCGCACAGCCGACCGAGGCCGTTGCCGCGCTGCTGAAGATCACCGGCGACATCGGTGGCAACAACACCATGAAGTTCGCCGAGGAGAAGCGCAGCAAGGAAGACATCTTCCAGGACGCGCTGAAGGACCTCCACAGCGAGCCCAAGGCCGACGCCACGACCAAGAAGGCCGCCGCCAAGAAGGCGGAGCCCAAGGTCGAGGAGCCCAAGGCCGAGGAGGCCCCCGTCGAGGAGGCCAAGGCTGAGGAGCCTGCCGCCACCGAGGCGCCGGCCGAAGACGCCAAGGCCTGATCATGGCCGCGCCGCTCATCGAGGTCATCGAGCATCTCGTCGCCGGCATCGTCGACAACCCCGACGACGTCAACGTCCGCGCCAAGCAGACGCGTGGCGGCGAGCTGTTCGAGGTCCGGGTCAATCCCGAGGACCTCGGCAAGGTCATCGGCCGTCAAGGCCGTACGGCCACTGCCATCCGCAAGGTCGCGGGTGCTATCGCCGGAAGCGGCGGAGCACGCATCGACTTCGTGGACGTCGATCGCCGGAGCTGACCCATGCAGGTCGTCATCGGCCGCATCGGTCGTGCTCACGGCATCCGCGGTGAGCTCAACGTCGACATCCGTACGGACGAGCCCGAGCGTCGTTTCGCTCCGGGCTCGTCCGTCGTCTGTGGGGGCCGCACGTTGACGGTCAAGCAGGCCCGCCACCACGGCGGGCGCCTCGTCGTCTCGTTCGAGGAGGTCCCGGACCGCAATGCGGCCGAGCTGCTGCACGGCACGGTCCTCGAGGCCGAGGTCGACCCCCAGGACACCCCCGACGATCCCGACGAGTTCTACGACCACCAGCTGGTCGGGCTCGAGGTCCGGTCCGGCGACATCGTGGTCGGGACCGTCACGGGGCTCGTCCACCTGCCCTACCAGGACACCCTCGCCGTCGCGATCGACGGCCGCGAGGTGTTCATCCCGTTCGTGACCGAGCTCGTGCCGGTCGTGGACGTCGCCGGCGGCTTCGTCACGGTCGCGGACGTCGAGGGACTGCTGGACCCGGCGAAGGCGGAGAACGCCGCGTCGGACATCGACACCAACTGAGGGACACCCTGATGCGCATCGACGTCGTCTCGATCTTCCCGGCGTACCTCGACGCGCTCCAGCTCTCGCTCGCCGGCAAGGCGCAGTCCGCGGGGCTGCTGGAGATCGCGGCGCACGACCTGCGCGAGTTCACCCGCGACAAGCACCGCAGCACCGACGACACCCCCTACGGCGGTGGCGCCGGGATGGTCATGAAGGCCGAGCCGTGGGGCGAGGCGCTCGACACCTTGGCCGTCGACGACACCGTCGTCGTGGTCCCGACCCCGTCGGGACGGCCCTTCACGCAGCGTGACGCCGAGCGGCTCAGCGCCGAGCAGCACCTGCTCTTCGCGTGCGGCCGCTACGAGGGCATCGACCAGCGGGTCATCGACCACGCCGGCACGCGCTGGCGGGTCGAGGAGATCTCGCTCGGCGACTTCGTCCTCAACGGGGGAGAGGTCGCGGCCCTCGCGATGATCGAGGCGATCGTCCGGCTCGTGCCGGGCTTCATGGGCAACCCTGCCTCGCTGGTCGAGGAGTCGCACGGTGACGACGGGCTGCTGGAGTACCCCGTCTACACCAAGCCCGCGACCTGGCGTGGCCTCGACGTCCCGGACGTCCTCCGCTCCGGCAACCACGCGGCGATCGAGGTGTGGCGCCGCGAGCAGGCGCTCGAGCGTACGCGCGAACGACGCCCCGACCTGCTCGGCTGAGCCCGGCACCGGAGGCTTCGCGTGACTCGCCGCGACACGGATTTAACACGATCGCGGATCACGTAACACCGCCGACATGCTGAGGTAGTCACGGCAAAACCCCTCCCGGCCACAGTGTCAGTGCGCCCGCAGCAGCATCGTCGCTCTGTCGGTCGAACGACACGACCCCGAGAGAGGTTCTTCATGACCCCCGACATCATCTGGCTGCTGATCACAGCAGCCCTCGTCCTCTTCATGACGCCAGGCCTGGCGTTCTTCTACGGAGGACTCGTCAAGGCCAGCAGCGTCGTCTCCATGATGATGCTGAGCTTCGGCGCCATCGGCCTGATCGGCGTGCTGTGGGTGCTCTACGGCGCCAACATGGCCACACTGACCGACGGCGGCCCGGACTGGATCAAGGGGGTCGTGGGCAACGGCTTGTCCGACTTCGGTCAGGTCGACGCCGCGAAGGCCGCGTTCGCCGGCGGTGAGGGTGCTGTCGACTCGGCCGTCGTCCTCGCCTCGGTCGCCTTCGGCGGCACGTTCGCGATCATCACGGTCGCCCTCATCTCGGGTGCCATCGCCGACCGCGCCCGCTTCTTCCCGTGGATGCTGTTCTCCGGCCTCTTCGCCACGCTGGTCTACTTCCCGGTCGCCGGCTGGGTCTTCTCGTTCGACGCCGACGGCATGACCGGCTGGATCGGCACGCTCGGCTCGGACATGGGTCTGGACGTCAGCACGATCGACTTCGCCGGTGGCACCGCGGTCCACATCAACGCCGGTGCGGCCGCCCTGGCGCTCGCGCTGGTCCTCGGCAAGCGGGTCGGCTTCAGCCGGGAGCTTGCCAAGCCCCACAACGTCCCGCTGGTGCTCATCGGTGCCGCGATCCTGTGGTTCGGCTGGTTCGGCTTCAACACCGGTGCGGCGGTCGACGTCGGCCCCGGAACGCTGATCTTCGTCAACACCCTCGTCTGCCCCGCGGCCGGCATCCTCGGCTGGATCATCGTCGAGCACTTCAAGAGCGGCAAGGCCACCTCGGTCGGCGCCGCCTCGGGTGCCGTCGCCGGACTCGTCGCGATCACCCCGGCGTGCGTCGCGCTGACGCCGGTGTGGGCCATCGTGCTGGGCCTGCTCGCCGGTGGCGTCTGCGCCGCGGCGATCGAGCTGAAGTACAAGCTCGGCTTCGACGACTCGCTCGACGTCGTGGGCATCCACCTCGTCGCCGGCATCCTCGGCACGCTGTACCTGGGCTTCTTCGCGATCGACACCGGCCTGTTCACCGGTGGCGGCAACCTCGACCAGTTCATCGTCCAGCTGATCCCCGCGGTCGCCGTCGGTGCGTACTCCTTCGCCGTGGCGTTCGTCCTCGGCACCGTCATCAACAAGACGATCGGCTTCCGCATCAAGGAGGACGAGGAGGCCGCGGGCATCGACTCGGTGCTCCACGGCGAGGAGGGCTACTCCTTCAGCTAGGTTCCACCGTGAGCTGAGCTCGACCGCACGACCAGACGCGCCCGCCGGTACGCCCGGCGGGCGCGTTGTCGTGCCGGGGGAGGAGCGGCGGAGCCGATTGGCTCCGACGCGATCGGGTGTGGCAGAATTGGCCCTTGGCGCCGGATGTCTCTGCCACAGGGGAGCCGTCGATCATCGCCACTCCATTCTCGAATCATCCCCCCATCCGTGGGTGACCTGTGGCGCCAGCGAGGAGTAGAACCATGACCAACATCATCGACCAGGTGGCCAGCGAGTCGCTGCGCACCGACATCCCGTCCTTCCGGGCCGGCGACACCCTCGAGGTGCACGTCAAGGTCATCGAGGGCACGCGCTCGCGCGTCCAGGTCTTCAAGGGTGTCTGCATCAAGGTCCAGGGCTCCGGCGTCGGCCGCACCTTCACGGTCCGCAAGGTCAGCTTCGGCGTCGGCGTGGAGCGTACGTTCCCGCTGCACACGCCCGTGATCGACAAGATCGAGGTCGCGATCCGCGGCGACGTGCGTCGCGCCAAGCTGTACTACCTGCGCAACCTGCGCGGCAAGGCCGCCAAGATCAAGGAGAAGCGCGACGCCTGAGTCGCCCGGCGCTGCCGTGCCCGACCCGCCCACCGGCGTGCGTCGTGCACGGCAGCTGCCGTTCTGGCAGGAGGCGATCCTGCTGGTCGTCACGGCCGTCCTCATGGCGGTCGTGCTGAAGGCGTTCCTCGTCCAGGCCTTCTACATCCCCTCCGGGTCGATGGAGCCGACGATGCTCGTCGACGACAAGATCCTGGTCCAGAAGGTCTCCTACTGGGGCGGTGACGTGCACCGTGGGGACGTCGTCGTGTTCGATGATCCCGGCGGCTGGCTGGGTCCCGGTGACACGCCGCCCGGCAGCCCCGTCCAGACCGCCCTCTCGACGATCGGTCTGGCCCCCACCGGCGGCCACCTGATCAAGCGGGTCATCGGCACCGGCGGCGACCACGTCATGTGCTGCGCGGCCGGCCGGCTGCAGGTCAACGGCGTCCCGGTCGACGAGCCGTACGTCCTGGACCGTGCCGCGACGGCCGCAACACCGTTCGACGTGACGGTCCCCGCCGGCCGGCTGTGGGTCATGGGCGACAACCGGGGCAACTCCTACGCGTCGCCGCAGCACCTCGACGATCCCGACCACGGGTTCATCGCGGAGTCCGGCGTCGTCGGCCGGGCCTGGGTCCGTCTGTGGCCGCTCGGGCGGGCCGGGTTCGTGCGTGGCACGTCGGCCTTCGACGAGGTCCCCGCACCCTGATCGGGACCCGCCACTGACACGCTGGTCTGGGCGCCGGGACGTTGCGTGTTCCGGATAGGCTCGCCGGGTGACCACCACGAAGAAGCGACAGCTCCCCGTCTGGCAGGAGTCGATCCTTCTCGTGCTGACCGCCATGGTGATGGCCGTCATCGTCAAGACGTTCTTCCTCCAGGCGTTCTACATCCCCTCGGAGTCCATGGAGCCGACGATGCTCGTGGACGACAAGATCCTGGTCCAGAAGGTGTCCTACTGGGGCGGCGACATCGAGCGGGGCGACATCGTCGTGTTCGACGACCCGGGCGGCTGGCTCGGTCCCGAGGAGTCCCGCCACGCCTCCAACCCGCTGCAGAGCGCCCTGGAGAAGGTCGGGCTGTTCCCGACCGGCGGCCACCTGATCAAGCGGGTCATCGGTGTCAGCGGCGACAAGGTCAAGTGCTGCACGGACGGCAAGCTGACGGTCAATGGCGTCGAGCTCGACGAGCCCTACGTCGCCGACGAGTCGGCAACCGCTGACCAGACGTTCGAGGTCACGGTCCGCAAGGGCTACCTGTGGGTCATGGGCGACAACCGGGGCAACTCCTCGGACTCGCGGGCGCACCAGGGCGACCCGGGCGGGGGCCAGGTGTCCGAGGACAGCGTCGTCGGCAAGGCCTGGGTGCGGGTCTGGCCGCTCGGCCGTGCCGGGTTCATCCACAAGCCCAAGACCTTCGAAGCCGTCAACGGCAAGTGAGGCGACAGGCGCCATGACCAGGCTGGCGAAGGGGGCGACGATCCGTCGCGACGCCGGGCTCTACGGCTATGAGCGCGCCCTGGCGCGCCAGGGGCTGCGCCCCGTGGCCGGGGTCGACGAGGCGGGCCGCGGTGCGTGCGCCGGTCCGCTCGTGGCGTCCGCCGTCGTGCTGGAGCGCCCCATCCCCGGGCTGGCTGACTCCAAGCTGCTGACCGAGAAGCGCCGCGAGGCGTGCTTCGACCTGATCATGGCCAAGGCCGTCGACGTCTCGGTCGTGATCATTCCGGCCGCGGAGTGCGACCGCATGGGGCTGCAGCACGCCAACATCGCGGCCCTGCGCCGCGCCCTCGCGAGGCTCACGGTGCGACCCGGCTATGTCCTCACCGACGGCTTCCCGGTCGACGGCCTGGGTGTCCCGGGGCTCGCGGTGTGGAAGGGTGACCGGGTCGCCGCGTCGATCGCGGCGGCGTCGGTCGTCGCGAAGGTGACACGCGATCGCCTGATGGTCCGCCTGCACGAGGACTTTCCGGCATACGATTTCGCCACGCACAAGGGCTACAGCACTCCGGTGCACCAGGCCGCGCTCCGACAGCACGGCCCGTGCCACGAGCACCGCAAGACCTACGTGAACGTCAAGGCAGCAATGGAGAATGTGCATGAGCTCTGAGGATCTCGAGCGGTACGAGTCGGAGATGGAGCTCGCGCTCTATCGCGAGTACCGCGACGTCGTCACGATCTTCAAGTACGTCGTGGAGACCGACCGGCGCTTCTACCTGTGCAACGCGGTCGACGTGAAGGTCCGCTCCGAGACGGGCGACGCCTACTTCGAGGTGTCGATGAGCGATGCGTGGGTGTGGGACATCTACCGCCCGGCGCGCTTCGCCAAGAACGTCAAGGTGCTGACGTTCAAGGACGTCAACGTCGAGGAGCTGCAGGACTCGGACTTCAAGGTCCCCGGCACCGACTGACCCGTCGTCCACAGCCGCGGGTCGTCGTCCTGGTCGTCCACAGGTCGTCCGCCGACGGCTGACGGCGGCCGCCTCCCGACACGACGCTGGGAGCATGACCTACGCACGCAACAAGACCGTCGGCGACTACGGCGAGAGGATCGCGGTCGAGCACCTGCGATCGCTCGGCATGGTCGTGCTCGCCCGCAACTGGACCTGCCGGTTCGGCGAGATCGACATCGTGGCCCGCGACGGCTCGACCCTCGTGATCTGCGAGGTCAAGACCCGCACGTCCACCGAGCACGGGGGACCGTTCGAGGCCGTCACGGGCCAGAAGGCGGCCCGGCTGCGCCGCCTGGCGATGCACTGGCTCGAGGTGCACGACGTGTCACCACCCAGCGTGCGCATCGACGTCGTCTCGGTCGTCGTCCCGACCAAGGGCGCACCGGTCGTCGAGCGCATCTCCGGGGTGGCGTGACGTGGCGGCGGCGACGCACTCGGTGACCCTCGACGGGCTGGCCGGCCGGCCCATCGAGGTCGAGGTCGACATCTCCGGCGGGCTGCCCGCGACCGTGCTGGTCGGGCTGGTCGACACGATGGTCAACGAGGCCCGCGACCGCTGCCGGTCGGCGGTCTCCAACTCCGGCACGACGTGGCCCGATCAACGCGTCACGATCAACCTGGCCCCGTCGACGCTGCCCAAGTCCGGCTCGCACTACGACCTCGCGATCGCGCTCGCCGTGTTCGCCGCCAAGAACCTGGTCCCGGCCGAGCGGCTGGCCGGGGTGGTGTTCCTCGGTGAGCTCGCGCTCGACGGGCGGCTCCGGGCGATCCGCGGGGTCCTGCCCGCGACCCTCGCCGCGGCGGAGGCGGGCTTCGACCGGGTGTTCGTGCCGGAGGTCAACGTCCCCGAGGCCGAGCTCGTCGGCGGGATCGGGGTGGTCGGGGTGCGCTCGCTGCGGCATGCCGTTGCGTTGCTGACCGGCACCGAGGAGCCGGACGACCCGCCGGTCCCGCCGCTGGACGACGCGCCGTCGATGTCGTGGACGTCGGCGGAGCGGCTCGCGCATCTCGACCTGGCCGACATCGCCGGGCAGGAGGACTCACGCATGGCGCTGCTGGTCGCGGCCGCGGGCGGGCACCACCTGCTGATGACCGGGCCCCCGGGGATCGGCAAGACGATGCTGGCCCAGCGCCTGCCCGGGCTCCTGCCCGACCTGACCCGCGAGCAGTCGCTGGCCGTCAGCGCGGTCCACTCGATCGCCGGGGTCCTGCCGAGCGACGCGCCCCTCCTGCGCCGGCCGCCGTTCCTCGACCCGCACCACACCGCCAGCGCGGTGTCGATCGTCGGTGGCGGCAGCAAGGTCATCCGCCCCGGCGCGCTGTCGCTGGCGCACCATGGCGTCCTGTTCCTCGACGAGGCGCCGGAGTTCGCGTCCAACGTCCTCGAGGCGCTGCGCCAGCCGCTCGAGAGCGGGCACGTCGTGGTGTCCCGGGCCGCCATGACGGCCGCCTACCCGGCCCGTTTCCAGCTCGTCCTCGCCGCCAATCCGTGCCCGTGCGGGCTGAGCTCGGCGGTGTCCGACCAGTGCCGCTGCACGCCGCTGATGAAGCGGCGCTACGCCGACCGGCTGTCCGGTCCGATCCGTGACCGCATCGACATCCACCGGTCGCTGTCGCCGCTCTCGCGTCCCGAGCTGGTGTCCGCCGTGACGGGTGCCCGGAGGACGGCCGAGCTGGCGGCCGACGTCCTGTCGGCACGCGACCGGCAGGGCCGCCGGCTGGCCGACACCCCGTGGCGGCTCAACAGCGAGGTGCCCGGCGTCGAGCTGCGCAAGCACTGGCCCGTGCAGGACTCGGGCCGGGTCCTGATCGACAGCGAGCTGCGGACCAACAAGCTCAACCCCCGCTCGGCGGACCGGATCCTCCGGCTGTCGTGGACCGTCGCGGACCTCAGCGGGCACGACGTGCCGCGCGGCGACGACGTCGAGGCGGCGCTCTCGCTGCGACGAGGCACGGCCCTGGGTGGGGCGCTCCGCGACCTGGTGCAGGCCTCGTGAGCCGCCAGGACCGGCTCGCACTGAGCCTCGTCGTGGAGCCGGGGGACGCCCGGCTCCGGGACCTGCTGCTGGTGCACGAGCCCCGCCGGATCCTCCAGTCCGTCCGCGACCGCCGCCCCCTGGACGACCGGCCGGTGCCGGCGGCGTGGTCGGAGCGGGCCGCCGACCTCGACCGGCGTCTCGAGCTCGTGACCGTGCGGGCGACGGGTGCCGGGCTGCGGTGGATCTGCCCCGGTGGGGCGGGCTGGCCGACCGCGCTCGACGACCTCGACCACGTCGCGCCCCTCAACGGTGTGACCGGCGCTCCGCTCGGTCTGTGGGTGCGGGGCGTCGGCGATCTCGCCGAGCTGTGCCGGCAGTCGGCGGCGGTCGTGGGCGCGCGGGAGTGCACGACGTACGGCGCCGAGTGCGCCTCGGAGATCGGCGCGGACCTGGCCGACGGCGGCTGGACCGTCGTGAGTGGTGCGGCGTTCGGGATCGACGGCTGCGCCCACCGGGGAGCACTGTCGATGGCGCGGCCGACCGTGGCGGTGCTGGCCTGCGGCGCCGACGTGGACTATCCGCGGGCACACTCCACGCTGCTGGACCGGATCGCCGAGAACGGGCTCGTCGTCAGTGAGCAGGCGCCGGGGGAGCGCCCCATGAAGGGCCGGTTCCTGTCCCGCAACCGGATCATCGCCGGGCTGACCCTCGGCACCGTGGTGGTCGAGGCCGCTGTCCGGAGCGGCTCGCTCAACACGCTCAACTGGGCCGATCAGCTCGGCCGCACGACGATGGCGGTGCCGGGGCCGGTGACCTCCCGGCAGTCCGGCGGCACCCACGAGGCCGTCCGCGGTGGGCGGGCCGTGCTGGTCACCAGCGGCAAAGAGGTCGTCGGCGAGCTGTCCGGGCTGGGTGTCGGCCCGTCCGAGTCCGTGACGCTGCCGTCGACGGAGTTCGACCGGTTGCCTCCGGCCGCCCGGGCGACGCTCGACGGGCTGGGCTGGGACCGGGAGAGGTCGCTGACCGACCTCGCGACGCGGGCCCGGTTGAGCGCCCGCGAGGTTCGCAGCGCGCTCGACCTGCTGGAGCGGCGAGGTTTCGCGGCCCGCCGCGGTGACGGCTGGCGCCTGAGCCGACGTGCCGACGTGAGCTGACGGTCGGCGCGCCGACCGGGCCACGACCGGTGCCGGCAGCACACTGGGACAGGTGACCGCCGAGACCGACGAGACGCTGCCCGGGCCGTGGGCCGCGGTGCTGGCCGACTACGAGCAGCACCTCCGGGCCGAGAGGGACCTCTCGGTCCACTCGGTGCGCGCCTACCTGACGGATCTCGAGAGCCTTGCGACCCACGCGACCCGGCTGGGCGTCCTCGACCCGACCGAGCTGTCCCTGCGGACGCTGCGCAGCTGGCTCGCCAATCTCAAGACGACCGGCAAGGCGCGCACGACGCTGGCCCGCCGGGCGACCTCGGCACGCGTCTTCACGCTCTGGCTGGCCCGCACCGGACGGTCGCCGGCCGACGCCGGCGCACTGCTCGCCAGCCCCAGGGCGCACCGCGAGCTCCCGGTCGCGCTCAGCGAGGTCGAGGTCAGGGCCCTGCTCGACGCCACGGTCGATGCGCTCGTCGACGATGGAGCGCGGGGCCTGCGGGACCTGGCCATCCTCGAGCTCCTCTATGCGACCGGCATCCGGGTCGGCGAGCTCGTCGGCCTGGATGTCGACGACCTGGACCGCGGCCGACACGTCATCCGGGTGTTCGGCAAGGGCCGCAAGGAGCGCTCGGTGCCCTACGGCCTGCCGGCCTCGGACGCGCTCGAGCTGTGGCTCGAGCGGGGCCGCCCCGCGATGGCGGTCGAGGCGAGCGGCGCCGCGGTGTTCCTCGGCGCCCGCGGCGGGCGGATCGACCAGCGCGCGGTGCGTCGGATCGTGCACGAGCGGCTCGCCGCCGTCGAGGGCGCACCGGACCTCGGGCCGCACGGCCTCCGCCACACCGCCGCGACCCACCTGCTCGAGGGCGGCGCCGACCTGCGCAGCGTCCAGGAGATCCTGGGTCACGCCTCCCTGGGCACGACCCAGATCTACACGCACGTCAGCAACGAGCGCCTCCGCAGCGCGTACAAGCTGGCCCACCCGCGCGCCTAGGGACAGGGCCTAGAGGGAGGCCTGCGGATTCACGGGGTGGCCGTCCACCACGACCATGAAGTGCAGGTGGCACCCGGTCGACAGCCCGGTCGTGCCGGACCGTCCGACGACGTCGCCCGGCCGCACCCGCTCGCCGGGGGACACCGAGGACGACGACAGGTGGTTGTAGGTCGTGACCAGCCCCGGCCGGTGCCGGACGACGACTCGCTTGCCGTACGCCCCGCTGTAGCCCGTCGCCGTGACGGTGCCGGCGGCCGCGGCGTGGACCGGCGTCCCGCACGGCACGCCGAAGTCGGTGCCGTCGTGGAGCTTGCGGACACCCGTCACGGGGTGCACTCGCATCCCGTACGGCGAGGTGATGACGCCGCCCACCGGTCGACGCAGGGAACCGACGACCCCGACCGGTGGTGCCGGGGGAGGGCCGGAGGGATCGATCAGGCGGAACCGTCCGCCGCCCAGCAGGTCCAGGGGATCGAGGTAGTCCTCCCCGGCCCGCCGCCCGAGATGCAGGCAGGCCCCGGCGCAGTGGCTCGGGCTCCCGAGGAGCGTCCCGATGACCTCGCGGGCTCCCACGGCGTCACCGACCCGGACCCGGGCGCGCACGGGCTGGTACGTCGATCGCTCCGTCCCGTGGTCGACCGTGACGACCGGGACACCACCGACCCGACCCGCGAACGTGACCCGTCCGGGCGCGACGGCCCGGACCACGTCCCCGACGCCGGCCGCGATGTCGATGCCGCGATGACCGGGCCCATAGTCGCTGGCCGGCGGGGCGAACCGCTCGCCGAGACGGTGATCGTCCAGCGGCCACGACCACGCCTCCGGGGAGGTCGCCGCGGCCGTGGTGGGCACGAGGCAGATCAGCAGGCACAGGGCGAGGAGGTGGTGGCGCATGGGGTCAGCCAAGTCACCCGCGGGAGCCGGCGCAGCAGGGTCGTCCGCGGCTGGGGACAGGGTGGCGGAGGGGCCGGGGCTGTGGATTTCGTTCCGGACGGTGCGGTGCCCTAGACTGGGGCCACTCACTTCTTCGAAGTGAAATTCGCGCGCCTGTTTGCCGTATGACGCGAGAGCTGAATACGGAATGCGGTCCTGGTCTCCCGGAGTGTCTCCGCGGAGTGGGTCGCACCGACAGGCGCCAGGTCACCGTCAACCGGCGGTGAGTCAACCAGGATCGGCACCCGTGTGCCACAAGGAGATACGACCATGGCCGTCGTCACCATGCGCCAGCTGCTCGAGAGCGGCGTTCACTTCGGGCACCAGACCCGCCGGTGGAACCCGAAGATGAAGCGCTTCATCTTCACCGAGCGCAATGGCATCTACATCATCGACCTTCAGCAGACGCTGACGTACATCGACAAGGCGTACGAGTTCGTCCGCGAGACGGTCGCCCACGGCGGCACCATCCTCTTCGTCGGTACGAAGAAGCAGGCGCAGGAGGCCGTTGCCGAGCAGGCGACCCGCGTCGGCATGCCGTACGTGAACCAGCGCTGGCTGGGTGGCATGCTCACCAACTTCCAGACCGTCTACAAGCGGCTGCAGCGCCTCAAGGAGCTCGAGGTCATCGAGCAGACCGGTGGCGAGAACGTCCTCACCAAGAAGGAGGCGCTCGTCCTCCGCCGCGAGAAGGACAAGCTCGCCCGCACCCTCGGTGGCCTCCGCGACATGACGCGGGTCCCGAGCGCGGTCTGGATCGTGGACACCAAGAAGGAGCACATCGCCGTCGGCGAGGCTCGCAAGCTGAACATCCCGGTGGTCGCGATCCTCGACACGAACTGCGACCCCGACGAGGTCGACTACAA
>NZ_JAOPXQ010000189.1 GCF_025965075.1 Aeromicrobium sp.
GGCTGACGCTGCGGCGCGGGCCGGTCAAGCTCGACGAGATCGTCCGCCACGTGCTGACCAACGTGTCCGGTGGCGCCACCGACCCCTTCGAGATCAGCATCAAGGACGACCTGGACCTGATCTGGGGCGACGGCGACCGGATCACGCAGGTCGTGACCAACCTGGTCGAGAACGCGATGCGGCACGGCTTCGGCCTGCGGGAGATCGTCGTGCAGAACACGCGACACGATGACGGCACCGAGGGCGTCTCGCTGCAGGTGCACGATCATGGGCCGGGCATCCCCGAGGAGATGCGGCAGCGGGTCTTCAGCCGGTTCTGGCGCTCGGGACCCGGTGCCGGCAGCGGCCTCGGGATGTACATCGTGCGGGGCATCGTCGAGCAGCACGGCGGCGGGATCCAGATCCTCGGCGCCGAGGGCGGGGGAGCGCAGATCCGGGTCTGGTTCCCCATCAACGAGCCTGACTCGATGACCGACTGACCGGGCCCGGGCGCGACCGATAAACTCACGGGTGGGTGGTCCCACCCGTTCACCTGTGTTCTCCGGAAGGTCTGCATGTCCGCCCCCAACTCCTCGTACGACCCCGTGGAGGTCACTCCCTTGCGCTCCGACGAGGTCGAGCGCATGCGCGACGAGGCCCTCGCGGCGATCGCCGCCGCCGACTCCCTCGAGGCCCTCAAGCAGGTGCGGATCGACCACGTCGGCGACCGGTCGCCGATCGCACTCGCCAACCGTGAGATCGGTGCGCTGCAGCCCCAGGCCCGCAAGGAGGCCGGCCAGCGGGTCGGCCAGGCGCGCGGTGCGATCAACCAGGCCCTCGCAGCCAAGACCGCCGAGGTCGAGGCCGCCGAGGAGGAGCGGGCGCTCGTCACCGAGGCCGTCGACGTGACCCTGCCGTGGGACCTCACCCCGGTCGGTGCCCGGCACCCCGTCACGACGCTCTCGGAGCACATCGCGGACGTCTTCGTCGCGATGGGCTGGGAGATCGCCGAGGGCCCCGAGGTCGAGGCCGAGTGGCTCAACTTCGACGCGCTCAACCTGGGCCCGGACCACCCGGCCCGTACGATGCAGGACACCTTCTGGGTCACCCCGGAGAAGGCCGCGATGGTGCTGCGCACGCACACGTCGCCGGTCCAGGCCCGCACGATGCTGACCCGCACGCCCCCGATCTACATCGCCTGCCCCGGTCGCGTGTTCCGCACCGACGAGCTCGACGCGACCCACTCGCCGGTGTTCCACCAGGTCGAGGGACTCGCGATCGACGAGGGCCTGTCGATGGCTCACCTCAAGGGCACCCTCGACCACTTCGCCCAGGCGATCTACGGCGACGGCATGACGACACGGTTCCGCCCGTCGTACTTCCCGTTCACCGAGCCCAGCGCCGAGATGGACCTGCTCTGCTACGTGTGCCACAACGAGCCCGACGCGGTTGCCTCGTGCCGCACCTGCAAGGGCGAGGGCTGGGTCGAGTGGGGCGGCTGCGGGGTCGTCAACCCGCGCGTGCTGGTCGCGTGCGGCATCGACCCGGAGCGCTACTCCGGCTTCGCGTTCGGCATCGGCATCGACCGCACCATCACGTCCCGTTACGACATCGCCGACCTGCGCGACCTGTTCGACGGCGACATCCGTTTCACCGAGCCGTTCGGAGTCGAGCTGTGAAGGTTCCCGTCAGCTGGTTGCGTCAGTACGTCGACCTGCCCGCCGAGCTGTCCACCGTCGACCTCGCGGCCCGCCTCACGGCGTTCGACCTCAAGCTCGAGGAGATCGTCTCGTCCGGCATCAGCGGCCCGCTCGTCGTCGGCCGCGTCCTGGACCTCGTCAAGGAGGAGCAGAAGAACGGCAAGACGATCAACTGGTGCCGCGTCGACGTCGGCGCGTACAACGATCCCTCGGTCCCGGACGCCCCAGGTGAGGACGTACCGTCGCGCGGCATCATCTGCGGCGCGCACAACTTCGCCGAGGGCGATCTCGTCGTCGTGTCGCTGCCCGGGACGGTGCTGCCGGCCCTCGGGTTCGAGATCTCGGCCCGCAAGACGTACGGGCACGTGTCCGACGGCATGATCTGCTCGTCCGCCGAGCTGGGCGTCGCCGGCGACGCCAGCGGCATCATCGTGCTGGAGGCCGGCTCGGCGCAGCCAGGCGACTCCGCGATCGACCTGCTGGGCCTCGGCGAGGAGGTCCTCGACCTCGAGGTCAACCCCGACCGCGCCTACGCGCTGTCGCTGCGCGGCGTGGCCCGGGACGCGGCGATCGCCTTCGGCGTGCCGTTCCACGACCCGGCCGACCTCGACGCCGTGACCGTGGCGACCGACGGCCCCGGGGCGTACCCCGTCGTCGTCGAGGACCCCTCGGCGTCGCCGGTCTTCGCCGCCCTGACCGTCACGGGGATCGACCCGTCGCTGCCGACCCCGGCGTGGCTGGCGCAGCGCATCGAGCTCGCCGGCATGCGGTCGATCTCGCTCGCGGTCGACGTCACCAACTACGTCATGCTGGAGCTCGGCTTCCCCATCCACGGCTACGACCGCGCGCTCCTCAAGGGCCCGCTGGTCGTGCGTCGCGCGACGGCGGGGGAGAAGCTCACGACCCTCGACGGCGTCACCCGGACCCTCACCGAGGCCGACGCCCTCGTGACCGACGACCGCGGCCCAGTGGGCCTCGGCGGCGTCATGGGTGGCGAGGAGGTCGAGATGACCCCGAGCACGACCGACGTCGTGGTCGAGGCGGCGGTGTGGACCGCGCCGATGATCGCCCGGACCGCCCGCACGCAGCGGCTCAGCTCCGAGGCGGCGAAGCGCAACGAGCGGGGAGTCGACCCGACGCTGCCGGCCCGTGCGGTCCGTCGCGTCGCGGACCTGCTGGTCGAGCACGGTGGCGGCACCCTCGAGCCGGGACTGACCCTGCTCGGGACGCCTCCCGTGCCGGCGGACATCGTGCTCCAGACCGACCTGCCGGCGCGGATCACGGGCGTCGAGATCGACACCGTCACGGCGGTCGAGGCCCTCGAGGTCAACGGCTGCGAGGTCGCGGTCGACCACGACTGGCTGAGCGTCACGCCGCCGCCGTGGCGATCCGACCTCACCGATCCCTATGACGTGGTGGAGGAGGTCCTGCGCGTCGTCGGCTACGACCGGGTGCCGTCGCTGGTGCCGGTCGCACCCGCTGGCCGGGGCCTGACCTTCGCGCAGAGGCTGCGCCGCCGGGCCGGCTACGTCCTCGCCGGCGAGGGGCTCGTCGAGGTCAAGACCTTCCCGTTCGCCGGACCGGGGGACTGGGACCGGCTGGGCCTCGACGCCGCCGACGACCGTCGCCGTCAGGTGCTGCTGGAGAACCCCCTGTCGGCCGAGGAGCCCGGACTGACCACGACGCTGCTCAGCGGTCTGCTGCGGAGCCTGGTGCTCAACGTGGGCCGCGGCCATGCCGACGTCCACCTGACCGAGACCGGTCGGGTGTTCTTCCCACAGGCGGGCTCGGCGGAGGCGCCGATCTACGGCGTCGACCGTCGTCCGACGACCGAAGAGCTCGCGGCACTCGATGCAGCCCTCCCGCACCAGCCCCACCACGTCGGTGTGGTCATGAGCGGCGAGCGCATCCGGTCGGGCTGGTACGGCACCGGTCGCCGGGCGGAGTGGGGCGACGCCATCGCGGTCGTCCAGCACCTGGCCGCGGCCCTGCACGTCGAGGTCGAGGTCCAGCAGGCGCAGCTCCAGCCGTGGCACCCCGGACGATGCGCAGCGATCGTCCTGGACGGCGTGACGATCGGTCACGCCGGCGAGCTGCACCCGCAGGTGCTCAAGGCATACGGACTGCCTCCCCGCGTCGTCGCGGCCGAGGTCGATCTCGACGCGCTGATCGCGGCGGCTCCCGAGGTGGGCCCGCGGCCCGAGTTCTCCTCGTTCCCCGTCGCGAAGGAGGACCTGGCGCTCGTCGTCGATGCGTCCGTCGCGGCCGGTGAGCTCGAGCGGGCCCTGGCCACGGCCAGCCCGCTGATCGAGTCGGTGCGACTCTTCGACGTCTACACCGGCGACCAGGTGCCCGAGGGCAAGAAGTCGCTGGCGTTCGCGCTGCGGCTCCGAGCCCCGGATCGCACCCTCACCGAGGACGAGATCCGGTCCGTACGAGAGGCCGCCGTGACCGCCGCGAACGAGACCAGCGGCGCCACCCTCCGCACCTGACCGCTGACGCGTGGGTTGCGCCGCGTGACGCGTGGGTTGCGTCGCGACGCAAGCCACGCGTCAGCGGGTGCAAGCCACGCGTCAGCGGGTGCAAGCCACGCGTCAGCGGGTGCAAGCCACGCGTCAGCGGGTGCAACCCACGCGTCAGCGGGGGTGGGGTCAGAACTGGACGCTTGGGGGGGCTTCCTGGCCCGCGGGCGCGTCGTAGAACTCGCGGGCGTGGACGCCGGCGATGCTGGTGAACAGCAGCCACGGGATCGTGCGGACCAGGCTGTTGAGCTTGGCCACGGCGTCGTTGTAGTACTGGCGGGCGAACGAGATCTTGTCCTCGGTGTCGGCCAGCTCGGTCTGCAGCTGGAGGAACCCGGCGGACGCCTTCAGGTCGGGGTACGCCTCGGCGACCGCGAGGACGTCGACGATCGCCCGGTCGAGCTGCGCCTGGGCGGCGGCCTTCTCGGGCACCGTGCCGTTGTCGGCCGCGGCCTTGACGCCGGCGCGCGCCGCGGTCACGGCCTCGAAGACGCCCTTCTCGTGCTGCGCATAGCCCTTGACCGTGTTGACCAGGTTGGGGATCAGGTCGGCGCGACGGGTCAGCTGGACGTCGATGCCACCCAGCGCCTCCTGGGCGCCGATGTCGACCCGGCGGAGCCGGTTGAACGCGTAGGCGGTGAACAGCAGCAGCGCCGCGATGACGCCGATGATGATCCAGAGCATGTCTTCTCCTCGATGGTGGGGCGGGATCGTGCAGGTCTACCAGGAGCCGCCGCCACCGCCGCCGCCCCCGCCACCGCCGCTGAAGCCGCCGCCGCCACCGCCGCCACCCGAGGATGACGAGGAGGACTGGGTGGCCGCATAGGCGCTGATGGAGGACGCGAGAGTGGACTCGAACCCTGAGAGTGCGTCGTTGTTGCCGAAGATGCCACCGGTCCGGCCGGTGGTCGTTGACGCGCCGCCGCCGAACCACAGGGGCACGGGAGCCGGCGAGCCGGTCGTGAGCTCGTACTTCTTGGCCCACCGGTCGGCGCAGTCGAACGCGACGGCATAGGGGATGTACGCCGTGTAGAGCTCCGTGCGGCCGCTGAAGTCGAAGCGGTCCTGCGCCGAGGTGGTCGACAGCAGCCGCTCGAAGCCGCCGGCTCGCGACCACAGGTCGCGGCCCAGCGGGGTGCGGCGGCGACCGACGCCGCGGGTCACCAGGCCGGCGCCGCCGATCACGAACGCAGCGAGCGGAAGCAGGTAGATCGAGACCGGCGGGTGCAGGAAGATCCCGATCCCGAGGAACGCTATGGCGGCCGCGATGACCGCGACGCGCGAGAGCAGCTCGGCGTTGACGATCTGCTGCGCGCCGACCCCCGAGGCCCAGGTGCTCGTGACGTCGGGGAGCTCGGAGGTCAGCTTCTGCAGCTGCTGGCCCTCGGTCACCGCGCCCTTGCGGGCCGTGAACGAGGCGCCCTCCCGGGTCACCCCGAGCTCGGTCCCGACGTGGCGGGTGACGTCGTCCGTCGCGGCCCAGGCCTTCCCGTCGCCGAGCCCCGTCACGGTCCACGAGCCGTCGTCGTTGGCCGTGAGCCGGGTGAGCCCCTGCTCGGCCTGGTAGAGCAGCGTCGCCACGAGCGAGCGCTCCGGCACCCGCTCGTCCGCGATGTACGCCGTCTGGACCGGCCCGAGCCCCGGCGGGGGCTCGTACTGCACCGGATAGCCGGGCCGCTCCTCGCGAGCCCGGCGCTCGAGCCAGTAGCCGAGGCCCAGCATGACCAGCGACACCGCGACGACGAGCACCAGGGCCAGCAGCGAGCTGCCGAGTGCCCGGTCGGCGCCGACGGGCCACGGGACGGTGTGGCGGTCCGGGGTCGGGACGGGCAGGCCCACCCGGACCGTGACCGGCGTGTGCGGCGCGAGCGCGCCGGTCGAGAGCGTGACCCGGTCGGTGCCGGCGCCCTCGACGTCGCACGGCCCGTCGCTGTCGAAGCCTGACGTGCACTGCACCTTGCCCGACGCGGCGGGGAGGGTCAGCTCGATCTGCGTCTTCTCGATCTCCATCTGCCAGCCCTGCGGCACGACGTTCCAGTAGAAGACCGACCGCGACGACTGCTCGTCGGTCCAGCTCGACGACGACGTCCCGCTGCCGGCGTCGGTGGGGGACAGGGCGCCGTCGATCTCGTACTGGATCGTGTAGACGTGCGTGCCCGACGAGACGTACGCATCGGGGTCGCCGATCTTCGCGACGCGGTAGTGACGGCCCTCGCTCCACTGCAGGTCGTACGGCACGTCGTCGCCGTCGAGCGACACCTTGACGTTCTCGGGCTTGAGGCGGACGTGCGAGTCGGACGGATCGGCGAGGTCCCAGAACCGGAAGATGCCGTGCCGGCCGATCGGGAACTCCGTCGTCAAGGTCTCCTTGGCGACGAGCCTCCCGCTCTCGAGGACGACGAAGTCGGCGTCGTAGCTCGTGATCCGCACGGGATCGGCGCCGCCGCTGGTCTCGTCGGGGACGAGGGACGCGAGGGCCGGGACTCCCAGCAGGACCACCGTCACGATCAGCGCGAGACCGCGCAGGAGGTTCCGCATGGCTGCATCCTAGGGGTACGGAGACACGTCGCGTCGCCGTTCCCACGAGACCCCAGAATGCAAACTCTTGCATCCTTGTGCAAGAATGTGTGCATGTCCAAAGTCCTCACCAGCCTCCCGACCGGCGAACGCGTCGGCATTGCCTTCTCCGGAGGCCTCGACACCTCCGTCGCCGTCGCCTGGATGCGCGACAAGGGCGCCGTCCCTTGCACGTACACCGCCGACATCGGCCAGTACGACGAGCCGGACATCTCCGGGATCCCGGGCCGCGCGATGGAGTACGGCGCCGAGCTCGCCCGCCTGATCGACTGCAAGCGCCCCCTCGTCGACGAGGGGCTGGCCGCGCTGGCCTGCGGAGCGTTCCACATCCGCTCCGGCGGCCGGACCTACTTCAACACGACCCCGCTCGGCCGCGCCGTCACCGGCACCCTGCTCGTGCGCGCGATGCACGAGGACTCGGTCAACATCTGGGGCGACGGGTCGACCTTCAAGGGCAATGACATCGAGCGGTTCTACCGCTACGGCCTGCTCGCGAACCCCGAGCTGCTGATCTACAAGCCGTGGCTCGACGCGGCGTTCGTCGCCGAGCTCGGCGGCCGGACCGAGATGAGCCAGTGGCTCACCGAGCGCAACCTGCCCTACCGGGACAGCCAGGAGAAGGCGTACTCGACCGACGCCAACATCTGGGGCGCGACGCACGAGGCCAAGACGCTCGAGCACCTCGACACGAGCCTGGAGACCGTCGAGCCGATCATGGGGGTCAAGTTCTGGGATCCCTCGGTCGAGATCGAGACCGAGGACGTCACGGTGTCCTTCGTCGCGGGTCGCCCCGTCGCGATCAACGGGACGTCGTTCGCCGACGACCCGGTCGCGCTGGTGCACGAGGCCAACACGATCGGCGGCCGTCACGGCCTCGGCATGTCCGACCAGATCGAGAACCGGATCATCGAGGCCAAGAGCCGCGGCATCTACGAGGCACCCGGCATGGCTCTGCTCCACATCGCCTACGAGCGGCTCGTCAACGCGATCCACAACGAGGACACGATCGCCAACTTCCACCAGCACGGGCGGCGCCTGGGCCGGCTGATGTACGAGGGCCGCTGGCTCGACCCGCAGGCCATGATGCTGCGCGAGTCGGTGCAGCGCTGGATCGCGTCGGTCGTCACGGGCGACGTGACGGTGCGGCTGCGCCGCGGCGAGGACTACTCGATCCTCGACACCCAGGGGCCCACGTTCTCCTACCACCCGGAGAAGCTCTCGATGGAGCGCACCGAGAATGCCGTGTTCGGCCCGACCGACCGCATCGGCCAGCTGACGATGCGCAACCTCGACATCGCCGACTCGCGCGCGATGCTCGAGCTGTACGCCGCCCAGCCCCTCGACCAGGGCCAGGTCCTGGTCGAGAACGGCACGCTGTTCGGTGAGCTGCCCGCGGGCGGTGCGGTCCGGATCGAGGCCAACCCCGCCGCTGCCACCGACGAGGAGAATGCGCTCGACGCGGCCGCGATGGAGTTCGGCACCGACTGAGCCCGGCCTTCCCGACAACCCCTGCACGACAGATCTGCAAAGGTGGAGAGATGACCACGATCACCGTCGCCGTAGCCGGCGCGAGCGGGTATGCCGGTGGGGAGGTGCTGCGCCTGCTCCTGGCGCACCCCGATGTCGAGATCGGCGCGCTCACCGCGGCGTCGAGCGCCGGTACGCCCCTGGGCCGGCACCACCCGCACCTCGTGCCCCTGGCGGACCGCGTCCTGCAACCCACGACGACCGAGATCCTGTCGGGTCACGACGTCGTGTTCCTCGGCCTGCCGCACGGCGAGTCCGGGGCCGTCGCCGCCGAGCTCGGCGACGACGTCCTGGTGATCGACTGCGGTGCCGACTTCCGGCTCCGGTCGGCCGCCGACTGGACCGAGTTCTACGGCGGTGAGCACGCGGGCACCTGGCCGTACGGCCTGCCGGAGCTCATCGTGGGGGCCGGGCGGCAGCGCGACGCGCTCAAGGGCGTCAACCGCATCGCCGTGCCGGGCTGCAACGTCACCGCGATCACGCTGGGCATCCAGCCCGCCGTGGCCGCGGGCCTGGTCGAGTCGACGGATCTCGTCGCGGTCCTCGCCAACGGCTACTCCGGTGCGGGCAAGGCGCCCAAGGCCAACCTCATGGCGGCCGAGGGGCTCGGTGCGGCGTCGCCGTACGGCGTCGGCGGCACCCACCGGCACGTCCCGGAGATCATGCAGAACCTCCGGCTGGCCGGCGCCGACGACGTGACGATCTCGTTCACCCCGACCCTCGTGCCGATGGCGCGGGGCATCCTGGCCACCACGACGGCCCGGCTCGTCGACGGCGTCGACCTGGCCGCGGTGCGCGCGGCGTACGACGCGGTCTACGGCGACGAGACCTTCATCCACCTGCTCCCCGAGGGGCAGTGGCCGACGACCGCGGCCACGCTCGGCGCCAACACCGCCCAGATGCAGGTCGCGATCGACGCCCGGGCCAACCGGCTCGTCGTCGTCTCGGCGATCGACAACCTGGTCAAGGGCACGGCCGGCGGCGCCATCCAGTCCATGAACCTCGCCCTGGGTCTCGACGAGACCACGGGCCTCTCCACGATCGGAACGGCACCCTAGATGAGCGTCACTGCAGCCCAGGGATTCACCGCCGCGGGCGTTCCCGCCGGCCTCAAGTCGACCGGCGCGCCCGACGTCGCCGTCGTCGTCAACCAGGGACCGTCGACGGCCGCCGCCGCGGTCTTCACGAGCAACCGGTGCAAGGCCAACCCGGTGCTGTGGAGCGAGCAGGCGATCCAGGGCGGGTCCGCGGTCGCCGTCGCGATCAACTCCGGGGGCGCCAACTGCTACACCGGCACCGAGGGCTTCGCGACGACCCACCGCACCGCCGAGGCCGTCGCCGAGCACCTCGGCGTCGGCGCGGTCGAGGTCCAGGTGTGCTCGACCGGGCTGATCGGCATGCTCAACGACCGGGAGGCACTGCTGTCGGGTGTTCGCTCGGCGCTCGAGGGCCAGAGCCCCGACGGCGGGCACGCCGCCGCGACCGCGATCATGACGACCGACTCCGTCGCCAAGGAGGCCGTGGCCCAGGGCGACGGCTTCACGGTCGGCGGGATGGCCAAGGGCGCCGGCATGCTGGCGCCGGCGCTCGCGACGATGCTCGTCGTCATCACGACCGACGCCGAGGTCGACTCCGCGACCGCCGACGCCGCTCTGCGGTCCGCGACGGCCCAGACGTTCGACCGGCTCGACTCCGACGGCTGCCAGTCGACCAACGACACCGTGCTGCTCATGGCCTCCGGGGCCACGGGCACGGCCCCGGGCCCGGAGGCGTTCACCGCCGCCGTGACCGAGGTGTGCCATGACCTCGCGATGCAGCTGCTCGCCGACGCCGAGGGTGCCGACCACGAGATCGCGATCGAGGTCGTCAACGCGGCGAGCGTCGACGACGCCCTCGAGGTGGGTCGCTCGGTCGCCCGCAGCAACCTGTTCAAGTGCGCGATCTTCGGCAAGGACCCCAACTGGGGCCGGATCCTGGCCTCGGTGGGCACGACGCAGGCCGCGTTCGACCCCGCCGACCTCGACGTCGCGCTCAACGACGTGTGGGTCTGCCGCAACAGCGGGCCCGGTGAGTCGGCCGACGCGATCGACCTCGAGCCCCGGTCCGTCACCGTGACGATCGACCTCAAGTCCGGCGATGCGTCGGGCACCATCTGGACCAACGACCTGACCCAGGCGTACGTCCACGAGAACTCGGCGTACAGCTCATGACCGATGACGACCTGGCCACGTCCGACGAGTCCGCTCCCGACGAGTGGAATCCCGCCGACTGGAAGAGGGCGACCGCCAAGGCCGCCACGCTCGCGCACGCCCTGCCGTGGCTGAAGAAGTACCACGGCAAGGTCATCGTCGTGAAGTACGGCGGCAACGCCATGACCGACGACACGCTCAAGCACGCGTTCGCGGAGGACATCGTCTTCCTGCGCCTCGCCGGCTTCAAGCCCGTCGTCGTCCACGGTGGCGGACCGCAGATCAACCGGATGCTCGACCGGCTCGGCATCGAGTCGGAGTTCCGTGGTGGCCTGCGGGTCACGACCCCCGAGACGATGGACGTCGTCCGCATGGTGCTGACGGGCCAGGTCGGGCGCGAGCTCGTGGGCCTGCTCAACCAGCACGGCGACCTCGCGGTCGGGCTGTCCGGTGAGGACGGCGGGCTGTTCACGGCGCAGAAGACCATGCCGGTGATCGACGGGGTCGAGACCGACATCGGCCTGGTCGGCGAGGTCGTGGGCGTACGCCCGGAGGCCGTCCAGGACCTGATCGACGCGGGCCGCATCCCCGTCGTGTCGACCGTCGCCCCGGACGCGTCCGGCCAGGTCCACAACGTCAACGCCGACACCGCGGCCGCGGCCCTGGCCGTCGCGCTCGGCGCCGAGAAGCTCCTCGTGCTGACCGATGTCGAGGGGCTGTACGCCGACTGGCCCAACAGCTCCGACGTCATCGGCGAGATCAGCCCCGAGGCGCTGGCCGAGCTCATCCCCGGGCTCGCGACCGGCATGATCCCCAAGATGGCGGCCTGCCTCAAGGCGGTCGAGGAGGGCGTCAAGCGCGCGACCGTGATCGACGGGCGCGAGCCGCACGCCGTCCTGCTCGAGATCTTCACCGACGAGGGCGTCGGCACGCAGGTCGTGCC
>NZ_JAOPXQ010000265.1 GCF_025965075.1 Aeromicrobium sp.
GCGCCGGAGCGCCCGACCGAGGCGGCGCAGCGCCGGGGCGTCGAGCCGGCCGAGCGGGCCGGTCAGGACCGCGACGGCCTGCTCGGGGTCGACGGGCTCGCCGGCGCTGAGCCGCTCGGCGATCCACAGCGCGGCCAGGAGCGCACGGACCGCGGGCTCGTCGCCCAGCGGCACCTCGTCGCCGGCGACCTCGACCGGGACGCCGGAGGCGGCGAGGGTCCGCTGCAACGGGGCCAGGGCGGCGCTCGACCGCACCAGCACCGCCATCTGCTCCCACGGCAGCCTGTCCCCCGTCAGGTGGGCCTCGCGCAGGCGCAGCGCGATGTGCTCGGCCTCGGCCGACGGGGTCGCGTAGGTCTCGACGACGACCTCGCCGGGGGTCGCGGCGTCGGAGCGGACCTGGCGGAACTTCTCGAACGTCGCGCGGTCGATGCTGCCGGCGACGCCGATCCGGCCGATGACCGCCCGGGTCGCGGCCAGGATCGCGGGCCCGAACCGGCGGGTCGCGCCGAGCGCCAGCGTCGGAGCCGGGCCGGCGCGGGTCGCGAAGCGCTGCGGGAACTCCAGGATCCCCGAGACGTCGGCGCCGCGGAACGCGTAGATCGACTGGTCGGGGTCGCCGACCACGATGAGGTTGCGCCCGTCGCCGGCCAGCGCGGTCAGGAGCTGGACCTGGAGGGGGTCGGTGTCCTGGTACTCGTCGACGACAACGAGCCGGTAGCGCTCGCGCAGGACCTGCTGGTGGTCCGGGTCGGTCGCGATGCCGAGCGCCTGGAACACCAGGTCGGCGTAGTCGATCGTGTTGGCCAGGGCGCTCGCCCCGACGTACTGCCCGAAGAATCGTCCGGCGGCTTCCCAGTCGGGACGACCCGCGGCCTCCGCGGCGGCGAGGAGGTCGTCGGCGTCCATCCCGAGCGAGCGTGCCTTGGCCATGATGACCTGCAGCTCGCGGGCGAAGCCGCGGGTCCGCAGCGCGGGCTGCAGCGGCCCGGGCCACTGGTCGGCGCCCGTGCCGCCGACCAGCTCGGCGATCGTCGCGTCCTGCTCGGGGGCGGTCAGCAGCTGGACCGGCCGGCCGTACGACTCGGGGTCGGCGAACTCGCGCACCAGTCCGTAGCAGAAGGAGTGGAACGTCATGGCCGGCGCCGCGGCGCTGGTGCGGGTCAACCGGCGGGCGATCCGGGCGCGGAGCTCCTCGGCGGCCTTGCGGCTGAAGGTCAGGACCAGGATCTCCTCGGGCCGGTAGCCGTGGTGCTCGATCCGGTCGACCACGACCTCGACGAGGGTCGTCGTCTTGCCGGTGCCGGGGCCGGCGAGGACCAGCAGCGGACCACCCGGGTGGTCGACGACGGCCTGCTGGCTGGGGTCGAGGACGGGGGCGCGCAGCGGCTCGGCGCTCGGCTTCTCCAGGACGTACTCGACAGGCATGGCCCCATCCCACCAGACGGCTATGACACGTCGTCGTCGAACCGCCAGAGCGCGAGCGGCATGTCGACCGCGGAGCCGTTGCCGCGCATCGGCGTCCGCTCGTCGCGGTAGTGCTCCTGGGCGTTGATCGCGTGCGACGCGGGCAGGCTCCCGTCGGCCCGGACGACCCGCCACCACGGCACGGCGGCACCCTCCAGGGCCATGACCCGGCCGACCTGGCGCGGCCCGCCGTCCTGCAGGATCTCCGCGATCAGCCCGTACGACAGGACCTGGCCGGGCGGGATCCGCTCGACCAGGTCCAGGACCCGATCCGTGAAGTCGGGCTTCATCGTCGTTCGATCAGTACGTCGGCTGACTCGGATCGATCTGGTTGACCCAGGCGACGACACCGCCGCCGACGTGCACCGAGTCCTTGTAGCCCGCGCCCTTGAGCACGGCCAGCGCCTCGGCCGAGCGGACGCCCGACTTGCAGTGCAGGACGATCTGCTTGTCGCCGGGCAGCTGCTCGAGCGCCTTGCCGTTGAGGAACTCGCCCTTGGGGATCAGGATCGAGCCGGGGATCTGGTTGATCTCGTACTCGTTCGGCTCGCGCACGTCGACCAGCACGAAGTCGCGCCCGCCGTCGTTGCGCTCCTTGAGCCAGCCGTCGAGCGTCGTCACCGAGATCGTCGAGTCGGCAGCCGCGTCGGCGGCCTCCTCGCTGATCGCGCCGCAGAACGCCTCGTAGTCGCTCATGAGCTCGGTCGGCAGGACCCCGTTGGGGTCACGCCGGACGTTGAGGGTCGAGTAGCGCATCTCGAGCGCGTCGTAGACCATCAGGCGGCCGATCAGCGGGTCGCCGATTCCGGTGATGAGCTTGATCGCCTCGGTCACCATGATCGAGCCGATCGAGGCGCACAGGACGCCCAGCACGCCGCCCTCGGCGCACGACGGCACCATGCCGGGCGGGGGCGGCTCGGGGTAGAGGTCGCGGTACTGCGGGCCCTCCTGGGCCCAGAAGACCGACACCTGGCCCTCGAACCGGTAGATCGAGCCCCACACGTACGGCTTGCCGAGGATGACCGCCGCGTCGTTGACCAGGTAGCGGGTCGCGTAGTTGTCGGTGCCGTCGACG
>NZ_JAOPXQ010000006.1 GCF_025965075.1 Aeromicrobium sp.
AGCTAGTCGGCCGGACCCTCGCGCAGCGCTGCCGGCGCGACGGACCGGCCCCGGATCATCACCGCGGCGCACACGCCGGCGATCACCAGCATCACGACGCAGATCAGTATGCCCATCCGGAAGCCCGGGCCGAAGACGTCCGGGTCGGCGAAGTCCGGTCCGGCGATGCCCGCAAGCGGCGGGATCGCTGCGACCGCCAGCAAAGAGGCCGTGCGGGCGACCGCGTTGTTGATGCCCGACGCGATGCCGCTCTGCGCGTCCGGGGCAGCCGCCAGGACGGCGGTCGTCAGCGGCGCGACCAGTGTCGTGAGACCGACGCCGAAGACGATCGAGCCGGGCAGCACGTCGGTCCAGAAGTTGGTGTCCTCATCGATCCCCAGCCACAGCAGCAGGCCGCAGGCGGCCACGATCGGGCCGATCGTCATGGGCCAGCGCGGGCCGATCCGCGCCCCGAGGGCACCGGCCTTCGACGAGAACAGCAGCATCAGCACCGTCGCCGGGATCGTGGCGAGACCGGCCTCGAGGGGCGAGTAGCCCGCGACGTACTGGAGCTGCAGGACGAGCAGGAAGCCCGACGCCGCGAGCGCACCATAGATCGCGAACGTGCAGATGTTGGCCGCGGTGAACACCCGGTCGGCGAACAGCGTGAGCGGGACCAAGGGGTGCGGCGTGATCTTCTGGTGGACGACGAAGGCCACCATCAACGCGAGCCCCACGAGCGACCACGTCCACGACTTGTCCACCAGCCCGTATGTCAGAAAGGCCAACCCGGCCGCCGTCAGTGCCGCGCCGGTGAAGTCGATCGGGTCCTGCTCCCCCGTGGTCTCGGGCACATGCCGCATCGACACCCAGATCACGATCGCGGCCAGCGGGACGTTGAGCCAGAAGATCGAGCGCCAGCCCGTCGTTTCGACGAGCCAGCCGCCGACCAGCGGGCCGATCGCGGTCGTCACCCCGGCGAGCCCGGACCAGACTCCGATCGCGGGACCGCGGTCCTCCTCGGCGAACGACGCCGAGATGATCGCCAGGCTGCCGGGCGTCAGCAGCGCCGCGCCCACGCCCTGCAGTCCTCGGGCCGCCACGAGCGCCTCGATCGTCGGCGCGACAGCACACAGGACCGATGACACCGCGAACCACGTCACGCCCACGACGAACACCCGCCGCCGGCCCAGCCGGTCCCCCAGCGATCCGCCGACGAGGATCAGGGCGGCCAGCGTCAGGGTGTACGCGTTGACGATCCATTGCACGCCGGCCGCGCCCGCGTCGAGGTCCCGGTTCATCGCCGGCAGCGCCAGCCCGACGATCGAGCCGTCGAGGAAGGCCATCCCGGACCCCAGGATCATCGCCGCGAGCACCCATCGGCCCTGCGCGCTCGCGAGACGGATCGTGCCGACGGTCATGCGTCGAGACCGAACAGCTCCGCGCCGTTGTGCCACAGAACGCTGCGCATCCAGTCGTCGCCGAGGTCGAGCCGCTGCAGGACCTCGATCTGGTGCTCGTAGGGGTAGGGGATGTTGGGGAAGTCGGTGCCGAACAGGATCTTGTCCTGCAGCGCCAGCAGCCGCGGCTCGATCCCGTCGGGCACCGGGGCGTCCCAGAAGTCGACGAACGCCATCGTGGTGTCGAGCCGGACGTGCTCGTGCCGGTCGGCGAGGTCGAGGAAGTCCGCGAACTCGGGCATCCCGAGGTGCGCGATGACCAGCGCCAGGTCGGGATGCCGCGACAGGACGTCGGCCACCCCGGCGGGCCCGGTGTGCGCACCCGGGGCCGGCCCCGATCCCGCGTGGAGGACGATCGGGGTGCCGCTCTCGGCCAGGGCTCCCCACACGGGCTCGAGCAGCGGGTCGTTGGGCGCGAAGTTGCCGACCTGGACGTGCACCTTGAACAGCTCGACCCCGTCGGCGAGGAGCTGCGGGACGTACGTCGCGGCGTCCGGCTCGGGATAGAACGTGGCGCAGCGCAGCGCGTCGGGCGTCCGGTCGGCGAACGCGAGCGTCCAGTCATTCATGAACCCCGCGATGCCCGGCTTGTGGGCGTACGACAGCGCGGAGAACTTCCGCACCCCCATCGCGCGGAGCTGCTCGACGCGCTCCTCGTCGGTGCCGCGGTACGTGATGGGCCACTCGCGCCCGAGCATGGGACCGGCGGCGTCGAAGTAGGCCCACACCTTGGCCATGATCGGCGGCGCCATGAAGTGCGTGTGGACGTCGACGATGCCCGGGATCCCGAGCTCGGCCGGCACGGACAGCACTAGTGCATGCCCTTGAGCCGACGCCCGAGATCCCTCTCAGCCTCGCGGGTCGCCGTGCGCTCGGCGATCGCGTGCCGCTTGTCGTACGTCTTCTTGCCCTTGGCGAGGGCGATCTCGACCTTGGCGCGGCCGTCCTTGAAGTAGAGCGAGAGCGGGACGATCGTCAGCCCCTTCTCGGTCGTGCGCCGCTCGATCCGATCGATCTCGACCCGGTTGAGCAACAGCTTTCGTCGGCGGCGGGTCTCGTGGTTGGTCCAGGTGCCCTGCGTGTACTCGGGGATGTGCACGCCGAGCAGCCATGCCTCGCCGCGCTCGATCTCGCCGAATCCGTCTACGAGGGACGCGCGACCCGCACGCAACGACTTCACCTCGGTGCCGGTGAGGACCAGTCCGGCCTCAAACGTGTCTTCGATGTGATAGTCGTGGCGCGCCTTCTTGTTCTGCGCTACGAGCTTGCGCCCCGTCTCCTTGGCCACGTGCTCAGGCTACAGCCAGCCCATGGGGTTGGTCGTCGCGCCGTTGACCAGCACCATGAAGTGCAGGTGACAGCCGGTCGAGTAGCCGGTCGTGCCGGAGTAGCCGATCAGGTCGCCGCGCTTGACCTTCGCTCCGGTGCCCCGCGCGAAGCGCGACAGGTGGTTGTACGTCGTGACGACGCTGACGCCGCGCTTGACGCCGTTGTTCATGATGATCCGGTTGCCGTAGGCCCCGTTGAAGTACTGCTGGATGATCGTGCCGCCGGCCGCGGCGTGGATTGGGGTGCCGCAGGCGACACCGAAGTCGGTGCCGTCGTGCAGCTTGTAGACGCCCGTGACGGGGTGGACCCGCATGCCGTACGGCGAGGTGATCGGCCCGTTGACGGGATACGACAGGGCGCCGCCCCGGTCGCCGCCGCTGCCCTTGCCGCCGGTCTTGACCTGCTTGACCGCGAGGGCGCGGATCTGCGCCTCGAGCCGGTTGCGCTCGGCGACCTGCTCCGCGTACTGCCGCTCGTCCTCGGCCCGGGCCTTGGCGGCGACGTGCTTGGCGCCCCGGCGGGCCACGACGAGCTTGATGACGTGCCTCGCCTGGCTCGTGGCGGCGGTCTCGAGCTGCTGCTTCTCAACCAGGTTGGCGGCCGCCTGCTGGCGCTGCACCTTGACCTGGTCCCGCAGCTCCTGGACCTTCTGCCGGTTGAGCTTGAGGATGACCCGGCTCGCGTCGAGCCGCTGCATCGTGGCGACCTGGTCGTCGCTGACGGCGTTGTTGAGGGTTACCTCCTCGGCGAACGACGCGGGGTCCTCGCCCTGCAGCAGACCGCTGAACGCCTTCAGTCCGGGGTCACCGGACTCGATCGTCTCGACCGCGAACTGCTCGACGGACTGCTCCGACCGCTTGAGGTCGCGCTGCTTCTTGACGAGCTTGGACTTGGCGACCCGCAGGTCGGTCTCGCTCCGGACGAGCTTGGCCTGCATCTGCTCGTCGACCGCGCGGGCGGTCGCGAGCTTTCCGCGGGTGCGCCCGAGATCGGTGCGGGCGGCGTCGAGGTTGCCCTGGGCCCGCTGCAGCGCGGCCGCGGCGTCGCGGAACTCCTTGGTCGAGGCGTCCAGATCCTTCTTGGCCTCGGCCGCGGCGCTGCCGGCGGCCCGCTTCTGCTTCTCGAGGTCGTCCTTCTTGTCCGCGAACGACGGTGTCGTCAGCGAGGCGACGAGGGCCGTCGCGAGAGCCGCGGCGGTGAACGCCTTGCGCGTGCGGGTGAACGAGCGCGTAGTGGGAAGCATGACCTCGACCTTGGGGGAAGGAACCCCGGTCTCCCGAGGACTTGTCGATCTAACTGTCAACCATGACTTTAGGCTACCGCCCTCACACGTCGAGGTATTTGCGCGTCAGCAGGAGTGTCGGGAGCAGTGCCAGCAGCAACGCGAAGATCGTCGTCACCCCGGCCACCTGGGCCGCCTCGGACCAGCCGACCCACGTCGTGACGTTGCCGAGGGTGTCCCGCAGGTAGCCGTAGACGACGAAGTACATGAACGCGGCGAGCCCGGCGGCCGCCAGCGCCGCCGAGATCAGCGCCGCGAGCATCGACTCGAGGATGAACGGCAGCTGGATGTGCCAGCTCGAGGCGCCGACGAGTCGCATGATGCCGATCTCGCGCCGCCTGGCGTACGCCGTCATCCGGATCGTCGTGGACACCTGCAGCACCGCGGCGACCAGGAGCAGCGCCGCGACGGCGAACGCGCCGTACTGCAGCTTGTCGAGGGCACTGAACAACGGGCCGAGGAGCTTCTTGAGCGACGTCACGCTGCCGACGCCGTCCATGCCGGAGACCTGGCTGACGACGCCGTCGAACTTCTGCGGGTCCTTGAGCGTCACGAAGTACGACTCGGGGAACGCGTCGGGGCTCAGCGTCTCCAGCACCTTCTTGTTGGTGTCGGACTGGCCGTAGACCGCGCGGGCGCGCTCGTAGTTGTCGGTCGGCGTGCGGACCTCGTAGGACTTGACCTCGGGGTTGGTCGCCAGCGCCTCCTTGACGGCGTCACGCTGCTCGTCGCTCGCGACGCCACCGATGCAGTTCTGGCTCGGCGAGTTCTTGGTGCACAGGTTGACCTGCAGCTGCAGCTTGTCGCCGAAGTACTTCTCGGTCCGGTCCGACTGCGACAGGATCAGCAGTCCCAGCGCTGCCAGCAGCAGCGACACGGTCATCGTGACGACCAGGGAGATGGTCATGGACTTGTTGCGGGCCAGGCTCTGGCCCAGCTCGCTCAGGGTGCTTCGCATGGCGTCCTCAGTTCTGGTAGCCGTAGATGCCGCGGGCCTCGTCGCGGACGATGAGCCCGGAGTCGAGCTCGATGACCCGCTTGCGCATCTGGTCGACGATCGACGAGTCGTGCGTCGCCATCACGACGGTCGTGTCGGTGCGGTTGATCCGGTCGAGCAGCTTCATGATGCCGACGCTGGTGGCCGGGTCGAGGTTGCCGGTGGGCTCGTCGGCGATGAGGATCATCGGCCGGTTGACGAAGGCGCGGGCGACCGCCACGCGCTGCTGCTCGCCGCCGGAGAGCTCGTCGGGCATGCGGTGCCCCTTGCCGTCCAGCCCCACCATCTCGAGCGTCTCCGGGACGAGCTGGTTGATCTCGTGGCGGGACTTGCCGATGACCTGGAGCGCGAAGGCGACATTCTCCGTCACGGTCTTGTTGGGCAGCAGGCGGAAGTCCTGGAACACCGTGCCGACCTGGCGTCGCAGCTTGGGCACCTTCCAGCTCGAGAGCTTGTTGATCTCCTTGCCGGCGACGTAGACGCGTCCGCTCGTGGGTCGCGCCTCGCGCAGGATCAGGCGCAGGAACGTCGACTTGCCGGAGCCCGAGGCACCGACCAGGAAGACGAACTCGCCCTTCTCGATCTCGAGGTCGACGGCATCGAGCGCCGCGCGCTTCTGGCCGGGATAGGTCTTGGTGACCTTGTCGAATCGAATCACCCGGTCGAGTGTAGGTCGGGCCCCCTCACGGAAGTGGGACGCGGGTTGTCAGGCGATGCGCCGCGCGACGTACTCGTCGATCGCGCGCGGCGCCAGCACGGCGTCGATCACCATGGCACTGGCGCCCAGGATCCCGCCGCGGCTCCCGGCCGCCGTCCCGACGATCTGCAGGTCGTGTGTCGCGAGGGGCAGGGAGCGCTGGTAGACGACCTCCCGCACGCCGGCGAGGAGGTATTCACCTGCCTCGGAGAGCTTGCCGCCGAGGACGATGACCGAGGGGTTGAGCAGGTTGACGCACGTCGCCAGGACCGATCCGAGATCGCGCCCGGCCTCCCGGACGGCCTGCAGGGCCGCGATCTCGCCGGCCGCGACGGCATCCACGATGTCCTGGGACCCGTCGACGTCCAGGCCGCTCGCCCGCAGCCGGGCGGCGATCGCGGGACCGGCCGCGACGGCCTCGAGGCAGCCGATGTTGCCGCAGCGGCACACGACGTCCGGCGACGCGCTGGCCACCTGGACGTGGCCCAGGTCGCCGGCCGAGCCGAGGGCACCGCGCAGGAGCCGGCCCTCGGTCACGATGCCGGCGCCGATGCCCGTCGCGACCTTGACCAGCAGCAGGTGCCCCGTGGAGGGGAACGTCGTGACGTACTCCCCCAGCGCCATCAGGTTGACGTCGTTGTCGACCAGGACGGGACCGGGGATCCGCCGGCCGAGGTGCGCGGGGACGTCGAAGTCGTGCCAGCCGGGCATGATCGGCGGGTTGGCCGGGCGTCCCGTGGCGTGCTCGACCGGGCCGGGGACACCGATGCCGACCCCGGCGACGTCGGCGACGGTCCGGTCGATCGCGTCCAGCAGCCCGAGGGCCATCTCGCTGACCCGGTCGAGGACCACGATCGGCCCGTCCGCGATGTCGGACTCGATCGTGCGCTCGTCGAGCACGCGCCCGGACAGGTCGGTGACGGCGACGCTGGCGTGCGAGGCGCCGAGGTCGACCGCGAGGACGACGCGTTCCTGCCGGTTGAGCGCGAACCGCGTCGGTGGCCGCCCGCCGGTCGACGCCGCCTCCCCGACGGGCTCCAGCAGGCCCGAGGACAGCAGGGCGTCGACCCTGGCGGCGATCGTCGAGCGCGCGAGCGAGGTGAGCTGGGCGAGCTCGCTCCGGGTCTTGGGCCGGCCGTCACGCAGGATCTGGAAGAGGTCGCCTGTGCCGACCAAGGTCGGGGGCAGCACCGAGGGCACTGTCATGGCCATGAGTAAACCACCCAGCCTTTCGCGTCGCTCGACGAGCAACCCTGTCGCTTGTCATCATACTTTTGCTTGACCCCCGACAAAACGTGTGATTAGCATCACGCCATGACCTCACCCCTGCTCGAGATGCGCGGCATCGTCAAGGAGTTCCCCGGCGTCCGCGCTCTCGACGGTGTCGACCTCGCGATCCGCGCCGGGGAGGTCCACTGCCTGCTGGGGCAGAACGGCGCCGGCAAGTCCACGCTCATCAAGGTCCTCGCCGGTGCGCACGGCGTCGACGAGGGGACGATCCTCTGGGACGGCGAGCCGGTGACGTTCGCCGACCCGCAGGCCGCCCTCCACACCGGGATCGCCACGATCTACCAGGAGCTCGACCTCGTCGACGGCCTCAGCGTCGCGGACAACATCTTCCTCGGCCACGAGAAGTCCCGGGGCGGCATCACCCGCGACAAGGACATGAACCGCGCGACCCGGGAGCTGCTCGCGACGCTGGGTCATCCCGAGATCCGGCCGACCCGCGAGGTCGGCAGCCTGTCGGCGGCCGGCAAGCAGATCGTGTCGATGGCGCGGGCGCTGTCCCGGCAGGCCCGGGTCATCGTGATGGACGAGCCGTCCGCCGTCCTGGACCCCGACGAGGTCGACGGGCTGTTCCGCGTCGTCGAGGACCTGCGGGCCTCCGGCGCCGCGATCATCTACATCTCCCACCGGCTCGAGGAGATCCGCCGCATCGGCGACCGCCTGACGGTCCTCAAGGACGGCCGGACCGTCGCGGGTGACCTGCCGGCCAAGGAGACCCCGACGTCCGAGCTCATCACCCTGATGACGGGTCGCTCGGTCTCGTCGGTCTTCCCCCGCCGCACGACTGCGCTCGCGGACGCCGCTCCCCTGCTGTCGGTCGACGCGCTGGGGCGCGACGGCGAGTTCGCCGACGTCACCTTCGACGTACGTCCCGGGGAGATCATCGGCATCGCCGGGCTCGTCGGCGCGGGCCGCAGCGAGATCATCGAGACGATCTTCGGTGCCCGCAGGGCCGGGAGCGGGAGCGTGTCGGTCGCCGGCTCGAAGCTCCGCAACGGCTCGGTCGCCGCGGCCGTCGGCGCCGGGCTGGGCCTGTGCCCCGAGGAGCGCAAGTCCCAGGGCCTGGTGCTCGACGACGCCGTCTACCGCAACATCTCCCTCGCGAGCCTCGACCGGTTCTCCCGCCACGGCGTCACGGACAGCGCGGCCGAGCGGCGGGCGACGCACGAGGCGGCCCGCTCCGTCGACGTACGCCCCGACGCCCCCGATCGGATCATGCGCACCCTCTCGGGCGGCAACCAGCAGAAGGTCGTCCTGGCCCGGTGGCTGCTGCGGTCGTGCAAGATCCTCCTGCTCGACGAGCCGACCCGCGGCGTGGACGTCGGCGCCCGCGCCGAGATCTACGCCTTGATCCGTGAGCTCGCGGACTCCGGAGTCGCGCTGGTCGTCGTCTCGAGCGACATCGACGAGGTGCTGGGCCTGTCCGACCGGGTCCTCGTCGTCGCCGACGGCTCGATCGTCCACCACGGCCCCAGTGACGCCATCGACGCATCGGGCGTCCTCAACCGCATCCTCGCCACCCACGACCAGAAGGAGGATGTCGCGTGAGCGTTCCATCCGTGCAGGACCCGTCGATGAAGGTCCCGATCCCGACTCGGGGGGATCGGGGCGGATCGATCGGCCTGGCCCGCAATCTCGGACTGGTCATCGCCCTCGTGATCCTCTGCGTCGTCGGCGTGATCACGGCGGGCGACCGCTTCGCCAGCACCGACAACCTGCTGACGATCCTGCGCCTCGCCGCGGTGATCGGCGTCGTCTCGATCGGGATGACGTTCGTCATCACGGGCGGCGGCATCGACCTGTCCGTCGGGGCGATCGTCGCGCTGGCCTCGGTGTGGGCCACGACAACCGGCACGCAGGCCATGGCCGACGACATCGGCTGGATCGCGATGGTGTTCACCGCCGTCCTCGTCGGCACCGCGTGCGGGGCGATCAACGGCGTCCTCATCGCGTACGGCAAGGTCGTCCCGTTCATCGCGACGCTCGCGATGCTCGCGTCGGCCCGGGGCCTCGCCGAGATCATCGCGGACCGCAAGACCCAGATCATCCGCAACCAGGGCTTCAGCGACTTCTTCGGCAGCGAGCCGTTCGGGATCCCGGTGATCGTCATCATCTTCGCCGTCGTGGCCGCGGCGGGCTGGTTCCTGCTCAACCGCACGACCTTCGGCCGGCGGACGTTCGCGGTCGGCGGCAACCCCGAGGCGGCCCGCCTGGCCGGCATCAAGGTGCAGCGGCACACCGTCTACCTCTACGCCCTGCTCGGCACGACCTGCGGCATCGCCGCCGTGATGCTGATGTCACGCACCACGACCGGGTCCTCGACGCACGGCACGCTCTACGAGCTCGACGCCATCGCCGCAGTCGTCATCGGCGGGACGTTGCTCAGCGGAGGCCGCGGCACGGTCGTCGGCACCTTGTTCGGCGTCCTGATCTTCACGACCCTCACCAATGTCTTCACGCTCAACAACCTGTCGACCTCGGCCCAGGCCGTCGCCAAGGGCGTGATCATCGTGATCGCTGTGCTCCTGCAGCAGCGGATCGCGGACCGCAAGACGTAAGCCACCCCACCACCACCAGGAGTAGACATGTCCACGATCCATTCCCACCGCCGTCGCGGTCTCGCCGTCGTCGGCGCGTTCGCGGCAGCCACCCTCGTCCTCGGTGCGTGCACCAACAGCTCGAGCGACGACAAGGACACCAGCTCGTCGATCGGCAAGAGCAACACCGACAACGACAAGTCGGGTGACAAGGTCGTCATCGGCTTCTCGGCGCCGGCCGCCGACCACGGCTGGATGGGCTCGATCACGAAGTCCGCCATCGCCCAGGCCAAGGAGTACGACGACGTCGACCTCAAGGTCGCTGAGGGCACCAATGACGTCAACCTGCAGATCTCGCAGGTGGAGACCTTCATCAACGACAAGGTCGACGCGATCGTGCTGCTGCCGTTCGACGGTGCGGCCATGACGTCGGTCGCGCGCAAGGCGATGGACGCCGGGATCATCGTCATCAACGTCGACCGCGAGTTCGACTCCCCGTTCGCCGCCCGCAGCACGGTGCTGGGCGACAACTACGGCATGGGCGTCTCGGCCGGCACCTTCGTCTGCGACGACGCGAAGGGCGCCAAGGGCAAGAAGGTCGCCGAGATCGCCGGCATCGACTCGCTGCCGCTGACCCAGGAACGCTCGAAGGGCTTCGCGGACGCGCTGAAGAAGTGCGGCCTGAAGGTCGACAACCGGGTCGCCGCCGAGTTCACGGTCGAGTCCGGCGAGAAGGCCGCGTCCAACCTCCTGCAGGCCGCGCCCAAGATCGACTACCTGTGGAACCACGACGACGACCAGGGCGTCGGTGTCCTCGCCGCGATCAAGAACGCCGGCCGCGACGAGTTCGTCATGATCGGCGGCGCCGGATCGGCCGACGTCATGGAGGCCATCAAGGCCGGCAACTCCGTGCTCAAGGCGACCGTCATCTACCCCTCGACGCAGGCCGCCGACGGCGTCAAGCTCGCCCGCCTGCTGGTCCAGGGCAAGTCGATGTCGGACCTCGCCGAGATCGAGGTGCCGCGCCAGCTCAAGCTGGCCGCGCCGATCGTCACGGCGGACAACGTCGACACCTATCTGCCGTCCGCGTTCCGGTCATGATCGGATGGGGGTCCGCGGCCTCACCGCGGACCCCCGCTCCCCCACCTGCCACGAGGCACCCCAGACGAAAGCTGGCACATGAACGACACACGGCCCGGACTCGGGATCGGGATGGTCGGGTACGCCTTCATGGGCGCCGCCCACTCCCAGGCGTGGCGCACCGCGCCGGCCTTCTTCGACCTGCCGCTGACGCCCCGGCTCGCGGCGATCTGCGGCCGCGACGCGACGGCCGCCGGTGACGTCGCCCGCCGGTTCGGCTGGCAGTCCGTCGAGACCGACTGGCGCGCCCTGCTGACCCGCGACGACATCGACGTCATCGACATCTGCACCCCCGGCAGCACGCACGCCGAGATCGCCATCGCAGCGCTCGAGGCCGGCAAGCACGTCCTGTGCGAGAAGCCCCTGGCCAACACCGTCGAGGAGGCCGAGGCGATGGCGGCCGCTGCCGCCGCGGCCGCCGAGCGTGGCGTGTGGGCGATGTGCGGCTTCACCTACCGGCGCACACCCGCTGTCGCGCTGGCGCGACAGCTCATCGCCTCGGGCCGGATCGGCACGGTCCGCCACGTGCGCGGACAGTACCTCCAGGACTGGCTGGCGGACGAGGACGCCCCGCTCAGCTGGCGGCTCGACAAGTCGCTCGCCGGGTCCGGGGCGCTCGGTGACATCGGGGCGCACATCATCGACATGGCCCAGTTCGTCACGGGCTCGGAGGTCGCGTCCGTCAACGGGCTCATGGAGACCTTCGTCAAGACCCGCCCCGTCGGGGGCGCGCACGCCACGCTCGGGGGGACCTCCTCCGCCACCACCGAGCGCGGACCGGTGACCGTCGACGATGCGGCCGCCTTCACCGCCCGCTTCGTCGGCGGCGCCATCGGCGTCTTCGAGGCGACCCGCTTCGCGACGGGACGCAAGAACGCCCTGCGGCTGGAGGTCAACGGCACCCTCGGCTCGCTGGCCTTCGACTTCGAGGACATGAACGTCCTCGAGCTGTTCGACGCGACCGAGGACCCGGCGACCGCCGGGTTCCGCCGGATCATCGTCACGGAGGCGACCCATCCGTACATCGCCGCGTGGTGGCCGCCCGGCCACGGCCTCGGCTACGAGCACGGCTTCACCCACCAGGTCGTCGACTTCGTCACCGACATCGCCACGGGCACCGAGCCCTCGCCGTCGTTCGCCGACGGGCTCGGCGTCCAGCGCGTCCTGCAGGCCGTCGAGGCGAGTGCCGCCGACGGCACGACCCACCAGACCGGAGCCCTGACATGACCCGACCCATCACCCTGTTCACCGGCCAATGGGCCGACCTGCCGTTCGAGGAGGTGGCCGCGCTGGCCGCCGGCTGGGGCTACGACGGCCTGGAGATCGCCTGCTGGGGCGACCACCTGGACCCCTGGGCCGCGGTCGAGGACCCCGACTACATCCAGACCCGGCTCGACGTCCTGGACCGGCACGGCCTGCAGGTCCACGCGATCTCCAACCACCTCAAGGGGCAGGCGGTCTGCGACGACCCCATCGACGAGCGGCACCACGACATCCTGTCGGCGCGCGTGTGGGGCGACGGCGACCCCGAGGGCGTGCGTCAGCGGGCCGCGGAGGAGATGAAGCACACCGCCCGGGCCGCCCGGATGCTCGGCGTCGACACCGTCGTCGGCTTCACCGGCTCGTCGATCTGGAAGTACGTCGCGATGTTCCCGCCGGCGTCCGAGGCCATGATCGCGGCCGGCTACCAGGACTTCGCCGACCGGTGGAACCCGATCCTGGACGTCTTCGACGAGGAGGGCGTCCGCTTCGCCCATGAGGTGCACCCCAGCGAGATCGCGTACGACTACTGGACGACCCACGCGGCCCTCGACGCGATCGGCCATCGCGAGGCGTTCGGGCTCAACTGGGATCCGTCGCACTTCGTCTGGCAGGACCTCGACCCGCTCGGCTTCCTGTGGGACTTCAGGGACCGGATCTACCACGTGGACTGCAAGGACGCCAAGAAGCAGGTCGGCAACGGCCGCAACGGGCGGCTGGGCTCCCACCTGCCGTGGGCGGACCCCCGACGGGGGTGGGACTTCGTCTCGACCGGCCGCGGCGACGTCCCGTGGGAGGCGTGCTTCCGCATGCTCAACACGATCGGCTACGACGGACCGATCTCGATCGAGTGGGAGGACGCCGGGATGGATCGGCTGCTCGGCGCGCCGGAGGCCCTGGCGTTCGTCAAGGCCAACCTGTTCGACGCGCCCACCGCGGCCTTCGATGCGGCGTTCAGCTCCGGCGACTGATCCCGCGCGCCGGTCGGCGGCGGACCGGTCCTCGGGTTAGCGTCGACGCATGCGACTCGATCCGCGCGAAGCGCTCGCCCTGGCCGCCAAGGGACCGGCGATGGTCGAGCTGGCGCTGACCCTGGTCCCCCGGGCTGCCGCCCTCCTGGACTCCGCCGAGGAGCTGCTCGACCGCGTCGACCGCGTCGTCGACCGGGTCGACCGGACCCGGCAGTCCGCCGACGCCGCGATCGCCACGATCGCCGCGACCAACACCAAGGCCGACGAGGCGATCGGGCGCATCGACGCGACCATCACCCAGGCTGAGGGGCTCGTCGTCCGCGGGGCGGGGCTGGTGGCCAGCATCGAGCCGACCATGGAGCGCGGCCAGCGGATGTTCGACGTGTTCGCGCCGATCGTCGAGCGCCTGCAGCCCATCGCGGACCGGCTGTCCCGGACGATGGATCCGGACGAGGTCGAGGCGATCGTCCGCCTGGTCGACCACCTCCCCGACCTGGTCGATCGGATCGAGACCGACGTGCTGCCGATGCTGGAGACGTTGCGCAGCGTCGGGCCGGACCTGCACGACCTGCTCGACATCACCCGCGAGCTCAACTCGATGCTCGGCAGGGTGCCGGGCATGGGCCGGGTCAAGAAGCGGGTCGACGAGCAGCAGGAGCGCAACGCCGTCGCCGGCGAGGAGGACCGCTGAGGTCTAGGCGGGCTGCTCGCGGCGCCAGCGGATGCCGGCCTCGATGAAGTCGTCGATCTCCCCGTCGAGCACGGACTGCGTGTTGCCGCTCTCGTACTCGGTCCGCAGGTCCTTGACCATCTGATAGGGGTTGAGGACGTAGTTGCGCATCTGGTCGCCCCACGAGGCCTGCACGTCGCCGCGCAGCTCGTCGAGGTGTGCCCGCTCCTCGGCCTTCTTGAGGGCCAGCAGCTTGGCCTTGAGGATCACCATCGCACTGGCCTTGTTCTGCAGCTGGCTCTTCTCGTTCTGGCAGCTGACGACCGTGCCGGTGGGGATGTGGGTCAGGCGCACGGCCGAGTCGGTCGTGTTGACGCTCTGCCCGCCGGGACCCGAGGAGCGGTAGACGTCAACCCGGATCTCCTCGTCGGGGCCGTCGATCTCGTCGGTCTGCTCCAGCACGGGGACGACCTCGATCGCGGCGAACGACGTCTGCCGGCGGCCCTGGTTGTCGAACGGGGAGATGCGGACCAGTCGGTGCGTGCCCGACTCGACCGACAGCGTCCCGTAGGCGTACGGAGCCTTGACCGCGAAGGTCGTCGACTTGATCCCCGCCTCCTCGGCGTAGGACACGTCGTAGATCTCGACGGTGTAGCCGTGACGCTCGGCCCAGCGGATGTACATCCGCTGCAGCATCAGCGCGAAGTCGGCGGCGTCGACGCCGCCGGCGCCCGAGCGGATCGAGACGAGGGCGTCGCGCTCGTCGTACTCACCGGACAGCAGCGTGCGGATCTCGAGCGAGTCGATCGCCTTCTTGATGCGGACGAGCTCACGCTCGACCTCGGCCGACGTCTCGGCGTCGGCCTCCTCGAGCGCCATCTCGTGCATGATGTCGAGGTCGTCCAGGCGCTGGCGCAGGCCCGTCACCCGCTCGACCTCGGCCTGCAGGACCGAGAGCCGTCCGGTCACGCGCTGCGCGTTGGCCTGGTCGTCCCAGAGGTCGGGTGCCCCGACCTCTTCCTGGAGCTCGGCGATCTCCTTGCGCACGGCGTCGAGATCGAGGACTTTCTCGATCGACGTCAGGGTCGCGTCGAGGGCCTTGGTCTGCTCTGCGAAGTCGGGTGCTGCCACTCGTCGAGGCTACCGCGTCGGGTCAGACGCTCTTGCGGCGGAACTCCGGCGACTGCGTGGGACCGGTCGCGCCGTGCGACTTCTCGCTGCCGTCGTGCTCGGCGCCCTCGGCCGTCGCGTGGCTCTTGTTCTTCTTCTTGTCCAGTGCCTCGCGGAACTTGGCCTTCATCTCGGTCTTCTGGTCGTTACCCTCTGATTCAGCCATGTCGCCACTCTATGCCCACGCGAGCACGTAGTCTGTCGGCGACGAGAAAGACAGGGTGTTCGTGAAACGGATCGTGCTGGTGGTGGCCTTCGTCCTCGCCTGCCTCGTGGTTCCCACGCCGGCCACGGCCGCCGTCGCACCGTTGAAGGTCAGCCCGGCCCAGCCGATCCGTGGCCAGGCGTTCACCCTCACGGGGACCGTGACGCCCCGGTTCGCGAGGACCGTGCGACTGCACCGCTACACCGGCGGCCGGTGGACCACCTCCCGGACGACCCGGAGCACGTCGACGGGCCGCTACACCTTCACGATCACGTCGACCGCGGCGTCGCTGACATTCAGGGCATACGTGCCGAAGACCAAGCACCGGGGTCGCACCTACGCCTCGCAGAAGTCGGCCAAGGTCGTCGTCAAGCCCGCGAGCCCGGCGCCGGCCCTGACGGTCGCCACGGGGGCGGGGCACACCGTGGCCGCCCAGGTCGTCGCTCCTCCGTCGTCCGTGGGCAGGACCGTCACGGTGCAGCACCTGGAGGGCACCGTGTGGGTCAAGGACCGGGCCGCGGCCCAGCCCGCGTCGGGGCGGACCGCGTTGACGTTCGACGCCCCCGACCCGGGCGACCGGCAGTTCCGTGCCGTCGTGACCGGCGGCGGACTCGCCACGAGCACCTCCGCGCAGGTGCCGTTGACGATCGAGTCACCCGTCGCCCGGGTCGACATCAGGACCGACGGCAGCACCGCGATCACCAGCGGGGAGACCTACGTGCCGGGGGATCTCGTCGTCGACCCGCGCGGGTCCGGGCTCGCCGCGTCGACGTCCCGCGGCAGGTTCCGGGTGCGCGGCAACAGCACGTCATGGGTGCGGGCCAAGCTGTCCTACAAGATCAAGCTCGACACCAAGACGTCGCTGCTCGGCCTGCCCGCGAGCAAGGACTGGGTCCTGCTCGCCAACTTCTACGACCGCTCGCTGATCCGCAACGAGGTGGCCTTCCAGGCCAGCCGGCTCGTCGGGCTGCCGTGGACGCCTCGCCTGCGGTTCGCCGAGCTGTGGGTCGACGGCAGCTATCGCGGGCTCTACCAGGTCGGGGAGGGGATCGAGGCGGCCCAAGGGCGCGTCACCGTGCCAGCCGGGGGCCAGCTGCTCGAGGGCGACTCGCACGAGGAGGACGACCCGTCGTTCAGGACCACCCGCGGGTTCCAGATCTTCTTCAAGGATCCCGACGACCCCGATGCCGCCACGCGGACCACGGTCGCGGCACAGGTGCAGGCCGTCGAGGACGCCCTCTACGAGCACGACCTGTCGACGATCGACATCGACTCGTTCGTCGACTGGTACATCGTCAACGAGCTGCTCAAGAACGTCGACTCGGCGATCAACAACAGCGTCTGGATGGTCCTGTCGCCCGACGGCAGGCTCTCGATGGGCCCGGTGTGGGACTTCGACCAGGCCATGGGCAACCGCACGATGTTCGGTGCGGACCGGACGTCGGGTCTCTACACCGGTGCCCTGTTCGGCGAGACCGCGCCGAGCCAGATCAGGCTGCCGGAGGGCCATTGGTTCAACCAGCTGCTCGCGTCCGACGAGTTCACGGCGCGGCTGCGTGCGCGGTGGGGCCAGGTGCGGGGGCGGTTGGCGACGCTGCCGACATTCGTCGACGCTCTCACCCGCGAGGTGCGGGACTCCGCGCCCCGCAACTTCGCCCAGGGCAACGGTGGCGACGGACTCCCGATCGGGCCGTCGCTGCTCGACTCGGGTTCCGACCACCTGTTCCATGAGTCCTGGCCGGCCGAGGTCGCCGCGCTGCGATCGTGGGTCGACGGCCGCCACCGGTGGCTGGACGGCGAGCTCGGTGGCTGACCACGGCATGATGGGGGCATGACCGCGAGCGACCCGGACTGCCTCTTCTGCCGCATCGTGGCCGGCGTGACACCGGGTCACCTGGTCGTCGAGACCGACGACGTCGTCGGGTTCCTCGACACCCGGCCCCTGTTCCCGGGGCACACCCTGCTGGTCCCCCGCCAGCACGTCGTGACCCTGTCCGACCTGCCGGAGGCCCTGCTCGTGCCGTTGTTCTCCACCGCGCAGCGCGTGGCGGACGCCATCACGTCGACGCTGGGAGCCCAGGGCACATTCGTCGCGATGAACAACGTCGTGTCCCAGAGCGTCGCCCACCTGCACGTCCACGTCGTCCCGCGGACCAAGGGCGACGGGCTGCGCGGCTTCTTCTGGCCACGGACCACGTACGCCGACGCCGAGGCCGAGGCGTGCGCCACCACTCTCCGGAAGGCACTCGCATGACCCTGACGATCGAGGAGGCGGCCGCCAAGGCCCGCCACGTGCTGGGCGTCGACGCCGAGCCGTACCCGCACGCGGAGCTCGAGGCGGATCTCGTGTGCGGCGGCTTCGCGTTCGACGGCGGCGACCGGGCCGCGATCATCGGCTACGACGGCGGCTACCAGACCAGCATGACCGAGCTGGCCGGCGAGACGATCGACATGCTGGTCGCCGGCTGGCTCGTCGAGCAGCGGCACCGACACGGAGCTGTAGCTCCGGCGCCCTCGGCAGCGCCCGCCACCCCGACGCATCCGTGCCCGATCTGCGGGCGGCCCACGGGGCACCAGGACCGCTATCCGCGCTCGGTCTGCGCGGACTGCTTCGCGCGCATCGCCGACGCCGCGGGCCGCCGGATCGTCGCGTTCAACGAGGGCATCTCCGGTGGGCTGATCGTGTTCTACGCCGACTCCCCCACCGGGGCGCAGAGCGAGATCGCCGGGGACGTCCTGGAGTCGGGCCGGTGCTGGATCGACGGCATCGAGTGCACGATCGGCGAGGCCCGCTTCGGTGGCGTGGTCGTGCAGCGACTCACGGACTGAGCCGCTGCGCGACGGAGCGGTCAGTGACCGTGCGGTGCCACCACCGCCCGTCCGGTCAGCTCGCCGGCCTCCAGACGGCGGTAGGCCTCCAGGGCGTCGTCGAGCGAGAAGATCTCGACGTCGGGCGTGATCTTGCCGGCCCGGTAGAGGTCGACGACCTCGTGGAGCTCCTCGAGCGTGCCCCAGTAGGTGCTGGTCAGCTCGACCTCGTAGGGGACGCCGTAGAAGTTCCAGGCGTACGTCCCGTTGCCGATGCCGACCACGGTGACCCGGCCGCGCAGGGCCACGACCGACATGGCGAGCGCGATCGTCGGGTCGATCCCGACGAAGTCGAACACAGCGTCGACGCCGTGCCCGCCGGTGGCCTCGCGGATGCGGGCGGCCTGGGCCTCGCCGCCGGCGACAGTGACGGCGCCGTTGGCGCGGGCCCGCTCCATGGCGCCCTCCCGGGTGTCGATCGCGATGACCGTGGCGCCGGTCAGCGCCGTGAGGATCTGCACCGCGACCTGTCCGAGGCCGCCGAGGCCGATGACCAGGGCGTACGTGTCGCCGCCGGCCAGGACCGGGAGCGACTTCTTGATCGCGTGGTACGGCGTCAGGCCGGCGTCCGCCAGCGGGGCGGCGACCGTGGGATCGGCGTCGCCGAGCGGGACCAGGTTGCGCGCGGGCACCGAGACGTACTCCGCCATGCCACCGTCCCGGCCGAGGCCGACCGCGAGGTAGGGCATCGTCGCGGCGTTCTCGCAGTAGGTGTCCTGGCCGCGCGAGCAGGCGCGGCAGTGGCCGCAGCCGACGGGACCGTAGACGAGGTAGGCGTCGCCCTCGTCGATGCCCGTGACGCCCGCGCCGAGCTCCTCGACCCAGCCGGCGTTCTCGTGGCCGAGCACGAAGGAGGGCTTGAGCTGGCTGGGACCGAACTCGGCGTCGAAGTCGCGGAACACCGCGACGTCGGAGTGACAGGCCCCGGCGCCGGCGACCTTCAGCAGGACCTCCCCCGGTCCCGGCTTCGGTCGGTCGATCTCCTTGAGCGACGGAGCCGACTTGTACTGGTCAAAGACCACTGCCTTCATCTGGTGCGCCTTCTTTCCCACCGCCCCTGGGGTTGGTTGACATTTGTACTACTCCTGCTCGCTGAGGCGGAGCTGAGCTGTCGCCTCGGAGACGATCGTCGTCCGAGCGTCCCACCCCGGTGGCGCGAAGGCCAGCGTCACCGATCGCTCGAGGCGCACGTGCACCTCGTCGGCGTCGATCGCGACCCGCACGACCCGGGTGCCGGGCCCGGTGACGTACGCCCCCACGAGGCGCCGGGCCCGGGCGGCGTCGAGCGTGACCTCGCCGCGCCGGTAGAAGTCCTCCCGGCTCAGTCCGTCGGCCGCGGCCAGCGCCGCCCCGTCCGCGACGTTGTCGAGCTGTTGGCGCTGCAGGAAGGCCGCCGAGGAGTTGATCACGACAACCGCCAGCAGCCCGAGGAACAGCAGGAACCCGATCGTCATGACCGTGATCTGCCCCTCCTCGCGCCTCATCGGTCGCTCCGGTAGGTGCCGTAGGGCTCGGTGTGCGTGCTGTCGACCGTGATACCGCCGAGCTGGGACCCGAGGGCGCCCGGCGTCAGCGGCAGCGGCTGGGTCGCGCGGACCACGACCCGCACCGACGAGCCCGGCTCGAGGCAGTCCCCCGGTGACGGCAGGCACGTGATGCGTACGCTCGCGCCGTCGATCCCCTGGTCCCCGAGGGCGATCCGCGCCGCGATCCGCGCCCGCTGCTCCCCCGCCGCGGGATCCGGTGACTGGAGGAACGCGCGGGCCGCCGACCGGCTCGCCGTCGACACCCCGTAGGACGCCCGCTGCGTGTCGAACACGGCCACCAGGACGTAGACCAGCGGCACCAGGAGGAGCAGCGTGAGCCAGACGAACTCGATCGTCGCGGTGCCGTCGTCCTCCGCGCTCACGGCTCGACCTCCCGGACGGCGTGACCGCTGACGGAGACCTCGACCGAGGGGCCGAACAGCCCCAGCGCCGGCACCCGGGCGCGGACCTCGACGACCGTGCCGGGCGCCCCGCCCACCGACGCCCATGACGAGGTCACGCCCTCGGCGTACCTGTCGTCGAGCGCCTGCCGGATCATCCGGCGGGTGCGCTCGGCGCCGTCGCCCGGCGTCGACCCGAGCGGGGCCGAGGCGCGGGCGCCCTCCGACGCCGCGGCGGCCAGGGTGTTGCGCACGTGCAAGACCAGGGCGACCTGGGCGATGCCCAGCACGAGCGGGACCAGGATCACCATGATGAGGACGAAGTCGACGACCGCGGAGCCCCGCTCATGGCGGACACGCTGCACGGCTCAGCCGCCGACCGCCGACAGTGCCTGCGTGAGCATGCTGCGCAGCTGGGGACCCGCCGCGGCCGACAGCACCGCGACCAGCCCGGCGCTCATGACCGTGATCATGACCCAACCGGGCACGTCCCCCCTCTCGTCGTGACGGTGGAGACGGAACATGGACATGGTGTTTCCTTCCGTTAGGTGCCCGAAGTCAGGTGAAGGCCGACATAGCCGGGGAAGAACGCGAAGATCACGGTGACCGGCAGGATCAGGAACACGACGGGGATCATCATCGCGACCTCCTTGCGGCCACCGGCCTCGATGAGCTCGCGACGCCCGGACTCACGGACGTCGGCGGCCTGGGCGTGCAGCACATCGACCAGGGGCGTCCCCCGCTCGACCGCGATCGCCAGCCCCTCCGCGAACCGGGCGATGCTCGTGACCCCCGTGCGGGCGGCGAGCCGGTCGAACGCCTCGGCCATCGGGGTCCCGGTGCGTACGTCCGCGATCACGCGGCCGAGCTCGTCGGTCAGGGCGCCGTGCGAGACCTTGGCGATGCGCTCCAGGCCCGCCACCGGGCTCTCGCCGGCGGCCACCGCGAGCGCCAAGAGGTCCGCCACGACCGGGAACTCGGCCTGCATCTCACGCTCCCGGACCGTGACCTGGGCGGTGAGCTGGTTGTCGCACCACAGGACACCGCCGACGAAGCCGAGCGCGCAGATCGCCAGGAGGATCGGGACGCCGGTGCGCCGCTCCGACCACAGCAGCCCGGACGCCGCGGCAGCCACGGCCAGCCCGGCGGATCCCCACATGGCCTGCTTGACCCGGAAGTCCTCCAGCGTCATCGGCGAGCCCAGACGCACCAGGCGCCGTGACACGCTCGCGGACCCGCCCAGCAGGTCGCCCACGAGGTCGCCGACCGTGCGCAGGCTCGGCCCGAACACCGCCTCGGCGACGGTGCCTCGACGTCCCGGCACGACGGCATAGGGGTGGACGTCGCGGACGTACGGCAGGAGGCGCTGGTCCAGGGAGGGGCGGCGTGTCCGCATCCAGCCGGACAGCACCAGGAGCAGGCCCGACGACAGGCACAGGCCGACGAGCGCCCCGGTCATGCCAGGATCCGCTTCTCGGTGGGAAGCCGGCCGATCCACATCATGAGCCGGTAGGCGACCACGCAGAGCAGCGCGCCGGTCGTCAGCACGACGAGGCCGGCACCGGTCGCGAAGCGACCCACCACATCGCCCTGGAGGCACATCAACAGCAGCACGAGCCACGGCGCGGTGACGGCGAGCCTGGCGCCGTTGACCGTCCAGGACTGGCGCGACTCCAGCTCACCGCGAGTCCTCAGGTCGTCGCGCAGGAAGCCCGACAGCGAGCGCAGCATCCGACCCAGGTCCCCGCCGCCGACCTCCCGGGCGATGCGCAGCGCCTCGACGACCCGGTCGCCGATCGGGTCGGCCAGCCGTGCCTTGAGCAGGTCCAGCGACTCGCTGAACCGGCCGGTCGCCTGGTAGTCCCGGCCGAACTGCCGGAACGCGGGCCGCAAGCCCTCGGGCCCTCGCTCACCGAGCTGCATGAGCGCCTCCGGCAAGGACAGGCCCGCGCGCACCGCCGACGTCAGGTTGTCGACGGCGTCGGGCCACAGCGCCGCGTGCTCGCGCAGCCGCCGGTTGGCCCGCCCGCGCAGGACGCCGATCGGCAACGAGCCGACCATCGCGCCGAAGATGACGCCGATCGCCGGGACTCCGGAGATCCCGAGCATGACGAACGCGGCCACGACGAACGCGCCGAAGCACAGTGCCAGCAGCTGCGGGACGGAGACGCCCTCGACCCCCGCCCGCGCCATCAGCTCGGCGAGCCGGCCGGGCCGCCGGGCCCCCGCGCGGGTCGGCTGCCAACCCGGCTCGGCGAACGTCCAGACGACCAGCAGGACGCCGACTCCCGCCATCAGACCGATCAGGGAGCCCATCGGCCCGCCCCCAGGGTCGCGTCCAGGTCGATGCCGGCCTGGTCGAAGGCCTCCCGCCGCAGCGGCATCCCGTGCCCGCGCTCGAGGCGACCGTCACGACGTAAGAACACCGCGTCGGACTCGATCAGGTCGTTCTCGACCCGTCCCGTCACGGCCACGATCTCCCGCACGGCCCGCGACCCGTCGGCGTCGAGCCCGGTGTGGACCACGAGATCGACCGACGAGGCCACGGTCGGCACGACAAAGCGGCTGCCGATGTTGTCCCCTGCGAGCAGCGGCAGGGTGCACATCTTGATGAGCGCCTGACGCGCGGAGTTGGCGTGGATGCTGGCCATGCCGGGCAGGCCCGCGTTGAGCGCCAGCAGCAGATCGAGGCACTCCGCGGCCCGGACCTCGCCGACGATGATGCGTGACGGCCGCATGCGCAGGGCCTCCTTGACCAGGATCCGCAGGTCGATCGCCCCCGTGCCCTCCAGCCCGGCCTGCCGACTCTGCATCGCGACCCAGTCCGGGTGCCCGCACTGGAGCTCGAAGACCTCCTCGACCGACACGATCCGCTGCGAGCCCGGGATCGACGCCGCCAGGCAGTTGAGGAGCGTCGTCTTGCCGGCCTGGGTGCCGCCCGAGACGACGATGTTCAGGCCCGCCCGCACGCTCGCGTCGAGGAACGCCGCACCCTGCTGGTCGAGCGTCCCCAACGTGACCAGGTCGGTCAGCGAGTGGGCGCGCGCCACGAACTTGCGGATGTTGACGGCACTGAAGCCCCGACTGATGCCGTCGAGCACGACGTGGAGCCGGTGCCCACCCGGCAGCATCGCGTCCACGAAGGGCTGGGAGATGTCGAGCCGCCGCCCCGACGACGACAGCATCCGCTCGACGAGCTCGCGGACCTGCTCGGCATTCAGGATCAGCGAGGTCAGCTCGTGCCGGCCGTCGCGGGCGATGAACACCCGCGACGGCTCGTTGATCCAGATCTCCTCGACCGACTCGTCGTCCAGGTAGACCTGCAGCGGACCGAAGCCGGACACGTCCGCGACGATCTGCCCCACGACGAGCTCGGGCTCGTCCAGCGATCGCACGACGCCCGTCAGGCTGCGCGACTCGTGCTCGGCGACCGCGTCCATCGCCGCACGGCGGACGGACTCCGCGTCCGTCCTCGGGTCGATCCGGCGCTGACGCACCAGGTCGCGCACCCGGTCCGCCAGCGCCGGTGCCTGGGATTCCATCTCCGATGACCCTCTTCCCCCGAAGAGACGTGTTGTCTGCATCCTGCCCGAACCGCAGGGATCTTGGGAAGAGCCGATCATCACGACGTGTGGAGAACCGTGGTGGACCACGACAGTCGGGCCGGCCACCGGCGGGCCGTCGCCGGGCTATGGACACGGGACCGCGCGAAAGGCACGCTGTCTCACATGATGACGTCGGTGCTTCAGCGAGTGACCGTATCCAGCAGCCTGATCGTCGGCGGGCTGGTCCTGATGACGACGGCCCCCGCCTCCGCGGCGGTCTGCACCTCCGGCGTCGAGGGCGACGTGAACGGCGACGGCTATGCCGAGGTCGCCGTCAGCGAGGC
>NZ_JAOPXQ010000136.1 GCF_025965075.1 Aeromicrobium sp.
CGGCATCCCGTCGTCGTCCTCGCACGCCCTGATCGGCGGCCTGATCGGCGTCGGTCTCGCAGCCGGCGTCGGCGTCGACTGGGACAAGGTCGTCGAGAAGGTCGCCATCCCGATGGTCGTCAGCCCCGCGCTGGGCTTCGGTGGCGCCTTCCTGATCATGCTCGCGATCATGTGGATCTTCCGGCACGCCAACCCGCACACCGTCCACCGCGGCTTCCGGCTGTCGCAGACCGTGTCGGCCGCCGCGCTGTCACTGGGCCACGGACTCCAGGACGCGCAGAAGACGATGGGTGTCATCGTCCTGGCCCTGATCGCCGGCGGTTACCACTCCAACGCCAACGACGACATCCCGCTGTGGGTCATCATCTCCGCGGCCGGTGCGATCTCGCTCGGCACGATGTCCGGCGGCATGCGCATCATGCGCACGATGGGTCGCCGCATCATCGCGCTCGACCCGCCGCGTGGCTTCGCCGCGGAGTCGACCGCGGCGATCGTGCTGTACGGCATGGCGATCGGTGCGCACGCCCCGGTCTCGACGACGCACACCATGACGTCCGCCGTCATGGGTGCGGGTGCGACCAAGCGCTTCAGCGCCGTCCGCTGGGGCGTCGCCCGCGGCATCATCACGGCCTGGGTCCTGACCCTGCCGGCCGCTGCCGTGGTGGGCGCTGTGACGTACTTCGTGCTGCGGCTCCTGATCCCCGGCAACTGACGCCCCGTCGGTTTACCACGGTCCCTGGGTAAACCTGCTCCTCCCGCGGGAAGTTTCCCCCGGGAGGAGCCAGTTTGCCGAGGGACCGTGGTAAACCGTCCTCAGCCGAAACGGCCCTGGATGTAGGCCTCAGTGGCGGGGTCGGTCGGGTTGGAGAAGATCGTCTCGGTGCGGCCGACCTCGACCAGGCGGCCGGGCTTGCCGACGCCCGAGAGGTTGAAGAACGCCGTCTCGTCCGAGACCCGGGCGGCCTGCTGCATGTTGTGGGTCACGATGACGATCGTGTACTGGCTCTTGAGCTCGTGGATCAGGTCCTCGATGACGCTGGTCGAGATCGGGTCGAGCGCCGAGCACGGCTCGTCCATCAGCAGGATCTCCGGCTCGATCGAGATCGCCCGGGCGATGCAGAGCCGCTGCTGCTGGCCGCCCGAGAGGCCCGAGCCGGGACGGTCCAGCCGGTCCTTGACCTCGGCCCACAGGCCGGCGCTGCGCAGCGCACGCTCGACGATGTCATCGGACTCGGCCTTCTTCATCCGCTTGCTGTTGAGCTTCTGCCCCGCCAGGACGTTGTCGTAGATCGACATCGTCGGGAACGGGTTCGGTCGCTGGAAGACCATCCCGATCATGCGGCGCACGTTGACCGGGTCGATGTCCGAGCCGTAGAGGTCCTGTCCGTCGATCAGGACCTTGCCCTCGACGCGCGCACCGCGGATCACCTCGTGCATGCGGTTGAGCGACCGCAGGAAGGTCGACTTGCCGCAGCCCGAGGGGCCGATGAACGCCGTGACGGACTTCGCGGCGATGGGGATCGTCACATCCTCGACGGCGAGGAAGTCCCCGTAGTAGATGTTGAGGTCCGAGACGTCGATGCTCTTGGCCATGGTGGGTGTCCTTCCGGGACTCAGCGCTCGCCCTTGGGCGAGAAGAAGTAGGAGACGAGGCGGGCGATGAGGTTGAGCAGCATGACGATCAGCAGCAGGGTGAGCGCCGCGCCCCAAGCACGGTCGATGCTGAACTCCGGCGGGACGCCGGGGCTGCGGACCGACTGGTAGGCGAAGACCGGCAGCGTTGCCATGCGGCCCTCGAACAGGTTGAAGTTCACCGAGTCGGTCGCGCCCGCGATGATCAGCAGGGGAGCGGTCTCGCCGATGACCCGGGCGATCGCGAGGGTGATGCCGGTGACGATGCCAGCCAGCGCCGTCGGGAGGACGACCTTGGAGACGGTGCGCCACTTCGGGACGCCCAGGGCGTACGCCGCCTCGCGCAGCTCGTTGGGGACGAGCTTCAGCATCTCCTCGGTGGAGCGGACGAGCACGGGGATCATCAGGACCGACAAGGCCACCGAGCCGCCGATGCCCATGCGGACGCCCTCGCCGAAGAACACGACGAACAGGGCGTACGCGAACAGGCCCGCGACGATCGACGGGATGCCGGTCATGACGTCGACGAGGAAGCGGATCCAGCGCGAGAGCCGGTTGCCGTCGGCGTACTCCACGAGGTAGATCGCGGCGAAGATGCCGATCGGGACCGAGATGACGGCCGCGGCGCCGGTGATCAGCAGGGTGCCGACCAGCGCCTGGTAGATGCCGCCGCCCTCGCCGACGACGTTGCGCATCGAGTACGTGAAGAACTCCGCCGACAGCACCTTGGTGCCCTTGCTGATGACGGTGTAGAGGATGCTGACCAGCGGGAACATCGCCAGCACGAACGCGCTCGTGACCAGGGTCGTGACGAGCCGGTCGGTCGCCTTGCGCCGGCCCTCGACCACGACCGACCAGAGCGGCAGCGCCAGGCTGAGGACGAAGACGACCAGCGCGGCGAGCACCAGGGTGGTGCCCAGCAGGTAGAGGATCCCCGCCACCACGACCGCGACGCCCGGCACGGCCTTGCCGGCCCAGGACGGCAGCTGCGCGCCGTAGAGCTCCTCGCGGACGTCGACGGGGCCCGGGTGGTTCAGGAGGTTCGTCATCAGTTGGCTCCGGAGAAGTCTTTGCGGCGGTCCACGACGGCCCGCGCGGCGAAGTTGACGAGGAACGTGATCACGAAGAGCACCAGGCCGCTGGCGATCAGGACGTTGACGGTCCTGCCGCTGGCCTCCCCGAAGCTCAGGGCGATGTTGGCGGCGATCGTGCTCGGGTTGGTGCTGCTGATCAGGTTGGCGGTCACGGTCCCGGCCGTCACCGAGAGCACCATCGCGACGGCGAGGGTCTCGCCGAGGGCGCGGCCGAGGCCCAGCATCGCGGCGGACACGATGCCCGAGCGGGCGTACGGGAAGATCGCCAGCCGGGCCATCTCCCAGCGCGTCGCGCCGAGGGCCAGCGCGGCCTCCTCGTGCAGGCGCGGCGTCTGCAGGAAGATCTCGCGGCAGATCGCGGTCATGATCGGCAGGATCATGACCGCGAGGACGATGCAGGCGGTCATGATCGTGCGGCCCGTGGCGGAGGCCGGACCGGCGAAGAACGGGATGAAGCCGGCGTGCTCCTCGAGCCACTCGTAGACCGGCACCATGTGAGGGGCGAGGTACTGGATGCCCCAGAGGCCGTAGACGACGCTGGGGACCGCGGCGAGCAGGTCGACGAGGTAGCCGAGGACCTGGCCGAGGCGGCGGGGCGAGTAGTGGGAGATGAAGAGGGCGACACCGATCGCGACAGGGGTCGCGATGATCAGGGCCACGATCGCGGCGATCAGGGTGCCGTAGACGAGCGGCCAGACGTACGGCCAGAAGCTCTGCCCGCTCTTGACCTCGTCGGGGCTGGCGAGGATGCCGGGGATGCCCTCGATCGTGAGGAAGGCGGCGACGCCGGCGAGCGTCAGCAGGATCAGGAGTCCCGCGCCGGTCGACAGCCCGGCGAAGACGCGGTCACCGGTGCGGACGACGGTGGAGCGCTTGCGGGGAGCCAGCGTGCTGGTCACAGGCGGTGTGCCTTTCACAAAGATGACGGTGCTGCCGCCCGGCCCGCGAGGACCGGGCGGCAGCGGGGATCAAGCGGCCTTGATCGTCTTTATCGCGGACTGGACCTTGCTGGCGAAGTCGCCCGAGAGCGGGGCAGAGCCGGCGCTGGAGGCGGCGGCAGCCTGTCCGTCCTCGCTCGCGACGTAGGTCAGCCAGCTCTTGACGAGCTCGGCCTGGGCCTTGTCGCCGTAGGTCTGGCAGGCGACCTGGTAGGACACGAGGACGATCGGGTAGACGCCCGCCTCGGTCGTCTTGTGGTCGACGTCGACGGCGATGTCGGTGGCGTCGCGGCCCTCGACCGGTGCGGCGGTGTCGAGCACCTTCGCGGCGGCCTCGGGCGTCGGCTCGGTGAAGTCCTCGCCGACCTTGACCTTGGCCTTGCCGAGGTCGCCGGCCTGGCTCTCGTCGGCGTAGCCGATCGTGCCGTTGCCGCCGCTGACGGCCGCGACGACACCCGACGTGCCCTCAGCGGCCTCGCCGCCCTTGACGGGCCACGTCTCGACCACGCCACCGGTCCAGCCACCGTCGGAGGCCTGGTCCAGGTAGTCGGTGAAGTTCTTGGTCGTGCCCGAGTCGTCCGAGCGGTGGACGGCGGTGATCTTGGTGCTGGGCAGCTTCGCGTCGGGGTTGTCGGCCTTGATCGCGGCGTCGTCCCAGGTGGTGATCTTGCCCGCGAAGATCTGGCCGATCGTCTTCGGCGAGAGGTTGAGCTCGTCGACTCCGTCGAGCTTGAAGATCACGGCGATGGGGCTGACGTAGACCGGCACCTCGACGATGTCGCTCTGGCACTTGTCCTTGGCCGCCGTGACCTCATCCTCCTCGAGGTAGGAGTCCGTGCCGGCGAAGGCGACGCCTCCGGCGATGAACTGCTCGCGGCCGCCACCCGAGCCGACCGGGTCGTAGTTGACGGTGGAGTCGGGGTTCGCGGTCTGGAACTCCTTCTTCCAGGCGGCGATGGCCGCTTCCTGGGACGTGGCGCCTGCGCCGTTGAGCGTGCCGGACACGCTGTCGCCCGATGCAGTGGCGCTGCCGCCGTCGGACTCGTTCGCCGCACCGCAGGCGCTGAGGCCGAGGGCGAGTGCCAGCATGGCCGCGGGGGCGGCGATGCGGAGGTGGTTGCGCTTCACGGGGGGTCCCTCTCTGGGATTCATTTGATGCTTACCCGGTGAACGTAGAAGGCGCAGGTGTATCGATCTCCGACCGTGGGTGAACGGACGGTGAACGGTGATCCAACGGTTGGCGCTCGCCCGTCAGAGCAGCCGCTCTGTCGCGAGGACGTGTCCCTTGCGGTGGTGCACGACGACCGCCTCGCCCGGGGCCAGGTCCTGCAGGTCGACGCCGATCGCCTCGAGCACCCACGGCAGCGTGGGCCGGTGCGTCGAGACCACGACCGGCTTCTTGCGGTCCATCAGGGCGGCGATCGAGCGCTGCACCGAGGACGGGTTGGTGTCCTCGGCCAACCGGTCGTCGATCTCGAGGAACGTGCTGATCGAGTGGGCGTACGGCTCGACGGTCCGCGCGCACCGCACGGCCGGGCTGCTCACGACCCGCAGGACGCCGTACGCCCCGAGCAGCGGGACGAGCGCCACGGCACGCTCGGCTCCGCCGGCGGTCAGGGGGCGGTCGAGGTCGTCGACATCGCTCGAGCGCGGCGCGGCCTTGGCGTGGCGCAGCACGATCAACGTCCGGCTGCGGTGCGCCTGCCGGTCGCGCAGCTCGTCGAACTCCTCCAGCAGGCTGACGTCGTGCGCGTACGTCAGCAGGTCCCGCGCCTCGCGCAGGCTGATCCACCGGATCTCGTCGACCTCCTTGTTGGGCACGAACGGCGCCGCCTCGTCCGCGCCGACGGCATGTGCGCACCAGTAGGACACCTGCTTGATCCCATCGTTGACGGGATAGCTCAGGTCCTGCAGGGGGTGGCCGAGCCGGACCCGGATGCCGGTCTCCTCGCCGATCTCGCGGACCGCGGTCGCCTGCAGGCTCTCACCGGGGTCGGTCTTGCCCTTGGGGAAGGTCCAGTCGTCGTACGACGGCCGGTGCACCACCAGCACCTCGATGCGTGGCTCGGGCCGGGCCGAGCCGGGCCGCTTGCGCCACACGATCCCGCCGGCGGCCGTCGTGATCCGTTCACTTGCCATGCTGCGTATTGTCCCCTGAGGAAGTGGACAGTGGATGAAGGAGGTGTGGACGTGGCGCGACGTCGTCCTGCCGTCCGTGCCGTCATCGTCCCGCTCCTGGTGCTCGCGCTGGCGATCGGCACCGGCTGGTGGGCCAGCGCCCGCGACGCCGACACCCGCTCCTCGCTGACCTCGGGGCTCGACGCGCTCCCGGCCGGCACCCAGGTCGCGGGCTTCACCGACTGGGCGGCGATCCGGTCGGCCCTCGACCTCGGGCGTGCGTCGTCCGCGGCCGGACGCGCCGCCCTGACCGACGACGCGAGCCTGCGCGACCTCACGACGCGGTCGGTCGTCGGCCAGGCGATCGACGGGATGGAGACGTTGTACGGCTGGTCGGCCGCCGACCTGGACTGGGAGGCGTACGGTCAGGCGGCGGCGGGCTCGGCGATGGTCGCCCGGCTCTCCGGGTGGGTCTCGCTCGACGCCGTCAAGGCCCGACTGCGCACGCTCGGCTACACACGGTCCGGGGGCACCTGGACGCTGAGCCCGGCGGGCCGCGCCGCGGTGGGGCCCGACCTTGCGGCGACACTGGGCTTCGTGGCGGTGCTGGAGCGGGAGCGGATCGTCGTCGCGACCGACCGTCCGGCGTACGTCCCGGTCGTCGTCGGCACGATCCGCGGCGACCGCGCCTCGCTGCTGTCGGTGCGACCCGCCGCGGACGTCGCGAGCAGCCTGGCCGGGTCGGACGCGGCGCTCGTCCAGGCGCCGGCCATCGGCTGCAGCACGACGAGCCTCGCGGACAAGGGCGCCGACGTGCAGGCGCAGGCCGCAGCGGCGCTCGGCCGGGCCGGCCGGCTGCAGGAACCGACGTTCACCGGCCGTGGCCTGGTCGAGGGCGATCCCGACCAGACCATCACCTTCGCGTCGGCGTTCCGGTCGCCGGCCGTCGCGGCCGACCAGGCCCGGGTCCGGGCCGTCCTGGCCCGCGGGCCGTTCGTCGGTCGCACCGGCCGGGTCGAGGACTCGCTGACCGGGCTGGTGGCCGGGTCGCGGGGGAGCGTGACGACGCTGCGGTTCAGGCTCGACCCCGACCGTGGGACGTACCTCGCCGGTGACGGTCCGCTGCTGTTCGCCTCGTGCCCGTGACCCGCTAGGTCCGCGAGCGGCGGGAGCGGGCCCGGGCGATCAGCTGGGCCTGCAGGTCGGTGCTCCCGATGTGACGGGTCCAGGTCCCGTCGGGGCCGAGGCGCCACGACGTCGTGTCGGGGTCGGCCGCCGTCGCGAGCAGGTCGCCGAGGGCCTCGGTGTGCGACGCCGACGGCATCCGGGCGAGCACCTCGACCCGTCGGTCCAGGTTGCGGTGCATCAGGTCGGCCGAGCCGATCCACGCCTCGGCCTCTCCGCCGCCGGCGAACCAGTAGACCCTGCTGTGCTCCAGGAAGCGGCCCAGGATGCTGTGCACCCGGATGTTGTCGCTGAGCCCCGCGACACCGGGGCGGAGCGTGCAGATGCCGCGGATCACGAGGTCGACCTCGACGCCGGCGCGGGACGCCTCGTAGAGCTTGTCGATGATGGCCTCGTCGACCAGCGAGTTGACCTTGAGCCGGATGCCCGCGGGACGGCCGGCCCGGTGGTGCGCGATCTCGGTGTCGATCCGCTCCAGGATCCCGTCACGCAGACCGGCGGGGGCGACCATGAGCCGCTGGTAGGAGAAGTCCTGCGCGAAGCCCGACAGGTTGTTGAACAGATCGGTCAGGTCGTGCGTGATGGCGGGGTCGGCGGTCAGCAGCCCGAAGTCCTCGTAGAGCCGCGCGGTCTTGGGGTTGTAGTTGCCGGTGCCGATGTGGGCGTAGCGGCGCAGGCCGTCGGGCTCGTCGCGGACGACGAGCGCCAGCTTGCAGTGGGTCTTGAGGCCGACCAGGCCGTACACGACGTGGCAGCCCGCCCGCTCGAGCTTGCGGGCCCACCGGATGTTGGCCTGCTCGTCGAAACGGGCCTTGATCTCCACCAGCACGAGGACCTGCTTGCCGGCCCGGGCGGCGTCGATCAACGAGTCGATGATGGGGGAGTCGCCCGAGGTGCGGTAGAGCGTCTGCTTGATCGCGAGCACGTGCGGGTCGGCGGCGGCCTGCTCGATGAACCGCTGCACGCTGGTCGCGAACGAGTCGTAGGGATGGTGGACCAGGACGTCGCGCTTGCGCAGTGCGCTGAACAGGTCGGCCGGCTCGGAGGTCTCGACCTCGGCGAGGTGCAGGTGGGTGCCGGGGATGAACGGCTCGTAGCTGAGCTCGGGGCGGTCCAGGTCGGCGATCTCGTTGAGGCTCCGCAGGTCCAGGGGTCCGCGCAGGCGGATGACCTCGTCGGGTCGGACACCGAGCTCGGAGACCAGGAGGTCCAGCACGCCGGGGTCGATCGACTCCTCGACCTCGAGGCGCACGGGCGGACCGAACTTGCGGCGCAGGAGCTCCTTCTCGAGGGCCTTGAGCAGGTTCTCGGCGTCGTCCTCCTCGACCTCGAGGTCCTCGTTGCGGGTCACCCGGAACGCGTGGTGGGCGATGACCT
>NZ_JAOPXQ010000201.1 GCF_025965075.1 Aeromicrobium sp.
CGTAGCCCGACTCGTCGTAGAACAGCGGCTTGCCGTCGTTCCAGATCGACTGGTGCACGTGCATGCCCGAGCCGTTGTCGCCGAAGATCGGCTTCGGCATGAAGGTCACGGTCTTGTCGTTGGCCCACGCCGTGTTGCGCACGATGTACTTGAACTTCATGACGTCGTCCGCGGCCTTGAGCAGCGTGTCGAAGCGGTAGTTGATCTCGCCCTGGCCGGCGGTGCCGACCTCGTGGTGGCCACGCTCGAGCGTGAGACCCGCGTTGCTCAGGTTGGTCATCATGTCGTTGCGCAGGTCGGCCGTGCGGTCGGTCGGCGCGACGGGGAAGTAGCCGCCCTTGAAGCGGACCTGGTAGCCACGGTTGTCCTCGACCTCGTCGCCCGTGGACCAGGCGGCCTCGGAGGACGTGATCTCGTAGAACGACTTGTTGGCGCTGGTGCCGTAGTTGACCCGGTCGAAGATGTAGAACTCGGCCTCGGGTGCGAAGAAGGCGGTGTCGCCGATGCCGGTCGTGGCGAGGTACGCCTCGGCCTTGCGGGCGATGTTGCGCGGGTCGCGGGAGTACGCCTCACCCGTGATCGGGTCGTGGACGAAGAAGTCCATCGCGATGGTCTTGCGACGCTTGAACGGGTCGACGTACGCGGTCTTGACGTCGGGGAACAGCACCATGTCGGACTGGTCGATCGTCTGGAAGCCACGGATCGAGGAGCCGTCGAACGCCACACCGCTCTCGACCATGCTCGCGTCGAAGGTCGAGGCAGGAAGGGTGACCTGCTGCTGGATGCCCGGCAGGTCGGTGAATCGGACGTCGAGATACTCGACCCCCTCGTCCTTGATGAACTTGAACAGCTCGTCGGCATTGCCGAACATGTGGCCTCCTCGGCCGCGGACTCGCGGCCTTCGTTTGTCGATACGGCAGGTAAGTGCGTCACTGCACCGTATCGCCGAGGCTAGGAGGGTGCAGTTTCCCATCCGTCTCCGGATTGTTTCCAGCATGTTACAAGTGCCTGCCGGGGCTGTGTCGGGGCCCCATCGGTACGCTCGCGAGGTGGAGATCCCCTCGCTCGGCCGTCGTCTGCTCGCGCTGCTCATCGACTGGATCATCGCGGCGCTGAGCGCCGTGGCGCTCGCGGGCGTCGACTATCCGCCGAAGAACGTCGAGCAGAACCTCATCATCACGGCGTTCTTCGTCGCCGAGGTCGGCCTGCTGACCGGGTTGGTCGGCATGTCGATCGGCAAGCGCCTGCTGGGGATGCGGGTGGAGAACCCGGCGGGCCGGCCGATCGGCATCCCGCGGGCGCTGCTGCGCACGCTGCTGCTGAGCATCGTCCTGCCGGCGCTCATCATGACCGACGACAAGCGAGGGCTGCACGACCTGGCGGCCGGGTCCCGCGTCATCAAGGCCTGACGGGGGCGGTGCATCAGTCGCCCTTGGTCGGCTGTGGCGGTGCATCGGTCGCCCTTAGTCGGGGGCGGCGGTGCACCAGTCGCCTTACCGCGGCGAGAAGGGCGACTCATGCACCGCCGAACGCTCGACCCAGGCGGGAAGGGCGACCCATGCACCGCCCGCTCGGCGGGGCTCGGTCAGCCGCGCATCGCCTTGCGGGAGCCCTTCATGCTCGTCGGCACGGGGCCACGCGGCATCGGAGCGGCCGGACGCATCGCGTCGAGCGCCTTGATCTTGTAGAGCACCGAGGTCATCTGCGCGGGCTTGATCTTCTTGGGCAGCTTCTGGATGTGCTTGACGAGCTTGGTCAGCCGGACCTCGCCCTCGCCCGTGCCGACGACGATCGACGTCACGGGGACGTCCTCGCCGCCGATGCGCGCGTGCTTCTTGACCTCCGAGGACAGCAGCGCACGGACGGCGTTGGGGTTGCCCTCGCCGACCAGGATGATGCCGGGACGGCCGACGACGCGGTGGACGACGTCCTGGTTCTTGTTGAACGCGACGGCGGGCTTGGTCTCCCAGCCGCGGCGCAGCATCTGCAGCGCGCCGGCAGCGGCGCCCTTCTGGCCCTCTACCTGCGCGTAGGCGGCCTTCTCGGCGCGACGGCCGAAGACGATCAGGACGCCCAGCAGACCGGTCAGCAGGCCGAACAGGACCGTGATGATGAGCCCGAGCGTGCCGGAACCGAACAGGAAGTAGCCCAGCGCCGCGAAGACGCCTCCGACCACGAGGAAGGTGAGCAGCAGGATCAGACCGATGTTGCGGTCGCTGCGCTTGGTGATCGTGTACGCCTGCCGCATCTGACGGATGCGGCCCTTGGCGGGTTCAGGAGCGGTGTTGGACATGGCGAACAGTCTACGGCGAAGCGTGGGCGGCGCCCATGCCGCGTCCTGACTCGATGGCCTGCTTGTAGAGCGATCCGGCCCGGTACGACGAGCGGACCAGCGGTCCGGACATGACGCCGGCGAAGCCGATGTCGTCGGCCTCGGTCTTGAGCTCGATGAACTCCTCGGGCTTGACCCAGCGCTCGACGGGGTGGTGCCGCACCGACGGGCGCAGGTACTGCGTGATCGTGATCAGGTCGCAGCCGGCCTCGTGGAGGTCGACCAGCGCTTGGGAGACCTCTTCGCGGGTCTCGCCCATGCCCAGGATCAGGTTGGACTTGGTCACCAGGCCGAAGTCGCGGGCCTGGGTGATGACGTCCAGCGAGCGCTCGTAGCGGAACGCGGGACGGATCCGCTTGAAGATGCGCGGCACGGTCTCGACGTTGTGCGCCAGGACCTCGGGGCGGGACTCGAAGACCTCGGTCAGCAGCTCGGGGATGCCGTTGAAGTCGGGGATGAGGTTCTCGACGCCGGTGCCCGGGTTGAGCTCGTGGATCTTGCGGACCGTCTCGGCGTACAGCCAGGATCCACCGTCGGGCAGGTCGTCGCGGGCGACGCCGGTGATCGTGGCGTAGCGCAGCTCCATCTTCTGGACCGACTCGGCGACCCGGCGGGGCTCGTCACGGTCCAGCGGATCGGGCTTGCCGGTGTCGATCTGGCAGAAGTCGCAGCGGCGGGTGCACTGCTCGCCACCGATGAGGAAGGTCGCCTCGCGGTCCTCCCAGCACTCGAAGATGTTGGGGCAGCCGGCTTCCTGGCACACCGTGTGCAGGCCCTCGCCCTTGACGAGCTTCATGAGCTCGTTGTACTCCGGGCCCATCTTGGCGCGGGTCTTGATCCAGGCCGGCTTCTTCTCGATCGGCGTCTCCGCGTTGCGGACTTCCAGACGCAGCATCTTGCGTCCCTCAGGTGCGATGGTCACCAGAGCAGCCTACGCCTGTGCCCCAGCGCCCAGTCCGAGCACCGGGACGACGGGATGATCGTCGTGGACCACGTCGGGGGAGGGCGTGTAGGGCTGCCACTCCAGCAGCTCGCCGAGGTGCGGCGCCACGGCGGCCGCGGCCTCAGGGACCGTCACGTCACGGCCCAGCTCAGCGCTGAGCGAGGTGACCCCGGCGTCGGCGATCCCGCACGGGACGAACCGCTCGTAGTAGGCCAGGTCGACGTCGGCGTTGAGGGAGAAGCCGTGCATCGTGACGCCCCGTGACACCCGGATGCCGATCGCGCCGACCTTGCGCTCGGGACGGCCGGCGGTCGCCGCGAGCCACACCCCGGAACGTCCGTGGACCCGTCCGGTCACGACGCCCAGGTCGGCGGCGGCGCGGATCAGCGCCTCCTCGACCCGGCGGACGTAGTCGACGACCAGGACGTGCGACGGCAGCTTCGTGATGGGGTAGCCGACGAGCTGACCGGGCCCGTGGAACGTGATCTTGCCGCCCCGGTCGACGTCGACGACGGGCGTCCCGTCGAACGGCCGCTCGTGCGGCTCGGTGCGGCGGCCCGCCGTGAACACCGGCGGGTGCTCGAGGAACAGGGCGGTGTCCGGGATCTCGTCGGCGGCCCGCTGGGCGTGGATCTCGCGCTGGAGCGCCCACGCGTCCTCGTAGTCGATCGCGGCGGAGCCGTACCAGTCGTCAATGATCTGCAGAGCGCTCACCGGGCCAGCGTATCCCCGCGCGCCAGCCTGTGGACGAGCGCCGACGCCGGGCGCCCGTCGGCGGCACAGTGGGGCCCATGGACTGGCTCTGGGTCGTCGTGATGGCCGTGCGCGCGGCCTCGCCCGCCGCCGACGACCGGTGGGCGGTGGCCCTCGCCGAGCTCGACGAGCAGCGGGCGGTCGCGTTCGCGCGGGCCGAGCCGCGCCGGCTCGAGGGGGTGTACGTCCGGGGGAGTCGTGCGCTGTCGGCGGATGCGCGGACGATCAGCCGCTACGCCACGCGGGACGCCCGCGTCGTCGGCGCCCGGCTGCGGATCCTGTCGTGCCGTGTCATCGACTCGTCGTCGCGGCGGGTCCGGCTCGACGTCGTCGACCGGCTGGGCCCGGCCCGCATCGCGTGGGGCGACGGCTCGACGACTCCGCTGCCCGACGACGAGCCGTCCCGGCGGGTCGTGACGCTGTCCCGCACGGATCACGGGTGGCGGATCAGCGCGTCGGCGGCGATCCGGTCGGAGTGAATCAGCCCTCCGTGATCAGCTCGTGGGCGATGTCCAGGTGGCCGGCGTGGCGGGCGTGCTCCTGGAGCACGTGGAACAGGATCGCGAGCAGCGTCGGTCGCTCGTCACCGTCGGCGAACTGACCGCCGGTCGAGGAGAGCGCCGACGGGTCGTGGGTCGCGACGATCTCGCGGGTGCGGACACCACCGGCGTCGAGCGCGTCGAGCAGCTCGTCCAAGGGCCGTCGGGTCACGAACCGGCCGTCGGTGTCGCGGTCGGCCTGCGGATCGGGCACGTCCTCGCCGAGGAATCCCCACACCAGCCAGCGACGCTCCATGTGGACCAGGTGCTCGACGAGCTCGGGGACCGACCAGCCCGACGGGGCGACCCGACGTTCCAGCTGCTCCGCGGACAGGCTCGTGGCGAGCCGGCGGACCTCGGACCGGAAGTGGTCGAGGTACTCCACGATCCGGGCGACCGGGTCCGTCACGGTGGCGTCGGGCTCGGGGAGCGGGACGCTCATGACAGGGCGGAGGCCAGGGCCGATCGGAGGTCGGGGGTCTCGAACTCGAAGCCGGCGTTGAGCAGCGCGACGGGGGACACCCGCAGCGAGCCCAGCAGGTCCTCCGAGATGCCACCGAGGGCCGCCTTGACCGCGAAGCGCGGGGCGGCCAGGAACGTCGGCCGGTGCACGGCCTCACCGAGGGCGTCGGTGAACTCCGCGTTGGTGACCGACTCGGGCATCGCGAAGTTGAACGGGCCGCTGGCGTCGTCGTGCTCCAGCAGGAACGTCACCCCGCGTACCCAGTCGACGAGGGAGATCAGTGACATGTACTGACGGCCGGTGCCCAGCCTGGCTCCACCGCCGAGCTTCCAGACGGGGGCCATGAGCTTGAGGACGCCGCCGCTGCCGTCCAGCACCAGGGACGTCCGGACGAAGCAGGTCCGTGCGCCGGCCTCGAGCGCGGCCGCCGCCGAATCCTCCCACTGCCGGGACACCTCGGCGAGGAAGCCGCTGCCGGTCGAGCCGGCCTCGGTGAGGATCTCCCCACCACGGTCGGTGCCGTACCAGGACATGCCCGATCCGGAGATCAACGTGGTCGGGCTGCTGGAGGCCGCGACGGCCTTGGCCAGCGTGCTGGTGGCCATGACCCGGGACTGCAGGATCTCCTGCCTGCGGGCCTTGGTGCGGGGCCACTTCGAGATCGGGGAGCCGGTCAGGTTGACCACGGCGTCCGCGCGATCGACGAGCTCCTGGTCGACCCGGCCGGCGTACGGGTCCCAGAGGGACGCGTCCGCAGCCGGCTCGCCGGAGCGCACGAGGCGGGTGACCTCGTGGCCCTGGCGACGCAGGTGTGCCGTCAGCGCGGATCCGAGGAACCCGGAGACCCCGCCGATCACGACGTGCATCAGGAGCCGAGCTCTGCCTCGAACGAGCCGGTCTCGAGGCGCTGCTTCATCGCGGTCAGGAACCGACCCGCGTCGGCCCCGTCGACGATGCGGTGGTCGTACGTCAGCGCCAGGTAGGCCATGCTGCGCACCGAGATGCTGTCGCTGCCGTGGGCGTCCGTCACGACGACGGGACGCTTGACGACGGCGCCGACACCCAGGATCGCGACCTGCGGCTGGTTGATGATCGGCGTGTCGAACAGGGCACCGTTGCTGCCGAGGTTGGTGATCGTGAAGGTCGCGCCCGACAGCTCGTCCGGCGTGATCTTGTTGGTCCGGGTGCGCTCGGCCGCGTCGGCGATCTTGCGCGCCAGCCCGGCGATCGACAGGTCGCCGGCGTCGCGGATCGTCGGGACGATCAGCCCCCGCTCGGTGTCGACCGCGATGCCGAGGTGCTCGCCGGCCGGGTAGGTGATGGTGCCCGCGTCGAGATCCAGGGCCGAGTTGACCTTGGGGTACGACTTGAGCGCCTCGACCGCGGCCTTGGCGAAGAACGGCAGGAATGTCAGCTTGACGCCCTCGCGCTCCAGGAACGCGCCCTTGTGGAGGGCGCGGAGCCGGGCCACCTCGGTGACGTCGACCTCGTGGACCTGGGTCAGCTGCGCCGAACCCTGCAGCGACTGCACCATGCGGGTCGCGATCGTGCGACGCAGGCGGGTGACCTTCTCGGTCTTGCCACGCAGCGGCGACGGATCGGCCGACGGGGCCGGAGCCGATGCCGCGGCGGCTGCCGGGGCGGGCTCGGCGGGCTTCTCCGCGGCGGCAGCGGCGTCGAGGACGTCCTGCTTGCGGATGCGGCCCCCGACACCGGTGCCCGACAGGGCGGCCAGGTCGACGCCGTGCTGCTTGGCGAGCTTGCGGACGATCGGGGTGACGTAGGAGTCGCCGTTGCTGTCGGAGGACTCGGCGGGCGCGGGAGCCGCGGCCGGGCTGGCCTGGGTCTCGGGCTGGGCCGGCTCCGGGGTGGGCGCCTGCTTGGCGGCGGGCTCGGGCTCCGGTGTCTTCTCGGGCTCGGGCTCGGGCTCCGGCTCCGGGGCCTTCTCCGCCTCGGGGGCGGGCTTCGCCTCGGGCTCGGGTGCCTTCTCGGCGGGAGCAGCGCCCTCCGCACCGATCACCGCGAGGACGGCGCCGACCTCGACGGTCTCGTCCTCCTCTGCCCGGATCTCGAGCAGCTTGCCCGCGACGGGCGACGGGATCTCGGTGTCGACCTTGTCGGTCGAGATCTCCAGCAGCGGCTCGTCGACGGCGACGTCGTCACCGACGGCCTTGAGCCACTGGGTGACGGTGCCCTCGGTGACGCTCTCGCCGAGCGCGGGCAGGGTCACCTCGGTGCCACCGCCGGACGCCGGAGCGGTGTCGGCCTGCGGCGCTGCCGCGGTCTCGGCGACGTCGTGCTCGGCCTCGGCGCTCTGCTCGGGGGTCACCGCGCGCTCCTCGGCCTCCGCGGCCGGCTCGGGCTCGTCGCCGGAGGCGGGCTCCGCGGCCGGCTCGGGGGCGGCCTCGGCGGACTCGGCGGCGGGGGCGTCTCCGCCCGCGCTCTCACCCTCGTCACCGATGACGGCCAGCACCGCGCCGACCTCGATGGTGTCGTCCTCCTCCGCCTTGATCTCGAGCAGCACGCCCGCGACCGGGGAGGGGATCTCGGTGTCGACCTTGTCGGTCGAGATCTCCAGCAGCGGCTCGTCGACGGCGACGCTGTCACCGACCTGCTTCAACCATTGGGTGACGGTGCCCTCGGTGACGCTTTCGCCGAGTGCGGGAAGGGTGACTTCGGTAGCCATGGTGTCCTCTGGGTCGGGTCAGGCGTGGGAGTGGAGGGGCTTGCCGGCGAGGGCGAGGGCGGCCTCGCCGAGCGCCTCGTTCTGGGTGGGGTGCGCGTGGATGAACTGGGCGACGTCCTCGGGATAGGCCTCCCAGTTGACCATCAGCGAAGCCTCGCCGACCTGCTCGCCGAAGCGTGCGCCGATCATGTGGACGCCGACGATCGGGCCGTCCTTCTCACGGACCAGCTTGATCGAGCCCGCCGTGCCGAGGATCTGGGACTTGCCGTTGCCGCCGAGGTTGTACTCGACGGTCTCGATGCCGTCGTCGCCGTACTTCTCCTTGGCCTGCGGCTCGGTGATGCCGACCGACGCGATCTCGGGGTCGCAGTACGTCACGCGGGGGATGCCCGAGTCGACGACCGGGTGCGGCTTGAGGCCCGCGATCTCCTCGGCCACGAAGATGCCGTGGGCGAAGCCGCGGTGCGCCAGCTGCAGGCCCGGGACCAGGTCGCCGACGGCGAAGACGCCCTCGACGTTGGTCGCGAGCCGCTCGTTGGTGGGGACCCAGCCACGGTCGACCGTGATGCCGGCCTCCTCGTAGCCCATGCCGGCGGAGTTGGGGCCGCGGCCGACGGCGACGAGGACCAGGTCGGTCTCGATCGTGTCGCCGTTCTCCAGGGTCACGGTGACGCCGGAGTCGGTCTGCTTGACCGACTCGAACTTGACGCCCGTCTTGAAGTTGATCTTGCGCGTGCGGAACGCCCGCTCGAGCTGCTTGGACAGCGAGGGGTCCTCCAACGGGACCAGCGACGGCAGGCCCTCGATGATCGTGACGTCGGCACCGAACGACTTCCAGACGCTCGCGAACTCGACGCCGATGACCGAGCCGCCGATGATGACGACCTTGTCGGGCACCTCGCTCATCGTGAGCGCCTCGGAGCTCGTGATGACCCGTCCGCCGATCTCCAGGCCCAGCGTGCGTGACACCGAGCCGGTGGCCAGGACCACGTTGGTGCCGGTGTAGCGCTCGCCGTTGACCTCTACGGTCTTGGTGTCAACGAGCCTGCCCTCGCCCTCGACGACCGTGATGCCGCCGGACTTGATGAGTCCCTGCAGCCCCTTGTAGAGGCGGTCGACGACGCCGTCCTTGTAGGAGTTGACGGCCGTCATGTCGATGCCCTCGAGGGTCGACTTGATCCCGAAGTGCGCGCTCTCGCGGGTGCTGTCAGCGACCTCAGCGGAGTGCAGCAGCGCCTTGGTCGGGATGCAGCCGGTGTGCAGGCACGTGCCGCCCAGCTTGCCCTTCTCGATCAGGGCGACTGACTTGCCCAGCTGCACGGCGCGGAGCGCGCAGGCGTACCCGCCACTGCCGCCGCCGAGAATCACGATGTCGAAGTTGTTGCCGGCGACGTCCGCCACGGTGTCCTCCCAGAGAAGATGTGCGTCCTCATCTTGTCACTCCTGACAAGGACGGTGCCACCGGGGTTGATCGGGGTCCGTGTGGTCGTCGGGCACACTTGTGCCATGGGTATTTTCCGTGGCCGGAGGGCCAGGACCGACGGTGGAGCCGTCGTCTCGGACCGCAACGCGAGCCGTGCAGACCTCGACGCGTTGAAGTCCTTCGCGGAGTCGCGGCGTGGGGTGGAGGCGTGGATCGAGCCCAAGACCTCCGTGACGCAGACGACGCTGCTGTTGGTCGCCCACGACGGGGAGTCGATCCGGCGGCGGGTCGCCTCGCCGCAGGCGGGCCACGACTTCGCCCGCAAGAAGCTGCAGATCCCGGTCTACGACTCCAACCTCGTGCCGATCCCGTCGCGCAAGCGGGAGTACGACCTGCGCAAGGCCAGGACTGCGCCGCCGACGCGGACCACCGCCCCGGCGACGCCCACGCAGACCCCGCGGGAGCTCCGCGCGATCATGACGCTGGAGACCATCGCCGGGGTCGACCCGCTGCCGTCCAACCCGTCGTTCGACGACCTGATGCGGGTGTACCGGAAGGCCCGATCGCAGGCCCACCCCGACCGGCTCGGCGGCCACCGGGAGAAGTGGGACACCGTCGAGGACGCCGCCCGCGTCCTCAACCTCCCGGACTGAGCTCCCGCTGGAGGGTCAGTGCCAGCCGGCCGGGTCGATCCCGCCAGGGACCTCCGCGACGGGGTCGTACGGCGTGCGGGTGAAGACGAACGACGCCAGCACGAGGCGCACCGGCCGGCCGGACCCGTCCCGCTCGGCGACCAGCGGCTCGCCGCGGTAGTAGCCCTCGAGGCCCACCCAGCCGTCACCGTCCGCACGGAACCTGGCGCCCCGGCCCTGCCCGGGCTCGCCGAGGCTCAGGCCTCCGTCGGCGGCGAGGGAGAGCGTGAAGGCGTACGTCCCCCAGAACCACGTCCCGACCAGGTCGAGCGCCGCGCCCTGCGAGGCGTCGGCGTGCCAGGGGACCGGCGGGACCGGCTCCCGCTCCCGCAGCAGCTCGAGCAGGTCGACCGTGCCGGTGCCGAGCCCGCTGGTCGCGTTGGTCATCAGCACGACGCCGTCGCCGGTCTCGAGATCTACCCGCAGGTTGGCCAGGAAGCCCGGCATCGACCCACCGTGCCCCGCATAACGACGCCCGTCGACGTTCCAGGTCTGCCAGCCGAGGGCGTGCGCCCCGCCCCACGCGGACCGGGGCACGTCGTTGATGGCGACCGGACGCAGCATCTCGGTCAACGTCCCCGCCGACAGGACGTCACCCGTGCGCCCGGCGAGGAACCCGGCCCACACCGCGAGGTCGTCGACCGTCGACCAGATCTGACCGGCCGGGGACATCGAGATCCCGTCGTGCTCGGGCTCGACGTGGACGAGGTCGGCGAACGGGTGGACCGCCAGCCCCGGCGCGGCGGGCGGGACGGGTCGCATCGACGTGCGGGTCATCCCGAGCGGGTCGAGGATGCCGGTCTGGACGGCCTCGGTCCACGGCACCCCGCGCAGGCGGGCGACGAGCTCGCCGAGGACGCCGTAGCCGACGTTGGAGTAGTGGTGCGCCGTGCCGGGGGTGAACCGCAGTCCGACCCCGGAGGCGAGCAGCTGCTCCCAGGAGCCGCCCTCGGTGCGCTCCCACCAGTCGCCGTCGGTCTCGGCCTGCAGGCCCGACGTGTGCGTCAGCAGCTGCGCGATCGTGATCTGGCCGAACGGGACCTCGGGGAGGTGGGTGCCGATCGTGTCGCCGAGGTCGAGCAGTCCGGCGTCACGCAGGCGCAGGACCTCGACCGCGACGAAGGTCTTGGAGATCGACCCGATCCGGTACTGCGTGTCCGCCGAGCTCGCCGGCCCGTCGGCACGCCCGTCGAGCGTCCCGGCCGCGCCGGACCAGACGAGCGCACCGTCGCGCACGATCCCCGCCACGACGGACGGCAGCCGCCGGGTCGACTGCTCGACGGCCAGGCGTCGGGTGAGGGCGGCGGCCGTGCCGGGGTCGAGCGTCACTTGACGCCGGCCAGCTCCGTCGCGAGCTTGACCAGCGTCCGCACGCCGGAGCCGGTGCCGCCGACGGGCGTGTAGTCGTACGCGGAGCCCTCGTTGAACGACGGACCGGCGATGTCGAGGTGCGCCCACGGGATGTCCCCCACGAACTCGCGCAGGAACGACGCAGCGAACAGCGTGCCGCCGTACGACTTCGGGTTGTGCTGGCGCAGGTCGGCGATGCTCGAGGACGTGACGATGCCCTTCATCTCCTCGGTGATGGGCAGGGGCCACATCGACTCGCCGGCCGCCTTCGACGCCGCGAGCACGGTGTCGCTGAGCGTCTCGTCGTTGCCGAGCACACCGGTCGTGAGCTGGCCGAGCGCGACCATGCAGGCGCCGGTCAGCGTCGCGACGTCGACGATGCGGTCGGGCTTGGTCTCGGCGGCCAGGGCCAGGCCGTCGGCCAGCACGAGCCGGCCCTCGGCGTCGGTGTTGTGGACCTCGACGGTTGCCCCGCTGCGCATCGTCAGGACGTCACCGGGGCGGGTGGCCCGGCCGCTGGGCATGTTCTCGGCGATGCAGGCGTACGCCGTGACCTTGATCGGCAGTCCCAGCCGGGCGATCGCGACGGTCGCCGCGACGACGGCCGCGGCGCCGGCCATATCGAGCTTCATGGTCTGCATCGAGGCGCCCGGCTTGATCGACAGTCCGCCCGAGTCGAACGTGATGCCCTTGCCGACCAGCGCCAGGTGGGACACCGCGGCGGCCGGCTCGTAGGACAGCGTCAGCAGCCGCGGCGGGCTGTCCGAGCCCAGGCCCACGCCGAGGATGCCGCCGCACTTCTCCTTGGCCAGGCGCTTCTCGTCCCAGATCGAGACCTTGACGTCGTTGCCGGCGTGGGCGGCGAACGACTCGGCCAGGTCGGCCGGGCGCTTGTCGCCGGGGGGAGTGTTGACCCAGTCGCGGGCGGCGTTGACCGCGGCGGCGACCGTCGCGGCGCGCTCGACGGCGGTGGCCGCCGTGGTCTGGCGGGCGAACGGCGTCAGGATCGCGGCGGTCGCGAGCTCGGTCTTCTTCTTCGCGTCCTTCTTCTTGGTCTTGTACGTCTCGTAGGTGTAGCTCCCCAGCGCGAGGCCCTCGGCGATCGCCTCGACCTCGTCGACGCCCGCCGGGTGAAGGGCCACCGCGGCGCTCGACGCGTTCTTGGCGGCCTTGACCCCGCGGGCGGCGGCCCGGCGGAGGTCCTCGGCGGTCGGCTCGGCCGGCAGCGCCACGGCCACGACCAGCGGGGCCTTCGTGAGCCCGGCCGACGGGAACGTCACGACCTGACCCTTCTCACCCGTGAACCCCAGCAGGTCGAGGGTCTCGGCGAGGTCGCCCTTGTCGTCGTCGCCGCGGATCCCCAGGATCAGGACGTCGGCGCGGGCGGTGGTCGGCTTCGATGTGCTGAGGGAGACTGTGGGCATGCCAGCCACTCTATGGTCGGCAGACGTGGAGCCGCGAGCGTCCCCTAGGTTGGCTGCATGGATCTGCTTCACTCCCCGTTGCACGACCGTCATGTCGCCCTCGGCGCCAAGCTCGCGGAGTTCGGCGGCTGGGACATGCCGCTGGAGTACGCCGGGGGTGGCGTCCTGGCCGAGCACAAGGCCGTCCGCGAGGGCGTCGGCCTGTTCGACGTCAGCCACCTGGGCAAGGCCCTGGTCCGGGGCGCCGGTGCGGCGGCGTTCGTCAACGAGTGCTTCACCAACGACCTGACCCGCATCGCCCCGGGCAAGGCGCAGTACACGCTGTGCTGCGACGAGGACGGTGGCACGGTCGACGACCTCATCGCGTACCTCCGCAGCGACTTCGAGGTCTTCCTGATCCCCAACGCCGCCAACACCACCGCGGTCGTCGAGCGGCTGCAGGCCGCCGCGCCGGCCGGCGTCGAGGTCACCAACCTGCACCGCGAGTACGCCGTCCTGGCGATCCAGGGTCCCTCCAGCGACGAGGTCCTGCAGGCCCTCGGCCTGCCGGTCGACCACGAGTACATGTCGTTCGCCGACGCCACGATCGCCGGCCGGGAGATCACGGTCTGCCGCACGGGCTACACGGGGGAGCGGGGCTACGAGCTCGTCGTGCCCACCGCCTCGGCGGTCGAGGTCTGGGACGCCGTCGTCGCCGCCGGTGAGCCGTACGCGATCCGGGCCTGCGGCCTCGGCGCGCGCGACACGCTGCGGACCGAGATGGGGTACCCGCTCCACGGGCACGAGCTGTCCGCCGAGATCAGCCCCGTCATGGCGCGGGCCGGCTGGGCCGTCGGCTGGAAGAAGCCGGCGTTCTGGGGCAAGGCGGCGCTCGAGCAGCAGCGCGCCGAGAAGACCGTGCGGACGCTGCGCGGGCTCCTCGCCCAGGGGCGCGGCATCCCGCGTCCCGGCATGTCGGTCCTCGACGCGGACGGGGGACCGCTGGGCGAGATCACGTCCGGCACGTTCTCCCCGACCCTGCGGCAGGGCATCGCGCTTGCGCTCCTCGAGCAGTCCGTCGAGGATGGCGCCACGGTCGTGGTGGATGTCCGCGGCCGTTCCGAGGCGTTCACGGTGACCAAGCCACCGTTCGTCCAACCGTCGACCAAGGAGTCGTGACCATGACCTGGACCTGGACGTTCGAGAGCTCGATCGGGGACGTCATCGGACGCTCCGAGGTGTTCGAGAGCCGCGGCGACGCCGAGTCGTGGGTCGGCGAGGCCTTCGGGGAGCTCGTCGAGCAGGGCATCGACCAGGTGCGGTTGTTCGACGGTGACGCCGAGGTCTACGGACCGATGTCCCTGCACCCCGAGAACAACTGACCCCTCGCGGGGCCGGGGCTCAGCGGTAGGTCGCGCTGAGCTTCTCGCCGCGCTTGACCTGCGTCTTCGGCAGGCGGAAGCGGCGCAGCTGCGTGCTGCGCAGGACGGCGTACATCGTCGATCCCTTGACCGCGTCGTCGCCGAAGCGGCTGCGCAGCTCCTTGCGGAGCCCGCGGACCAGGATGGCCTCGTCGAGGATCGTGGCGACGATGACGAACGGGTAGATGAACGCTGTCAGGACGGTCTGCACGCCGGTGGGCGCGACGGCCAGGACGATGAGGATCGCGATGAGGAACGGCAGCAGGAACTCCGCGACGTTCCAGCGGCGGTCGACGTAGTCGCGGATGAACCGGCGCACGGGACCCTGCTCACGGGCCGGCAGGTAGCGCTCGTCTCCGGACTTGAGCGCCTCGCGCTGCCGGAGGCGGATCTCCTCGCGGGCGATCCGCTCCCGCTTGGCCTGGTCCTTGCGGGAGACCGGCACCTTCATCTGCTTCTTGCGCGCAGCCTCGGCCTCCTTGCGGCTCGGCGTCGGGCGGCCCTTGCGTGCATCTGTCTCGTCTACCACGGGTGGAACCCTACCCGTAGGCTTGAAGCATGAGCATTGGTGAGCGGCTCGCGAGATGGTTCCGGTCGGCCCGGACGGGCACCGACGATCCCGCGAAGCTCAAGGACCGGCTCGATGCGACCTACCGCGAGCAGACCGCGCTGCTCCGTCAGGTACGCCGCGGGGTCGCCGACGTCGCGACGAGCCGCAAGCGGGTCGAGCTGCAGCTCTCCGCCGTCGCGCAGCAGGCCGCGCAGCTCGACGACCTGGCCCGGCAGGCCGTGGCGCGCGGCAACGACGACGACGCCCGGGCCGCACTGACCCGCAAGGTCACCCTGGAGAAGACCGCGGTCGACCTGCAGGCCCGGCACGCCGACCTCAAGGCCGAGGAGGAGCGCCTGTCGCTCGCCGCGAGCAAGGTCGAGCAGGGGGTCGAGGACTTCCGCGTCCGCAAGGACACCCTCGCGGCCCGCCACACCGCCGCGACCGCCCGCGCCGAGATCAACAGCGCCACGACCGGCATCGGCTCGGCGGTCAGCGAGGTCGGCCAGGCGATGGCGTCGGCCGAGCGCCGCACCCGTGAGCTCGAGGCCAAGGCCGACGCGATCGACGAGCTCGTCGCCGAGGGCGTCGTGACCGGACCGGGCGGCGACGCGGACGACGCGCTGGCCCGCCAGTTCGACGCCGCGCTCGACAGCGCCGAGGTCGACCGTCAGCTCGAGGAGATCTCCACCCGTAGGAAGGACGACGATGGCTCGCACCAGATTCAGGAGTGACCGCGGCCTGACGCTGCGGATGGGCGGTGTCGGGTTCGGTCTCGGAGCGCTCTACGTCATCTTCGGCGTCATCCTCATCCAGGGCTTCCAGCTCGGCGCCGTCGGGCTGGTCATCGTGCTGGGTATCGCGTGGGGACAGTGGTACTTCTCGGACTCCCTCGCGCTGAAGTCGATGAACGCGCAGGTCGTCGAGCCGCAGCAGGCCCCCGAGCTGCACGCCATGATCGACCGGCTGTGCGTCATGGCCGACATGCCCAAGCCGCGGGTCGCGGTCGCGGTGACGGACATGCCCAACGCGTTCGCGACGGGTCGCTCGCCCAAGCACTCCGCGGTGTGCGTCACGACCGGCATCATGCAGCGCCTCGACGCCGACGAGCTCGAGGGCGTCCTGGCGCACGAGCTGTCGCACGTCGCCAACCGGGACGTGACCGTCATGACGGTGGCGTCGTCGATCGGCCTGCTGGCCGGCTTCATCACCCGGTGGGGGATGTACTTCGGCGGGATGTTCGGCGGCAACCGCGGCCGGGACAACAACCAGGGCCTCGCGTTCATCGTGGTCTTCCTGGTCAGCATGGTCGTCTACGCGGTCAGCTTCGTGCTCACCCGTTCGCTGTCGCGCTACCGCGAGCTCAGCGCCGACCGCAGCGGTGCCTACATGACGGGGCGCCCGTCCAAGCTGTCCTCGGCCCTGGTCAAGATCTCCGGCGAGATGGCGGCGATCCCCAACCGGGACCTGCGCGACAGCCAGGCCATGAGCGCGTTCTTCTTCGCCCCCGCGATCAACCGCGAGTCGATCGGGGCCCTGTTCTCGACCCACCCGCCGCTGCAGCAGCGCCTCGACCAGCTCGCCAAGGTCAGCGCCGAGCTGTCCGAGCAGGGCTAGGGTCGACGGCGTGGGCTTCCTCGACTCGATCCTCGGCCGCAGCCGTCCGCCCGAGGCGGACCTGGACGTGCTGTTCGCCGTCCCGCAGGCGGCGCTGTCCCTGCAGACCGACGGCTTCGTCGTCACGGGGTCCGGATCGGTGTGCTTCCGCGATGCCGAGGGCAACGCCGACGACGTCGTGATGGCCGAGGCCGAGAAGCTCATCACGAGCTCGCCCGGCTCGACCGTGACCCGCAGCGAGGACCGGTTCGGCTTCCACTGGCTCACGGTGACGCGCACCGACAAGGACGTCTCGGGGCTCGTCACCGACCTGCACGCCGTCAACAGCTCGCTGGCCGATGCCGGCTTCGGGCACTCCCTGCTGTGCTCGACGGTGTCCTTCACGACTCCGGCCCACCAGCCGCTGGCGCTGGTCTACCTCTACAAGCGCGGCACGTTCTATCCCTTCGCGCCCGACGGCGACCAGCGTCGCGACAACGCCCTCGAGCTGCAGGTACGCGGGCTGGTCGGCGAGGACGTGCCGGTCGAGCCGGACCTCACGAAGTGGCTCGCGATCTGGGGCGCACCCGGTCTGGCCTGATCCGGGCCCGCCGGGGCCCGGACGATAGGTTGGACGGGTGAGCTTCGACGACCTTTCCCGTGACCAGATCCAGGCCCTCCTCGACGAGCAGACCGCGGCGTACCGCCACCTGCAGAACAGCGGACTGAAGCTCGACCTGACCCGTGGCAAGCCGTCCCCGGAGCAGCTCGAGCTGTCCAACGAGCTGCTGTCGCTGCCGGGCCCGGACTTCAAGGACGCCTCCGGGGTCGACACCCGCAACTACGGCGGCCTCAACGGGCTGCTCGAGCTCCGGGAGATCTTCGCGCCGATCATGCAGGTCCCGGTCGACCAGGTCGTCGCGGGTGACAACGCGAGCCTCGCGATGATGCACGACAACCTGGTCTTCGCGCTGTTCCACGGCACCCCGGACTCCGAGCAGCCGTGGGGGACCGAGGAGGCCGTCAAGTTCGTGTGCCCCGTGCCGGGCTACGACCGCCACTTCGCGCTGCTCGAGGAGTACGGGATCGAGATGGTCCCGGTCCCGCTCAGCGAGGACGGCCCCGACGTCGAGGCCGTGCGCGAGGCGGTCAAGGACCCGCAGGTCAAGGGGATGTGGCTCGTCCCGACCTACGGCAACCCGACCGGCTCGGTCGTCAGCGAGGCGGTGGCCGCCGAGCTCGCCTCCCTGGAGACCGCGGCGCCGGACTTCCGGATCTTCTGGGACAACGCCTACGCCGTGCACCACCTGTCGGAGGAGCAGACCAAGACCGCCGACATCCTCGGCCTGTGCGTCGCCGCGGGACACCCCAACCGTCCGGTGATCTTCGCGTCGACCTCCAAGATCACGTTCGCCGGCTCAGGGGTGTGCTTCCTCGGCAGCTCGACCGCCAACATCCAGTGGTACCTCCGCCACCTCAGCAAGCGCACGATCGGTCCGGACAAGGTCAACCAGCTCCGTCACGCCCGTTACCTGCAGACGACCGAGGGCGTGCACGCGCTGATGGACCGCCACCGCGCGATCCTGGCGCCGAAGTTCGACGCCGTCGTCCGCATCCTGCGTGACCGCCTCGGCGCCTACGGGGTCGCCTCGTGGACCGAGCCGAAGGGCGGCTACTTCGTGAGCCTCGACGTGCTCGACGGCACGGCGTCCCGGGTCATCGAGCTGACCCGCGAGGCGGGCGTCGCGATGACCCCGGCCGGTGCAGCGTTCCCCTACGGCGACGACCCGCGCGACCGCAACATCCGCATCGCGCCGTCCTACCCGTCGCCGGAGGAGCTCGAGGTCGCGATCGACGTCCTCGCGACGAGCGTCCTGATCGCGGCGGCCGAGCAGGCCCTGGCGAGCTGAGGTGCGCGTCCTGGTGGCGCCCGACGCGTTCGGCGGGACGCTGACCGCGCCCGAGGCCGCCCGTGCGATCATCGCCGGCTGGCACCGGCACGCCCCGGACGACGAGCTGACCCAGGCCGCGATGGCCGACGGCGGACCCGGGTTCGTCGACGTGCTGCACGAGGCGACCGGCGGTGAGCTCGCGCTCGTGACGGTCCGGGGCCCTGGGGGAACTGACGTCCCGGTCACGGTGCTCCACGTCGACGCGACGGCGTACGTCGAGAGCGCGCAGGCCTGCGGGCTCCACCTGGCCGACCCGCTCGACCCGCTGCACGCGACGACGTACGGCGTGGGCCAGGCGGTCGCCGCGGCGATCGACGCCGGCGCCCGCCGGGTCGTCGTGGGGCTCGGCGGGAGCGCCACCAACGACGCCGGCAGCGGGCTGCTGGCGGCGCTCGGCGCCACGGGTGACGGACCGCTCGACGCGGGTCCGACCGGCCTCGCGGACGTCACGACGGTCGACCTCGCGCCTGCCAGGGCGCGGCTCGAGGGCGTCGAGCTTGTCGTCGCCGCCGACGTCGACGTGACCCTGCTCGGGATGTTCGGCGCCACCAAGACGTTCGGCCCGCAGAAGGGCCTCACCGACGAGCAGGTCATCACGGTCGACGGGGTGCTCGACCGCTTCGTCGCCGCCGTGTGCGGCACGACTCCGGCCGAGCGGCGGGTCGCGGACGCCAAGGGCGCCGGAGCGGCCGGGGGACTCGGGTTCGCGCTGATGCTCCTCGGTGGCCGGGTCGTCTCGGGCATCGAGCTCGTCGCCGGGGTCGTGGGGCTGGCCGAGCAGGCCGCCGCACACGACCTGGTCGTGACGGGGGAGGGGGCGTACGACTTCTCGTCGCGGGCCGGCAAGGTCGTGTTCGGCGTCGCCGAGGTGGCCGCCGCCGCCGCGCGGCCGTGCATCGTGCTGGCCGGGCAGGTCCTGGTCGGGTCGCGGGAGACGCGGGCAATGGGCGTCGAAGCGGCCTACGGGGTCAGCGATCGCGTGACCGTCGAGGAGTCGATGGGCGATCCCGCCGGTCATCTGGCGGATCTCGCCCAGCGGGTCGCGCGCACGTGGTCGCCTCACCGTCAGGAATGACGCGTACCATGGAATGGAATCGTCGCGATGCTTGTTTCCGAGTGAAGCGGGTGTCCGCCGCGACGAGTCCAGCCAGACCAGACCATGGGGAGTACACATGACAGTCGAGACCGAGCAGTCCAGCGTCGAGACCACCACCACCGGCGTCACGCTGAGTGAGGGAGCCGCTTCCAAGGTCGCCAGCCTGCTTGCGCAGGAGGGTCGTGACGACCTCGCCCTGCGCATCGCGGTGCAGCCCGGTGGTTGCTCCGGGCTGCGCTACCAGCTCTTCTTCGACGAGCGTTCGCTCGATGGCGACCAGATCTTCGAGTTCGGTGGTGTCAACGTCGTCGTCGACCGGATGAGCCTGCCCTACCTCGGCGGCGCCACGATCGACTTCGTCGACACGATCGAGAAGCAGGGCTTCACGATCGACAACCCGGCCGCGACGGGTTCGTGCGCCTGTGGAGACTCGTTCCACTGAGTCGTTCCTCACCCGCATCTCACGCGACGCCCTCCTGCACGAGCAGGGGGGCGTTGTCTATGGTGGATAGGTGCACCTCGCCATCACCGGATCGATCGCCACCGATCACCTCATGACCTTCCCGGGCAAGTTCGCCGACTCGCTGGTCCCCGAGCAGCTCGACAAGATCTCGTTGTCGTTCCTCGTGGACGACCTCGACGTCAGGCGCGGGGGGTGCGGCGCCAACATCGCGTTCGCGCTCGCCAAGCTCGGCCACCGCGCGCTCCTCGTGGGCGCCGTCGGCCGGGACTTCGAGACCGAGTACCGCGGCTGGCTCGACGCCGCGGGCGTCGACACCAGCGGCGTCCTCGTCTCCGAGACCCGGCACACGGCCCGCTTCGTGTGCACGACCGACACCGAGATGGCGCAGTTCGCGACGTTCTACGCCGGTGCGATGTCCGAGGCGCGTGACATCGACCTGTTCTCGCTCGGCAGCGACTTCGACCTGGTCCTGGTCGGCCCGGACGACCCCGAGGGGATGCTGCGCCACACGCAGGCGTGCCGCGACCACGGCGTCGACTTCGCCGCCGACGTCTCGCAGCAGCTCGCGTGGGCCGACGGCGAGGTCATCCGCAACCTGATCGACGGTGCGACGTACCTCTTCAGCAACGACTACGAGGCCGCGCTGATCGAGCAGAAGACCGGCTGGTCGTCCGCTGACGTCCAGGCGCACGTCGGCACGCGCGTCGTGACGCGAGGCAAGGACGGCGTCACGATCTATCCCGCCGAGGGCGAGCCGATCCACGTCGGTGCCAACGAGGGTGTCGTCGCGGTCGACCCGACCGGCGTCGGTGACAGCTTCCGTGCGGGATTCCTGGCGGGTATCGCAGCGGGCCTCGACTTCGAACGCTCGGCGCAGATCGGCTGCACGATCGCGGCCAGCGTCGTCGAGACCAAGGGCACCCAGGAGTACGTCCTGGACCGTGAGGGCTTCCTCAAGCGGATCGGCTCGGCGTACGGCGAGTCGGCCCGGGTCGAGGTCGACGAAGCATTGTCACTGACGTGAGTCGTACCACGAGTACGAGCCCGTCGGACAGGCCTACCTCGGCGCAGCCGCGAGGGGTCGCTGGGATAAGGTTCTTGAAGTCATCACGTGACAGTCATGGTTCAGAAAGGCGCCCCGTGGGTCGGATGAAATTGGCGGCAGTTCTTCTCGCCGCCGTCGTGTTGAGCGGATGCTCACCGGATGGAGACAACGATCTCGAGCGCCTCGCGCTCCCGATCGGCAGCACCAACCGCACCCAGGACATCTGGAACCTGTGGCTGGGCGCCTGGATCGCCGTGCTGGTGATCTTCCTGCTGGTCTTCGGCCTGATCGTCTACTCGATGATCCGCTACCGCCGCCGCAGCGACGACGAGGTTCCCGCGCAGATCCGCTACAACCTGCCGATCGAGGCGCTCTACACGTTCGCGCCGGTCATCATCGTCGCGGTGTTCTTCTTCCACACCGTCACATCGCAGAACAACGTGCTCGAGCAGGTCGACAAGCCCGACCACACGGTCGAGGTCGTCGGCAGCAAGTGGCAGTGGGCGTTCAACTACCTCGACGAGACCGCGGCCGAGGGCGACGACGTCTTCGACATCGGCACGCCGGCGGATCCCGCCGAGCTGTGGCTCCCGGTCGACGAGTCGGTGCGCTTCAACCTCAAGTCGCCCGACGTGATCCACTCGTTCTGGATCCCCGAGTTCTACTTCAAGATGGACGTCGTCCCCGGCAAGGTCAACACCTTCGACCTGACGCCGACACGGGAGGGCGACTTCACGGGCCGCTGCGCAGAGCTCTGCGGCCTCTACCACTCACGCATGATCTTCCAGGTCCACGTCGTCTCCCGCGCGGAGTACGACCAGCACCTTGCTGAGCTCAAGTCCGCCGGCGCGATCGGTGCCCCCAAGGGTGCTGTCGAGGCCGACGAGATCGCCGGTATCGAGGGCGAGCACAAGCGCGGCAAGGTCGAGGACGTTCAAGGGAACGGGGCAGGGTCCAAATGACGTACGCAACAGCATCCTTCGACGAAGGCTCGGAGCAGCTGCGCGCGGGTGTGCGTGAGCGCACCCTGGGTCAGAAGGTGGTCACGGTCCTCACCACGACCGACCACAAGATCATCGGCAACATGTA
>NZ_JAOPXQ010000241.1 GCF_025965075.1 Aeromicrobium sp.
GCGAGGAGAACGAAACCCGGCCCAGCGACAAGCGCAAGGTGATGATCCTGGGCGGCGGTCCCAACCGCATCGGGCCGGGCATCGAGTTTGACTACTGCTGCGTGCATGCCGCTTTCGCGCTGAAGGAGATGGGCTTTGAGACCATTATGGTCAACTCGAACCCCGAGACCGTCTCCACCGACTACGACACCAGCGACCGCCTCTACTTCGAGCCGCTCACGGTCGAGGACGTCCTCGAGGTGGTGGCCGCCGAGCAGGCGTCCGGCGAGGTGGTCGGCGTCGTCGTGCAGCTCGGCGGCCAGACGCCGCTGCGGCTGGCCCAGGAGCTCAAGGACTGCGGCGTCCCGATCGTCGGGACCAGCCCGGAGGCGATCCACCTGGCCGAGGACCGGGAGGCCTTCGGCAAGGTCCTCGCCGAGGGCGGCCTGCCGGCGCCGAAGCACGGCACCGCCCGCTCCTACGACGAGGCCAAGGCCATCGCCGAGGGCGTCGGCTACCCGGTGCTGGTCCGACCGTCGTACGTGCTCGGCGGCCGCGGCATGGAGATCGTCTACGACGAGCCCAGCCTGGCCTCCTACATCGACCGCGCGACGGAGGTGTCGCCCGCGCACCCGGTGCTCGTCGACCGCTTCCTCGACGACGCCGTGGAGATCGACGTCGACGCGCTCTACGACGGCACCGACCTCTACCTCGGCGGCGTCATGGAGCACATCGAGGAGGCCGGCGTGCACTCCGGCGACTCGGCGTGCGCGCTGCCGCCGATCACGCTGGGCGACCTGGAGATCCAACGGATCCGCGAGTCGACCGAGGCGATCGCCAAGGGTGTGGGGGTGCGGGGACTGATCAACATCCAGTTCGCGCTGTCCTCGGACATCCTCTACGTCATCGAGGCCAACCCGCGCGCCTCGCGGACGGTCCCGTTCGTCTCCAAGGCCACCGCGACCCAGCTCGCCAAGGCCGCGGCCCGGCTCATGCTGGGGGAGTCGATCGCCGAGCTCCGCGCCGCGGGCGCGCTGCCCGCGACGGGTGACGGCGGGCGGCTGCCCGACAACGCCCCGATCGCGGTCAAGGAGGCGGTCATGCCGTTCAACCGGTTCCGCACCTACGAGGGCCGCTACGTCGACACGCTGCTGGGACCCGAGATGCGGTCGACCGGCGAGGTCATGGGCATGGACCAGGCCTTCGGCACGGCGTTCGCCAAGTCGCAGGCCGGCGCCCAGAACGGGTTGCCGACCTCCGGCAAGGTGTTCGTCTCGGTGGCCAACCGCGACAAGCGACACATGATCTTCCCGGTCAAGCGCCTCGCCGACCTGGGCTTCGAGATCCTCGCCACGAGCGGCACCGCGGTCGTGCTGGCACGCAACGGCGTGCACGCCACCGTGATCCGCAAGCTCAACGAGGACCCGCTGCCGGGCCAGACGCGCAGCACGATCGTCGACAAGATCCACGACCAGGACGTGCAGCTCATCATCAACACGCCGCACGGCGTGACCTCCGGCGGCAGCCCGCGCATCGACGGCTACGAGATCCGTACCGCCGCCGTCGCCGAGGGCATCCCGTGCATCACGACGGTGCAGGGTCTCGCCGCGGCGGTCCAGGGCATCGAGGCGCTGATCGAGGGCAAGATCGGGGTGACCTCCCTGCAGGAGTGGGGCAAGCGCCTCACCGAGGCCCGCGCATGACCCGGCCCACGGGGGAGGGCTCGTGAGCTTCGGGTCGCGGGCGCGGGCCGCGATGCAGGCCTACGGCCCGGCGTGCGTGGGCATCGACCCGCACGCCGCGCTGCTGGAGGCCTGGGGGCTGCCCGACTCGGTCGAGGGCCTGGACCGGTTCGCCAGCACCTGCGTCGAGGCGTTCGCGGGGCAGGTCGCGTTCGTGAAGCCGCAGTCGGCGTTCTTCGAGCGGTTCGGCGCCCGGGGAGTCGTCGTCCTGGAGCGGACGATCGAGGACCTGCGCCACACCGGCTCGCTGGTCGTCCTCGACGTCAAGCGGGGCGACATCGGCTCGACGGCGCAGGCGTACGCCGATGCGTACCTCGACGACGACGCCCCGATGGCCGCCGACGCGATCACGGTCAGCCCCTACCTGGGCTTCGGCTCGCTGCAGCCGTTCTTCGACGTCGCGGAGAAGAACGACGCCGGCGTGTTCGTCCTCGCGCTGACCTCCAACCCGGAGGGACCCGAGGTGCAGCACGCCGTGTCCGGGGACCGCACCGTCGCGGGCAACGTGCTGGCCCAGCTCGCGACGCTCAACGCCGGAGCGGAGCCCATGGGTGCCTACGGCGCGGTGGTCGGCGCGACGATCGGCGACGCCGCCGAGGACCTGGCGATCAACGGCCCCCTGCTGGTGCCGGGCTTCGGCGCCCAGGGCGGCACGGTCGGCGACATCCGCCGGCTGTTCGGCGACGTCATCGACAACGTCATCCCGTCGACATCTCGTGGCGTGCTGTCGGCCGGGCCCGATGTGCAGGCCCTCCGCGATTCGGCGGCCCGGGTCAACGCCGAACTTGTAGGGTCGTAGGAGTCTTGCCCCCCTCGCCCCAGGAGACCTCTGCATGATCCGGACCGTCGCACTGCTCGTCACGACGAGCGTGGCAGCCACGGTGCTGGCGGGGTGCGGAGGGGACAGCGCCTACTGCGCCGCGGTCAAGGACCACGAGTCCGCGCTCCACAGCTACGGCAAGCGGACCAATGCGAGCTTCTCGTCCTCGACGGCGGCGACCCGCGACATCGGCAAGGTCGCGCCGGCCGACGTCAAGAAGCAGTGGGCGGAGATCACCGCGGCCACCCGCGGCGTCCTGAAGGCGCACCGCCGGGCCGGGATCACGCTGCAGGACATGACCGATCCGGCCAAGCTGGCCGGGCTCGGCGAGGCCGATCGGGCCGCGATCCAGAAGTCGTACGACCGCTTCAACACGTCGCGCGCGCCGCGCAAGGCGGTTGTCAAGAACATCTTGGCCGAGTGCGAGATCACGCTGTGACGAGTGACCGTCCGACCGCAACCCAGCAGAGAGGTGACACGCATGGCACTCCCGACACTGACACCTGAGCAGCGCAAGGCGGCGCTCGAGAAGGCGGCTGTCGCACGACAGCTGCGCGCCGAGGTCAAGACCCGGTTGAAGACCTCCCGGGCCAGCCTGACCGAGGTCATCCAGGAGTCGAAGGTCAACGACGTCGTCGCCAAGCTCAAGGTCGTCGACCTGCTGCAGGCCATGCCCGGCGTCGGCAAGGTGCGCGCGCAGGAGATCATGCAGCGCATCGGGATCGCCGACAGCCGTCGCCTGCGGGGCCTCGGGGCCAACCAGGTCAAGGCCCTCCTCGCCGAGTTCGCCGACCGCACCCACCGTGCCTGACGGGGGCGAGGGCGCCGCGCGCTCGCGACTGATCGTCCTGGCCGGCCCGACTGCGGTCGGCAAGGGCACCGTGGCGGCCTGCGTCCGCCGCCTGCACCCTGAGATCTGGATCTCGGTGTCGGTCACGACCCGTCCGGCCCGCCCGGGGGAGATCGACGGCGTCCACTACCACTTCGTCAGCGACGAGGAGTTCGACCGGCTGATCGCCGAGGACGGCCTGCTGGAGTGGGCGGTCGTCCACCGGGCCGCTCGCTACGGGACCCCCCGGGCCCAGGTCGAGGAGCACCTCGCCGCCGGGATCCCGTCCCTGCTCGAGATCGACCTGCAGGGTGCGCGCCAGGTCCGCGCCACGATGCCGGACGCCCTCATGTGCTTCCTCAAGCCCCCGAGCTGGGAGGAGCTGGAGCGCCGGCTCGTCGGCCGGGGGACCGAGGGACCCGAGGAGCGCGAGCGTCGGCTGACGACCGCGCGGACCGAGCTGGCGGCCGAGCCGGAGTTCGACGTCACGATCGTCAACACCGAGGTCGAGACCGCCTGCGAAGAATTGGTAGACTTGTTCCGTTCCGGCACCGGCCGGATGCATTCCTAGCACCACCACCCCACGAATCTTTCAGCGAGGCCCTCTGTGTCCACGACACGCTCCACCGCCATCGGCATCACCAACCCGCCTCTCGACGACCTCCTGGAGAAGGCGGACAGCAAGTACAAGCTCGTCCTCTACAGCGCCAAGCGCGCTCGCCAGATCAACGCCTACTACTCGCAGCTCGGTGAGGGCCTGCTCGAGTACGTCGGCCCGCTCCTGGAGACGGGTGTGCAGGAGAAGCCGCTGTCGATCGCGCTGCGCGAGATCAACGCCGACCTCCTGACCGTCGAGGACATCGACCCCGAGGCCGAAGCAGCAGCAGCCGAGAAGGCCTGACCACGACCGGGTCGGCTGACATGACCGAGGTTGTCCTGGGCGTCTCCGGAGGCATCGCGTCCTACAAGGCCGCCGAGCTCCTGCGCCTGTTCACGGAGTCCGGGCACAGCGTCCGGGTCGTGCCGACCGAGTCGTCGCTCCACTTCGTGGGCGCGGCGACGTGGGAGGCCCTGAGCGGCAAGCCCGTCCAGGTCGGCGTCTTCGAGCACGTCGACGAGGTCGCGCACGTCCGCATCGGGCAGGCCGCCGACCTCGTGCTGGTGGCCCCCGCGACGGCCAACATCCTGGCCAAGGCGGCGCACGGCCTGGCCGACGACCTGCTGACCAACACGCTGCTGACCGCCCGCTGTCCGGTGATGTTCGCCCCCGCGATGCACACCGAGATGTGGGAGAACGCCGCGACGCAGGCCAACGTCGCCACCCTGCGGGCCCGCGGCCACGTCGTGCTCGAGCCCGCCGTCGGGCGCCTGACCGGTGTCGACACCGGCAAGGGCCGGCTCCCGGCACCGGCGGAGATCTTCCGCGCCGCGCTCAGCGTCCTCGAGGGACGCGTCCAGGACCTGCGGGGCCGGCACGTCGTCGTCTCGGCCGGCGGGACGCGCGAGTTCCTCGACCCGGTCCGCTACCTCGGCAACCGGTCGTCCGGGCGCCAGGGATTCGCGCTCGCCGAGGCCGCCGTCGCCCGCGGCGCCACGGTCACAGTCGTCGCCGCCAACGTCTCGCTCCCCGCGCCCGCCGGGGTCACCGTCGTCCCGGTGGTCAGCACCGAGGACCTGCGCCGCGAGATGCACCTCGCGGCCGTGGACGCCGACGCCGTCGTGATGGCCGCGGCCCCCGCCGACTTCCGGCCCGCGGAGTTCGTCGACGCCAAGATCAAGAAGACCGCCGACGGCACCACGCCGGAGATCCGGCTGGTCGAGAATCCCGACATCCTCGTCGAGCTCGTCGCAGCCCGCAGCAGCAAGCACCCCGTCATCGTGGGGTTCGCCGCCGAGACAGGGGACGCGCATGCGACGGTGATCGAGCACGCCCGGGCCAAGCTGGCGCGCAAGGGTTGCGACCTGCTCGTCGTCAACGACGTCAGCGCCGGCAAGGTGTTCGGCCAGGACGACAACGAGGCGGTCCTCCTCGGTGCCGACGGCACCGTCGAGCAGGTCCCGTTCGGTCCCAAGAGTGCGCTGGCCCACACGATCTGGGACGCTGTCGTCCGCCGCTTGGACTGAGCGAAACCGCAGGGCATCTTGCTCGTTAGACTTCCGTACAGCCACCAACCCAGGAGTAAATGTGAGCCGCTTGTTCACGTCCGAGTCCGTCACTGAGGGCCACCCGGACAAGATCGCCGACCAGATCAGCGACAGCATCCTCGACGCGCTGCTGGCGGTCGACCCCAAGAGCCGTGTCGCGGCGGAGACGTTCGTGACGACCGGCCTCGTCCTGGTCGGTGGCGAGGTCACCACCGAGGCATACGTCGACATCGCCCGGATCGCCCGCGACCGGGTGCTGGCGATCGGCTACGACTCGTCGACCAAGGGCTTCGACGGTGAGTCCTGCGCCGTGCAGGTCACCCTCGACGCGCAGAGCCCCGACATCGCGCAGGGCGTCGACAAGGCCGAGGAGACCCGGCTGGGCTCGTCGGTCGATCCGCTCGACCTGCAGGGCGCCGGCGACCAGGGCCTGATGTTCGGCTTCGCGGTCGACGAGACCCCCGAGCTCATGCCACTGCCGATCACGATCGCGCACCGCCTGGCCGAGCAGCTCACGGCGGTGCGCAAGGACGGGACGCTGCCCTACCTGCGTCCGGACGGCAAGACCCAGGTCACGATCGAGTACGACGATGACGACAAGCCGGTCCGGGTCGAGGCCATCGTCGTCTCGACCCAGCACGAGGACGGGATCGACCTGGAGCACCAGCTCGCGGTCGACCTCAAGAAGCACGTCATCGACGCGGTCCTGAGCCAGTACGACATCGACTCCTCGGACTACCGCCTGCACATCAACCCGACGGGCAAGTTCGTCATCGGCGGCCCCATGGGCGATGCCGGACTGACGGGCCGCAAGATCATCGTCGACACCTACGGCGGCTACGCCCGTCACGGTGGCGGCGCGTTCTCCGGCAAGGACCCGAGCAAGGTCGACCGCTCGGGTGCCTACGCGATGCGCTGGGTCGCCAAGACGATCGTCGCCTCGGGCCTGGCCACCAAGGCCGAGGTCCAGGTGGCGTACGCCATCGGCGTCGCCAAGCCGGTCGGCTTCTACGTCGACACCTACGGCACCGAGACGGTCCCGGTCGACAAGATCCGCGACGCCGTCCTCGAGGTCTTCGACCTGCGCCCCGGTGCGATCGTCCGCGACCTCGACCTGCTCCGCCCGATCTACGCGCAGACCGCTGCCTACGGCCACTTCGGCCGCGCCGGCCTGCCGTGGGAGGACACGAGCCGCGCCGAGGCGCTCAAGGCGGCCGCGTCGAAGTAGCTGTCCGCCGCGGCTGGTAGAACAGCAGCGTGACGACTGACGAGGGACCGGAGCAGCTTGCTCTGGTCCCTTCGTCGTCCCCGCCGACGCGCACGTCGCGGAAGGGCAAGCCGGCCAAGGCGGCGCAGGAGCCGGCCGGCTCCCGCCCGGTCGCCCGCGTCGTCGTCGACAGCGGCCTGGCCCACCTCGACCGGCTCTTCGACTACCTGGTCCCGGACACGCTCGACGACGCCGCCGTCCCGGGCTGCCGGATCAAGGTCCGGTTCGCCGGCCGCCTGGTCGACGGCTTCCTGGTCGAGCGGGTCGAGGCCAGCGAGCACACCGGCAAGCTGGCGTTCCTCGCCAAGGTCGTGTCATCCGAGGTCGTCCTGACCCCCGCGGTCCTGGCCCTGGCCCATGCCGTCGGCGACCGTTACGCCGGCACGACCGGCGACGTCCTGCGGCTGGCGATCCCGCCGCGGCACGCCCGGGCCGAGCGCGCCGCGCGCCCGCCGGCACCGGCCGCCCTGCCCGACGTCGACGACGCCGACTGGCGGGCGTACGAGCACGGGGCGTCGTTCCTGGAGGCCGTCCGCTCCGGGGACGCACCCCGTGCCGTCTGGTCCGCCGTCCCGGGTCACGACCCGGCCCGTGCCGTCGCCCAGGCCGTCCTGGCGACGGTGCAGCAGGACCGTGGGGCCGTCGTGTGCGTCCCGGACGTGCGCGACGTCGAGCGGTGGGACGCGATGTTCACCGCGGTGCTGGGGGAGGGCCACCACGTCGTGCTGACCGCCGCGCAGGAGCCGGCCGAGCGGTGGCGGGCCTTCCTCGCGATCGCCCGCGGCGACGTCCGGGTCGTGCTCGGCACGCGCGGCGCGGCGTACGCCCCGGTGTCGGACCTTGGCCTGGTCGCGATCTGGGACGACGGCGACGACCTGTTCGCCGAGCCGCGCGCGCCCTATCCGCACACCCGCGAGGTCCTGCTGCTGCGGGCCGCTGCCGAGCGCACGGCCGTCATCATCGGCGGCTACGCCCGGACCGCGGAGGGCCAGTCCCTGGTCGAGAGCCGGTGGTGCCGGGAGGTCGTCGCCGACCGCTCGACCCGCCGCGACGCGTGGCCACAGCTCGAGGTGACCGACGGCGTCGTGGACGGCTCGGCGCCCGCCCGCCTGCCGCGGGAGGTGTTCGGCGCGATCCGCCGGGCCGACGGCGCCGTGCTGGTCCAGGTGCCTCGCCGCGGCTACCGGGAGTCGCTGTCGTGCCAGGCCTGCCGGCACCCCGCTCGCTGCCGGGCCTGCCAGGGGCCACTGGTCCAGACGTCCGCGGCCGCGCCGATCGCGTGCCGGTGGTGCGGGACGCCGGACCCCGACTGGCGGTGCCCCGAGTGCCACGGCACCCGCCTGCGGGCGCCCGTGGTCGGCGCGCTGCGCACCGCCGAGGAGTTCGCGCGTGCGTTCCCCGGCACGGAGGTCGTGACGTCGGGTGGCGCGACCGTCCGCGGCAGCGTCCCCCCGGGCCGGGTCATCGTCCTGGCGACACCCGGCGCCGAGCCCCACGTCGACGGCGGCTACGACGTCGTCGTGCTGATGGACACCTGGCTCATGCTGTCCCGCGACGACGTGCGCGTCGAGGAGGAGTCCCACCGGCGGTGGTTCAACGCGCTCGCGCTGGCCGGGCCCGACGCCCGGGCGGTCGCGGTGGGGGAGACGGCGGTGCTGCAGGCGCTGGTCCGCGCCGATCCGGTCGGGTTCGCGACCCGTGAGCTGGCGAGCCGGGCCGAGACCCACCTGCCTCCGGCCGCACGCCTCGCGGTCGTCGACGGACCCGACGACGTGCTGGAGTCCCTCGCCGAGCGGACCTGGACCCCCCACGCCGAGCCGCTCGGTCCCGTCCCGGTCGACCCGCGCGATCCATCGGCCGGCAACCGCCTCATCGTCCGGACCCCCCGCCGTGAGGGCACCCAGCTCGCCACGGACCTGCGGGCCCTGGCGGCCGAACGCAGCGCGGCCAAGCTCCCGCCCGTCCGCATCCAGGTCGACCCCATGCGGTTCTGAGCGGATCTGCCAAGCCGGGCCCCGCAGCGGTGCGCCAGCGTCCAAGAACGTGGCTGGAGTGGACGCCAGCGCACCGTTGAGCAGCGTGATGCAGGAAGATGCCGCGAACTCCCAGGACAGCAGCAGGGCGGTGCATGAATCGCCCGTCCCCGCAAGATGGGGCGACTGCCGCACCGCCTCGTCATAGGAGGGGCGATCAGCGCACCGCCGCACCGCGGGATGGGCGATTGCTGCACCGCTCCCCGGCGTTGCCGGAGCCTCCTGCGCGACGCCCTAGACTCGACGCCGTGAGAGTCGTCTTCGCTGGTACCCCCGAGACCGCCCTGCCGACCCTCGAGGCACTCGTCGCGAGCCGTCACGACGTCGTCGCGGTGATCACCCGGCCCGACGCCCCGGCGGGACGCGGCCGCACGCTGACCGCGTCGCCGGTCGCGCAGGCCGCCGAGCGGCACGGCATCGAGGTGCTCAAGCCGGCCAAGCCGTCCGACCCCGACTTCATGGCCCGGCTGCGCGAGCTCGAGCCCGACTGCATCCCGATCGTCGCGTACGGCGCGCTGATCCGCCGCGAGGCCCTCGACATCCCGCAGTACGGCTGGATCAACCTGCACTTCTCGGTCCTGCCGTCGTGGCGTGGAGCCGCACCGGTGCAGCGCTCGATCATGGCCGGCGACGAGGTCACGGGCGCCACGGTGTTCAGCCTCGTGGAGGAGCTCGACGCCGGACCCGTCCTCGGCACGATCACCGAGCTGATCCGTCCCGAGGACACGACCGCCGAGCTCCTCGAGCGGCTCGCCGACTGGGGCAGCAAACTGCTGGTCGACGTCGTGGACCACATCGAGGACGGCGACATCGCCGCGGTCCCGCAGCCCGAGGACAACATCTCGTACGCCCACAAGCTCACGACCGAGGACGCCCGGATCGACTGGAACCAGCCGGCCTTCGCGATCGACCGCCACATCCGTGGCTGCACGCCGGCACCCGGCGCGTGGACGACCCTGGGCGGTGAGCGGGTCAAGATCGGCCCCGCGACGATCGCCGAGGAGCGTACGCTCGCGGCCGGCGCGATCGGCGTCGGCAAGCGCGAGGTGCGTGTCGGCACCGCGACGACCGACCTGGTGCTGGGCGAGGTCCAGGCCGTCGGCAAGAAGCGCATGGCCGCGGCCGACTGGGCCCGCGGCACGACCTTCGACACAGAGCCGAGCTTTTCATGACCGATCCCGTCCGTTCCGTCGCGTTCCACGCGCTGCGCGCCGTCGCCGACCGCGACGCCTACGTCAACCTCGTCCTCCCGGCGATGCTGGACGAGCACCACATCGAGGGACGCGACGCGGCGTTCGCGACCGAGCTCGTCCACGGCACGATCCGCCGGCAGGGGACCTACGACGCGATCATCGACCGGGTCGCCAGCAAGGGGATCGGGTCGATCGACGGGCCGGTGCTCGACGCCCTGCGGCTCGGCACCCACCAGCTGCTCAGCATGCGGGTGCCGGCGCACGCGGCCGTCTCGACGACGGTCGACGTGGTGCGCCGCGAGATCGGGCACAAGCCCGTCCACTTCGCCAACGCGCTTCTGCGCAAGATCGGCCAGAAGGACCTCGACGGCTGGCTCACGATCATCACCGAGGGGCTGGAGGGTGACGCGCTGCGAGCCGTCCGCACCTCCCACCCGGAGTGGATCGTCACCGCGCTCCGGGAGGCCCTCGGCGGCCATGCCGCCCAGATCGACAAGCTCCTCGCCGCCGACAACGCCCCACCCCGCGTGACCCTGGTCGCGCGGCCGGGCCTGAGCGATCCCGCCCACCTCCCCGGCACCCCCGGCAAGCTCTCGCCCTACGCCCGCATCCTCGACGAGGGCGGCGACCCGGGCGCGATCCCCGAGGTCCGCGACGGCCGCGCCGGCGTCCAGGACGAGGGATCCCAGCTCGTCGCGATCGCCCTGGCCGACGCCGCCGTCGAGGGGTCCGACGCGCGCTGGCTCGACCTGTGCGCCGGGCCCGGCGGCAAGGCTGCGCTGCTGGGTGCGCTCGCCGCCGGCCGCGGCGCCTCGCTCGTGGCCAACGAGCTGCAGGAGCACCGGGCCGAGCTCGTACGCCATGGGGTCCGGCGGCTCGGCAATGTCGAGGTCACGGTCTTCGACGGACGCCACGGCGACTGGGCGGACGCCTCGTTCGACCGGGTGCTGGTCGACGCACCCTGCACCGGGCTGGGAGCGTTGCGCCGCCGCCCGGAGTCACGCTGGCGCCGGTCCCCGGACGACCTGGTGGGGCTCGTGCCGCTGCAGGAGGCGTTGCTGACCCGTGCGCTGGAGCTGGTCCGGCCCGGGGGAGTCGTGGCCTACGCGACGTGCTCGCCGCACGTGCGGGAGACCACGGGTGTCCTCGACACGGTCCTGGCCGGGCGCGACGACGTCGTGGTGGAGTCCACCGACCAGTGGTGGCCCCACATCGACGGCACCGATGCGATGTTCTGCGCGATCCTGCGCCGGACGGCAGTCGCGTGACAGCAGCGGCGTCAGAGCTGACCGAACCGGTCAAGCCCCTGCGCGCCGATGCCCAGCGCAACTACGACAAGCTCGTGGAGACGGCCCGCGAGGTGTTCGCCGAGCGGGGGACGGAGGGGTCCCTCGACCAGATCGCGAAGCGTGCCGGCGTCGGACCGGGCACGCTCTACCGGCACTTCCCGACCCGCGAGGACCTCATCGGCGCGCTGATGCGCGACTGGTCCGCCCGGGTCGTCGCCGACAGCGAGGCCGTGATCGGCGCCGGCCTGCCGGCGCGCGAGACGCTCCAACGGTGGTTCCTGGCGCTGGTCGAGCACCTGACGCTGCACCGGGGCGCCGCGGTCACGCTGACCGCCGCGATGGACGACCCCGGGTCGCCGATCCACGGCAAGTGCCAGGCGCTCGCCGCGGCCAACCGCCACGTCCTCGACCACCTCGCCGAGGACGGCGCCCTGCGCAAGGGGGTCGAGGCGCGCCAGGTCATGCGCCTGGTCAGCGGCGTCGCGACCATCGCCGACGCCGCCGGCATCCCGCCGGACGAGGTCGAGTCGCTGCTCGGCATCGTGATCGACGGCATCGTGGCGGACCCCGCCGGCGGCTGACCGCCGACCACTACGCTGACCGCATGGGCATACAGATCACCCCGAGCATGCTGTCGGCGGACTTCGCCAACCTCGAGGCCGAGGCCGCCCGCATCAGCGGCGCCGACTGGCTGCACATGGACGTCATGGACAACCACTTCGTCCCCAACCTGACGCTCGGCGCCCCCGTCATCGAGGCGCTGGCGAAGGTCGCGAAGCAGCCGATCGACGCCCACCTGATGATCCAGGACCCCGATCGGTGGGCGCCGTCGTTCGTCGAGGCGGGCGCCGGCAGCATCACGTTCCACGTCGAGGCGGCCGCCGCGCCCGTGCGGCTGGCCCGCGAGATCAGGGCCAAGGGGGCACGGGCCTCGATGGCGCTGAAGCCCGCCACGCCGATCGAGCCCTACGAGGACATGCTCCCCGAGCTCGACATGGTGCTGATCATGACGGTCGAGCCCGGCTTCGGCGGCCAGAAGTTCCTCGACCTGTGCCTGCCCAAGATCGCCCGGGCGCGCAAGCTCATCGACCAGCACGGCGGAGACATCTGGCTCCAGGTCGACGGGGGAGTCTCGCTCGAGACGATCGAGCGGTGCGCCGAGGCGGGCGCCGACGTGTTCGTGGCCGGCTCCGCGGTCTTCGGCGCGGACGACCCCGAGGACATGGTGGCCCAGCTCCGGTCACATGCCGGACGTCACAGCCACTGACCTCGGCCCCGGGCTAGACTTGGCGCACGAGCAGTTGCTCGCGTGTTCCGGGGTCGGTGCAAGTCCGAACCGGCGGTGACAGTCCGCGACCCGCGGTCTCGAGGTCTGAGGCCCGGTTGAACCGGTGGAATTCCGGTGCCGACGGTGAAAGTCCGGATGGAAGGAACACTGTGCCTCGACACGTCGAGGCCGTGGGGGCAACGCTCACCACGGACCTCCAGTCGGAGCACGTCAATCCCCGGGTCATGTGAGCGCCCCAGCACCCGGAGGAGAACGATGGCAACCGAGCCCGAGATCGGCGCGATGCGTCGAGCTCTCGACGCGGCCCGCACCGTCCCGCGCGCCCTGCCCAACCCGCGGGTCGGCTGCGTCCTGCTGGCCCCCGACGGCACTGAGATCGCGGTCGGCACCCACCGTGGCGCGGGCACCCCGCACGCCGAGGTCGACGCGCTGACGCAGGCCGGCGACGCCGCCCGCGGCGCCACCGCGGTCGTGACCCTCGAGCCGTGCAACCACACCGGCCGCACCGGCCCCTGCGCCCAGGCCCTGATCGACGCCGGCGTCGCACGCGTCGTGTTCGCGCAGATCGATCCCGACCGGACGGCGTCGGGCGGCGCGCGCACCCTGCGTGCCGCCGGCATCGACGTCGAGTCCGGTGTCATGGCCGAGGAGGCCACCGACCTCAACGTCGAGTGGACCTTCGCCGTGACCGCGGGCCGGCCGTTCGTGACGTGGAAGTACGCCGCGACGCTCGACGGCCTGAGCGCTGCTCCGGACGGGACCAGCAAGTGGATCACGAGCGACGAGGCCCGCCGCGACGTGCAGACGTTCCGGGCCGGCGCCGACGCGATCGTGGCCGGCACCGGCGCGGTCCTCGCCGACGACCCCCGGCTCACGGTCCGCGACGACAAGGACATGCCGTTGCCGTTCGACCAGCAGCCGCTGCGGGTCGTCGTGGGGGAGACCAAGATCCCCAACTACTACCGCGTCTTCGACCGGGTCGCCCCGACGTTGATGATCCAGTCGCGCGATCCCGCGACGGTGCTGCAGAAGCTCGTCGAGAACGACATCCGGCACATCTGGCTCGAGGGCGGACCACGGCTCGCCGGGGCGTTCTGGAACGCCGGGGTCATCGACCGGATCATCGGCTACATGGCGCCGGCGATGCTCGGCTCGGGCCGCGCGGCGCTCGAGGGCGAGGCGACGACCCTGGCCGACCTGCGACCGATCGACATCCAGGACCTGCGGATGATCGGGCCGGACATCCGCATCATCGGCACCCCCGGACGTATGCAGCGAGAGGACTTCGACTGATGTTCACCGGACTCGTGGAGGAGAAGGGCACCATCACGGCGGTGCAGGATCTCGGCGACGCGGTACGCCTGACGATCCGCGGCCCGGTCGTCACCTCGGACGCGCACCACGGCGACTCGATCGCGGTCAACGGCTGCTGCCTGACCGTCATGGAGCAGGGGGACAGCACCTTCGCCGCCGACGTCATGAAGGAGTCGCTCGACAAGACCTCGCTGGGCGACCTCGGGATCGGCGACGAGGTCAACCTCGAGCGGGCGACGCAGGCCGGCGCCCGCCTGGGCGGCCACATCGTGCAGGGCCACGTCGACGGCACCGGCCGGATCCTCGACCGGACGCCCAGCGAGCACTGGGAGGTCGTCCGTATCGCGGTCCCGGCCGGCCTCGCGAAGTACCTCGTCGACAAGGGATCCGTCACGGTCGACGGCACCTCGCTGACCGTCGTCGAGGTCGTCGACGCCGATCCGTCGCGGGAGGGGCCGTGGTTCTCGGTCTCCCTGATCCCGACGACGCTCGCCGACACGACCCTCGGCAGCAAGGCCCCGGGTGACCGGGTCAACCTCGAGGTGGACATCCTCGCCAAGTACGTCGAGCGCCTGCTGGGCGCTCGTGCAGAAGGAGACCAGGCATGACCGAGCACGAAGCAGTGCGGCTCGACAGCATCGAGCGCGCCATCGCGGACTTCCGCGAGGGCAAGGCGATCGTCGTCGTCGACGACGAGGACCGGGAGAACGAGGGCGACATCATCTTCGCCGCGAGCAAGGCGACGCCCGAGCTCATGGCCTTCCTCGTCCGCTACTCCAGCGGTCTGATCTGCGCCCCGATCACGGGCGAGATCCTCGACCGGCTGGCGATCCCGCTGATGACGCCGCACAACCGCGAGAAGATGCGCACGGCGTACACCGTGTCGATCGACGCCCGTGACGGCATCACGACCGGCATCTCCGCGACCGACCGGGCCCGCACGTGCCGGGTGCTGGCCGACTCGGCCACCGAGCCGTTCGAGCTCAACCAGCCGGGCCACATCATCCCGCTGCGCGCCAAGCAGGGTGGGGTCCTCGAGCGGGCCGGCCACACCGAGGCCGCCGTCGACTTCGCCCGCCTCGCCGGGCTGACCCCGGCCGGCGTGATCGGCGAGGTCCTGAACGACGACGGCACGCTGATGCGCGCCCCCGAGCTGCGTGAGTTCGCCGACGAGCACGGCATCGCCCTGGTCTCGATCGAGGACCTGCAGGTCCACCGCCGCCTGCACGAGTCGCAGGTCGAGCGGCTCGCGACGACCCGGCTGCCCACCGAGTTCGGCGAGTTCGTCGCGCACGGCTATCGCGACAGGATCGAGGGCTCGGAGCACGTGGCCCTGGTCTACGGCGACCCTGGCACCGAGGACGTCCTGACCCGCATCCACTCCGAGTGTCTGACGGGCGACGTCTTCGGCTCGCGCCGCTGCGACTGTGGTCCGCAGCTCGAGCTGTCGCTGACCGAGATCACCGCGGCTGGCGCCGGCATCGTGGTCTACCAGCGCGGTCAAGAGGGTCGCGTCATCGGCCTGCTGCACTAGCTGCAGGCGTACCAGCTCCAGGAC
>NZ_JAOPXQ010000036.1 GCF_025965075.1 Aeromicrobium sp.
AGGCCATGGTCTTCGAGACGGTCACCTTCTGCTGCTCGACACCGGCGACGAAGGTCTTGACCGGTTGCAGGACGTTGGTGCGTTCGGTGAGCCGGGACGTCTCGGCCGTCTCGACGGTCAGCAACGCTTCGGCGTCCCCGACCCGCATCATCTGGAGGCCCCAGCCAGCGGTGGCGACGGACACGAGCACGAGACAGCCGACCGCAAAACGTATACGCAGACGTCGGACAGCGATGCGTCCGAACGACCACGGGGAGAGCAGGTTGACCGACGGCAGGACGGCCGCGACCTGCTTCCGCTTCGCCTCCGCGCCTCGGGCGCCCCCGGCCCGCAGACACAGACCGGCCGGGATCATCAGGGACGTGTCGTCAATCTCGGTGTCCCGGCCGCGGCCGGCGGTCCGCACCCGATCGGTGAGGGCCATCTGCTCCACCGGGACGCCGAGCCTCTTCTGGAACAGCTGCGGCAGTCCACCGAGCCGACTGCCCGCGCCCGCGAGCAGGACCCGTGCCAGCTCGGGACTGTCTGCGTCACGCACGTAGTCCAGGGTCGTCGCGATCTCGGCAGCCAGCGCCTCGGCCTCAGCGGCCACGACGCGCTGGGCGGGGTGGTCCAGCCCGTCCGCGCGGGGGACCTCCGGCTTCACGGACGCGTGGCCGGGCAGCCCGACGACCACCTTGGTGCGTTCAGCTTCGTCCCACGTCCAGTCGTAACGCTCCTGAATGGCCTGTGACATCGCGTCGCTGCCCACTCCGGGCAGCATCCGCACGTAGCGCGGCTGGCCGCCCTGATGCACCACCAAGGTCACGACGTCGAAACCGATGTCGACCAACGCCTCCAGCGGAGCGGTCTCGTCCGGCTCCGACGGCAAGCACATCAGCGCCGACCGGACGAGCGCGAACGGCACCAGGTCGACGCTCACGGCGCGGAGGCCCGCGCGGTCCACCGCCCCCACGAACGCGTCCACCATCTCCCGAGCGGCGGCCACGAGGAGCACGCGCGCCACGCGCCGGGGTGTGCCGTCCTCGCCCTTGAGCTCCAGGTCGTCGAGCAGGTGGTAGTCGAGATTGGCGTCGTCCACCGCCATCGGCAGCGCATCCTCGACCTGATAGCGCAGTGCCCTGCCGAAGTCGGCCGGGGCCATCCAGTCCAGGTCCATCTGTCTCACCAGGACGCCGGCGTTGGCCACTCCCAGCACGACCGTCTTGCTCCGGAACCGCCCGATCGACCACAGCTCGGCGAGTGCAGCGGTGAGAGCGTCAGGGTCGACGACCATCCCGGCACGCACGACCCCCGGGGGAAGCCTCAGCTCGGCAAACCTGCGAAGACGAAGCCTTCGGCTGCCTGTCGAGAACTCCCCGGCCCGCAGACCAGAGCTGCCGATGTCGAGACCCACCAAGGTGCGTGCCATGTGTCCTTCACTTCGCGTCGGCCACCCGGTCCACGACGATGGATCCCGAGCCATCCTTCTCATCGGCGCGGGACAGCCTCGGCTTGAGGCCTGGGAATTTATCCGGCGTCGACTCGGCAGTCCAGCGGCTCACGAGCAGACTTCGGCGCTAACGTGTCGCCTGGACGGAGGGTCCGTCCGGACGAAAGATCATGCGGAGGCGTCGGCGAAGTGACCACGCAAATCGCACCGTACTTGAATGCGGTGGTCGTCAATCATGGGTCGGACCTCCACATCAAGGTCGGCAGCCCCCCGAAGATTCGCATCTCCGGATCCCTGGTCCCGTTGCAGGTCGATCCTCTGACGGCCGAGGTGGCCGAGGCGCTCATCCTGGAGACGATGCCGCGTGACGTCGAGGACAGCTTCGCCGCCACCAACGAGGCCGACTACGCACTCGACGTGCCCGGCATCGGCCGGTTCCGGGTCAACGCCTTCCGGACCCGCGGCACAGCTGGCTGTGTGCTGCGGCTGGTCGGCGACGAGCCGATGTCACTCGCAGCGCTAGGCCTGCCCGACGTCGTCGGACAGCTGGCCCTGGAGCCCCGCGGCCTCCTGCTGGTCACTGGCCCGACAGGCTCGGGCAAGACGACCACCATGGCGGCGATGGTCGACGCGATCAACGAGAGCCGGGCGGTGCACGTCCTGACCATCGAGGACCCCATCGAGGTGATCCATCGCGACAAGCTGGCCAGCGTGAGCCAGCGTGAGCTCGGCACCGACACCGCTGACTGGGCGACGGCGCTGCGTGCTGCAATGCGCCAGGACCCGGACGTGATCCTGATCGGCGAGATGCGCGACGCCGACACGGTCAAGGCTGGTCTCTCGGCCGCTGAGACAGGCCACTTCGTGATGTCCACCCTTCACACGACGGACGCCAAGGAGACGATCAACCGCATCATCGACTTCTTCCCGCCGCACGAGCAGAAGCAGGTACGACTGGGTCTGGCCACCTCCCTCAGAGGCATCGTCTGCCAGCGGCTCGTGCCCCGCGCCGATGGACAGGGCCGGGTGGTGATCATGGAGATCGCGGTGAACGGCCCCCGCCTGGCCGAGGCCATCGCCGATCCTGACCGCACTGACACCATCGACGAGATCGTTGCCGGGGGCGGGTACTCCGGCATGCAGACGTTCGACCAGCACCTCGTCCGGCTCGTGCTCGACGGCATCGTGTCCATCCCGGCGGCCAAGCTCGCGTCGTCGAACACGCATGACTTCGGCGTCATGCTGAAGCGTGCGGGCCTCGATCCCACACTGGTCGACGCTCCGGTGGGAGCCGCGTGAACGTCACGCCGCAGTCTGGATTGCCAGGCGACGCCGTCTCGGCCGGCACGCCGCCCGAGCGCGAGCCGAGGAGCCTGACCTTCGACGAGCTGCGGGCGTACCGCCAGCACCTCACGGCCGAGGAGGACAAGGTCTCGTACTGGCGGCGGCTCGCCCACGCCCGGATCGACGTCCTCGAGGCCGGCGCCCACAGCGAGGGCAACCTCAGCTTCGGCGATCTCGTGCGGGCGTTGGGGGACACGGGCACCGGTCAGGCACGTGGCCTGCTCGCCAGCATCCGAGCGGCCGACCCGCTGCCCGACCTGCCCGATCTGGCCGACATGTGGGCCAAGGAGGTGGATCCTCACGACCCGGAGCAGGTCGCCGACGCAGTCGAGCGGATCCGCTCCGCTGTCGAGCAGCTGACCCGCTACCGCCGGGCCCTGCATGCGCGGATCGACGAAGCCAGCGCCGAGCTGATCCGTCGCTACCGCGAAGACCCGCTCCTGGCCCTGTCCATCCTCCCCGACTAGGCATGCAGGAGCCACCGTGACGCCCCACCAGTCAGGCAACACCGCCCGGGCGCTTCTCGACGCCGGCCTGGTGACGCCTGAGCAGCTCGCCGACGCGGAGCGCACGGCCGAGCTCGGGGCGCACAACGCCCTCGAGGTGCTGGTCGACGAGGGCATCGTGCGCAGGGACGACCTGATGCGGACCGCTGCCGAGTCGGTCGGACTTTCGTACGTCGACCTGACTGAGTACTCGGTCAATGCCGGCGCCGCCGCTGCGTTGCCAGCCGAGTTCGCGCGTCGGGCGTCGGTCCTGCCGATCGACTGGGACGAGGACGAGCTGGTCGTCGCCGTGACCATCAGGCAGGCCGGGAACATCGAGCTCAAGGACGACATCAGCCGGTTGACCAGGCGCCGGGTGCGGTTCGCCGTGGCGAACCGCACCGACATCGTGACCAAGCTCAACCAGATCTACCGTGCAGAGGGCGAGCTCGACGACCTGACCTCGAACCTCGTGTCCAACGAGCAGTCGGCCGACGATGACCTCGACAGCTTCACCGAGGTCTCCGACGAGGCTCCCGTCGTCCGCTTCGTCAACCTGCTGATCTCCCAGGCCATCAGCGATCGTGCCTCCGACATCCACATCGAGCCCACCGAGCACGATCTACGGGTCCGCTATCGCATCGACGGTGTCCTGCAGGATGCCCACCGCTCCCCCAAGAACATCCACAACGGCGTCGTGTCGCGGCTCAAGATCATGGCCGAGATGAACATCGCCGAACGGCGCATCCCCCAGGACGGACGGATGTCGGTGAACCACCAGGGACGGCGCATCGACCTGCGCGTCGCGACGCTGCCTACGGTCTGGGGCGAGAAGGTCGTGGCACGCATCCTGGACAACAGCAACACCTTGCTGGGCCTGGACGACCTCGGCTTCTCCGCCGGCAACTTCGAGCGGTTCGAGCGGTCGTTCACCAAGCCCTACGGCATGATCCTGGCCACTGGTCCGACCGGATCGGGCAAGTCGACGACTCTCTACGCGACGCTGAACCTGCTGAACAAGCCCGATGTCAACGTCATCACGGTCGAGGACCCGGTCGAGTACCGGATGACCGGCATCAACCAGGTGCAGACCAACGCCCGGGCCGGACTCACCTTCGCCTCGGCCCTGCGCTCGATCCTGCGGTCGGATCCCGACATCATCCTGATCGGTGAGATCCGTGACCACGAGACAGCGCAGATCGCGATCGAGGCCGCCCTCACCGGCCACCTGGTGCTGTCGACCCTGCACACGAACGACGCACCCTCGGCGGTGACCCGTCTTGTGGAGATGGGGATCGAGCCGTTCCTCGTCGGGTCGGCGATCGACGCGGTGCTCGCCCAGCGGTTGTGCCGATCACTGTGCGACCGCTGCCGGGAGCCGTACCAGCCGGAGGCCGAGGAGCTCGACCGCCTCGGCATTCCGTGGGACCCCGAGGCGGGCGTGCCGACGCTGTACCAGCCCGGCGGCTGCTCGAAGTGCGCCAACACGGGCTATCGCGGACGGATGGCTCTGCACGAGGTCATGACGGTCACCGAGGAGATCGAACGCCTCGCCGTCGCACGTGCCTCCACCGACGACGTCGGTCGTGCCGCCCGGGCCCAGGGCATGGTCACGCTCCGTCACGACGGCTGGCTCAAGGTGCTGCAGGGCCGGACGTCCATCGAGGAGGTCCTGCGCGTCGTCGTCTGAGCCGGTCTCCCGGCGCGGGACCCTCAAGATCGTGACTGCCGGAACCGATGCTCCTAGCGGCTCCGAACGCCCGCTCCCCATCGACCGTAGGACAGACGTGAACCAGTTCTCCTCGCCCGTTGACTCGGGTGGTTTCGGGCTCCCTTTCGCGGGGTCCCCGCAGGTGGCACCTGCGGCCACCGTGCCGGTCGGTCCCCCGCAGGTGGCACCTGCGGCCGCCGTGCCGGCCGCTCCCCCGCGGCAGGCGCCGCCCGCTCCCGCACCCACCGACCGGCGCCTGGTCCTCGACGACCTGCTCATCCACGTGCTGGAGCTCGGCGGATCCGATCTGCATCTGACCACGAACGCCCCGCCGACCGTCCGGGTCCGCGGTGACATGCAGGTGATCGACGGGTACGCCAAGCTGACCCCGAGCCAGCTGCAGGAGACCCTCTACGGCGTCATGACGGAGCGGCAGCGCAAGGTCTTCGAGGAAGAGCTCGAGCTGGACTTCGCCTACGCCGTCCCCGGTCACGCCCGGTTCCGCGTCAACGTCTTCCAGCAGCGTGAATCGCTCGGCGCCGTCATGCGCGCGATCCCGTGGGAGATCAAGCCGCTCGAGGAGCTGGGCATGCCTCCGGTCGTCGAGAGCTTCGCCCACCTCAAGCGTGGACTCGTGCTGGTGACCGGCCCCACGGGTTCGGGCAAGTCCACCACGCTCGCGGCCCTGATCGACAAGATCAATCGCTCCCGGCGCGGTCACATCATGACGATCGAGGATCCGATCGAGTTCTTGCACCAGCACCGGGGCTGCCTGGTCAACCAGCGGGAGGTCGGCCAGGACACGCACGGCTTCCGAGGCGCCCTCAAGCACGTGCTGCGCCAGGATCCCGATGTCATCCTCGTCGGTGAGCTCCGCGATCTCGACACCATCTCGGTCGCCCTGACCGCCGCCGAGACCGGTCACCTCGTCTTCGCCACGCTCCACACGCAGTCCACGCAGGACACCATCACCCGCATCGTCGACGTGTTCCCGGCCGATCAGCAGCAGCAGGTCCGCACCCAGCTGGCCGCGACCCTCCAGGGCGTGCTGTGCCAGACCCTGGTCAAGACCGCGAACGGCAAGGGCCGCGCGGCCGCCGTGGAGATCATGGTCTGCAACTCCGGCATCAGGGCGATGATCCGGGACGACAAGCTCCAGCAGATCCAGGGCGCGCTGCAGTCGGGGGCCAAGGACGGCATGCAGACGTTGAACGCCGATCTCGCGGGACTGGTCAAGACAGGCCGGATCAGCTACGAGACGGGTGTCGAGAACTGCTCCAACCGTGCCGACTTCGACACTCTCGTCAACGCCGGCGGCACCGCTGCCGACGGCCGGCGCTGACGACACCGACGAGCATCGAGGAACTCCATGACCACGCAGCAGTACTCGTACAAGGTCCGAGGACCCGGCGGCAAGCTGGTCGAGGGCAAGGTGGAGGCCGCCTCGGAGGCGGCCGTCGCCGAGAAGCTTCGTGGCATGGGCTACGCCCCGCTCGAGGTGCGTCCCGCCAACGCGGGCATGCAGAAGGAGATCAGCTTCGGGCGCAAGAAGCGCGTGAAGATGAAGGACCTCGCGATCTTCTCCCGGCAGTTCGCCACCATGATCGACGCGGGCCTGACGATGCTCCGGGGACTGACGATCCTCGCGGAGCAGTCGGACAACCCCGAGCTGCGCCGAATCCTGCGCAGGGTCAAGCAGGACATCGAGGCCGGCATGAGCCTGTCGGCCGCGTTCGCGAAGGACGACATCTTTCCCCCGCTGATGGTCAACATGACCCGAGCCGGTGAGGCCGGCGGGTTCCTGGACGTCACGATGCGTCAGATCGCCGACAACTTCGAGGCCGAGGTGAGACTGCGCGGCAAGATCAAGGCGGCGCTGACCTATCCGATCGTCGTGTTCGTCCTCGCGATGCTCATGTGCGTCGGCATGCTGGTCTTCGTCGTTCCCACCTTCGAGGCCATGTTCAAGGACCTGGGTGGCACCCTGCCGCTGCCCACCCAGGTGCTGGTCGTCCTGTCCAGGTCGATGCGGTTCATGCTGCCGCTGCTGGTCGTGCTCGCCGTCGTCGGCTTGTGGTGGTGGCGCAGGTTCGGCAAGACCGAGCCGGTGCGCAACGTCGTCGATCCGCTGAAGCTGCGGCTGCCGGTGTTCGGCAAGCTGTTCCAGAAGCTCGCCCTGGCTCGCTTCGCCCGCAATCTGGGCACGTTGCTGTCCTCGGGCGTGCCGATCCTGCAGTCGTTGGAGATCGTCTCCGAGACCACGGGCTCCGTCGTCATCTCCCGGGCGCTCAAGGAGGTCCAGGAGTCGGTGCGTCGCGGCGAGTCCGTGTCGGCTCCGCTGGCGGCGCACCAGGTCTTCCCGCCGATGGTCGTGCAGATGATCGCCTCCGGTGAGGAGTCCGGCGCCATCGACAAGATGCTCCAGAAGATCGCGGAGTTCTACGACGACGAGGTCGAGGCCACGACCGAGGCGCTCACCGCCCTCATCGAGCCACTGATGATCGCGTTCCTCGGCGGCGTGGTCGGGTCGATGATCATCGCCCTGTACCTGCCGATCTTCAAGGTGTTCGAGCTGATCGGCTGACCGCCTCGGTCAGCCGAGTCCGCGGTCCTCTTCGCGGTACGACGTCACGGCAAAGTCCATCAGGCCGGGACTCGGGTTGGCCAGGAAGCAGGCGTCCATGGTGATGTCCACGTTGCCGACCAGGTTGATCGTGTCGGCGAAGATCGTGCCGATGAACGTCGCGTTGCCGTTGGCCTTCGTGAGCTGCCCCAGGTTGGGCGACTTCCCGGTCAGGATCAGCGACGCGGCGAGCTTCTGATTGGAGTTCAGCTTCGCGTTGCCGCCCTCGATGACGATGATGAGCGATCGCGAAGGACACGACGGGGCGGTGCCGGACGTGTTGGTGTCACGGCCGAACCCGGTGATGTCGTTCAGGTTCACGGTGCCGCCGGTGTCTGTCCCGGCGAGGTCGAAGAACATGACGGCGTTGGCCTCGTCCGGACTGCTCCAGTGGCTCGAGGACTGCCAGTAGTTCCCCTGTGACTGCGCCAGCATCCGCAACGAGTCGATGCGTTCCTGGCTCAGCTCCGGCTGGAAGCCGAAGATCTTGAACAGGTCGGCGTCGGACTTGATCTGCGACGACACGTCCTTGGTGCCGTCGCCGTTCGTGTCATATGTCGAGTAGTACTTCGCCCACGGACCCGACCCTGCCATCCGCGGGTCGTAGCACCCGTCCCCCGCCGTCAGCCGTCCGCCGAGACGATCCTGGTCGTAGGGATAGCCGGTGCTGCACGGCCTGGCCGAGTGGATCGAGTTCGTGGTGGTGCAGCCCTTGGACCCGGTGATGGTCGCCGACGAATGGACGCCGACCGGGATGCCGTCGTAGGCCAGGTCGAAACCGTTCATCGCGATCTTCGACCGATCGTTGACGCAGCTGGTCGAGAAGACGCTCTGGTTGGTCACCGACGCGCTGCCACCCCCACTGACGGACCGGGCGAAGACTCCCTTGGGCACGTCGCTCCTGGTGACGCTCACCTCGGCGGTCACCGGTCGTGAGGCGGCGCCGGCCGCCGAGCCGGTGGAGTGGATCTGGTAGACACCGGGATCGTTCTGGGGGAAGGGCGTGACAGGCTTGATCCAGACCTTGTACGACTGACCTGCAGCCCCCGGCAGGGTCACCGAGGCGGGGGTCGTCGAGCTGCCCCACGGATTGCTCGGGCAGGTGGGCGAGCAGTCCAGGCCACGGACTCCCGAGCTCCGCAGGTAGGTGACCGCCTGAGCGACGCCCGCGTCGGCCGCGCTCAGCGCCGCGCCGGCCTGGCGCGAGCGCCACGACGCCTGCAGGTTGTTGATCGTCACGACCGCAACGGTCGCGCTCAGGACGGTGACCAGGGTCATCACCATGAGCGTGAGGATCATCGCCGAGCCCCGGTCCTGCCATCGGACGCCAGCATGGTCGGGACGGGTGGAGTGGATGGCGTGCATGTTCAGCCCCGGTTCCGGAGGTCGACGCGTGTGGTGTAGGTCTGGGCGCGGGCTCCGTCGAGGACCGTCATGGTCACGCCGATCAGGTCGAGCTTGAGCAGCTCTGGTCCGTCAGGCACGCCGTTGCCGTTGCCGCCCGCCGCCGGCACGTCGATTTCCTGCCAGGTGGTCCGCCCGTCCCCGTCCGCGTCGAGCTGCCATTCGCTGCTGCGAAGGTCCAGCGTGAGCGCGGAGACGTTGGCGGCCAGCAACGGCCGGGTGATGGACGTGCCGGAGGCGTCGTTGACGGTCAACGACAGCCGATCAGTCTGCGGATCCCACTCGTAGGTGAGGATCTCCGGATCGGCGGCGTTCAGGTCCTGGGCACCGTTGCCGTCGAAGTCCGTCCAGAAGGTGTGGGCGGTGCGGTCGGCGGAGGCGGAAGGCAGCGACACCGCCGTCACCTGGGCGGCTTGCCGCAGCTCACGACTGAGACGCTCCACGGCCAGGCGGGACTCCTCGTTGATGTTCGACAGGGCCCGGACGTTCTCGGTGACGTTGCCCGTCGAGAGGGCCAGGCCCAGCAGCAGGCTGCC
>NZ_JAOPXQ010000018.1 GCF_025965075.1 Aeromicrobium sp.
GATGCTATGGTCGTCAGCATCCACACGGGAGCCCGATGCATCGGGCTGAGAAGGGGCTGAGGCTGCCCCGACCGTCGAACCTGCTCCGGGTCATGCCGGCGAAGGAAGTGCTTGCGACGTGTTGCCACGTATTCATCTGATCACCCATTTCGATCGCCTCGACCACGAGGCACTCCGGCTCGTGACCGCAGTCGTCGATGCCGGGGTGGACGCCATCCAGGTTCGCGCCAAGGAAGCGACCGACCGCCAGCTGGTGGTGTGGACTCGGGCCGTGGTGCAGGCCGTTCACCCCCGGGGAGCGCAGGTGATCGTCAATGACCGACTCGACCTTGCGTTGGCCGCGGGGGCGGACGGCGTGCACCTGGGATCGGATGACCTGCCCGTCGCCGACGCACGGTTGCTGGCCCCGTCCGGCTTCCTGATCGGGGCGACCTGCCGTGGTCGTGCCGACGCGCAGCGGGCGCGGGCGGACGGTGCGGACTACGCCGGGGTCGGCCCGGTGCACGCCTCCACGACCAAGACCGCTCTGCCCGACCCGATCGGGCTGGACGCGCTGAGCGCCGCTGCTCTGACGATCCCCACGATCGCGATCGGCGGCATCACCGCCGACCGGGTCCCGACCGTCCTGCGCGCCGGAGCCTACGGCGTCGCCGTGGTGGCAGCCGTGTGGCAGGCACTCGACCCACCCCGAGCCGCGAAGGAGATCGTCGACCTCGTCTGCGCCGCGTGAACGGGTTCGCCACACCCGGGACGGGCCAGTCGGTGGTGGTCGTCGGCGGCGGTGTCGTGGGGCTGACCTGCGCTGATGAGCTGGTCCGAGCCGGTCATGACGTGACCGTCTGCGATCCGTCGCCGGGCGGTGGTGCGACGTACGCCGCAGCGGGGATGCTTGCTCCGGGCGGCGAGGCCTGGTTCGGTGAAGAGGCTCTGCTCCGGCTCGGTCAGGAGTCCCTGGCGCGGTGGCCGTCCTTTGCCGCCAGTCTCAGCGCGCGCTCGAGCGTCGACGTCGAGCTCCGTGCGGGCGGCGCGATGTTGGTGGCAGGCGACCGCGACGACCTCGAGGAGGTCCGCCGGACCTGTCGGCTCCTGGACGGCGCCGGGGTTCGGGTCGATGAGCTCGGGCGGCGCGAGCTGAGGATCAGCGAACCTCGGCTGTCGACCCGCATGGTCGGGGGCGCTTTGCTCCCCGACGACATGCACGTCAACCCGCGTGTGGTGGTGGAAGCGCTGCTCGCGGTGCTCGGGGATCGCGTGGTGCACCGGCGAGCCGTTCCTCGGCCGGACGGTGTCGCACTGGAGGACGGAACGCGGTTGCGGGCCGATGTCGTCGTGCTGGCCAGCGGGGCCACGGGTCTGCCTCGCGTGCGGCCGGTGCGCGGAGAGATCGTGCGCGTTCGGACGACAGATGCCCCGGCGTGCGTGCTGCGTGCTCGGCTTCACGGTGAACGGGTGTACGTGGTGCCACGTCGTGACGGGGAGCTCGTGATCGGCGCGACCGAGGAGGAGCACGTCACCAAGGAGACGGCGCCGATGCCGACGGTGGGCGGCGTAGCGCGACTCCTGGAGACCGCACGCGCGCTCCTCCCCAGCCTCGAGACAGCCCACATCCTGGAGATCACTGCCCGGGACCGACCCGGAAGCCCTGACAACGGGCCGCTGATCGGGGATGTCCCGAGCGACGGGCCAGCCCGGCATCTGCTCGCCGGCGGTCACTACCGCAGCGGCGTGCTTCTGGCACCCGTCACGGCAGCGGCGATCTGTGCCTACGTCGCCGGGCGCGAAGCTCCGTCGACCGTTGACGCCTTCCTTCCCGACCGCTTCGACCTTCTGTACAGAGATGAGGACCTATGCACGTGACCGTGAATGGACAGCCCCGCGAGGTGCCTGACGGGGCCCGCCTGCCGAGCCTGGTGGCGGACGCCCGAGGCGTGGCCGCCGCGGTGAATGGCGTCGTCGTCCGTGGGAGCGACTGGCCCTCGACCGTGCTGCGGGAGGACGACCGCATCGAGGTCGTCACCGCGCGCCAAGGCGGGTGAGCGCCGTGGACGTCACAGATGAGGGCGTGGAGATCGCCGGCACCAGGGTGCCGAGCCGGTTGTGGCTCGGCACTGGAGGGCTCACCAGCCACGACACCGTGTGTCGAGTCGTCACGGCGGGCCGACCCGGCTTGGTGACGGTCTCGATGAGGCGGACCTCCGACACTGGGGCGAATGGCTTGCTGATGACGCTGCGCGACCTGGGGGTGCGTCTTCTCCCGAACACGGCTGGGTGTCGGAGTGCTCGGGAGGCGGTCCTGACCGCGCAGCTCGCCCGGGAGGCGCTGGGGACCGACTGGGTGAAGCTGGAGGTGATCGGTGACGAGCTCAGCCTGCTTCCCGACGTGGTCGAGCTGGTGGAAGCCGCCGCCATCCTCGTGGACGAGGGCTTCACGGTGCTGCCCTACACCACTGCGGACCCGGTGGTCGCGCGCCGGCTGGTCGACGTGGGGTGCGCCGCGGTCATGCCCCTCGGATCACCGATCGGGTCGGGGCGGGGTATCGCCGATCCGCACGCGATCGAGTCCGTGCGGGCGGCCGTGTCAGTGCCTCTTGTCCTGGACGCCGGTATCGGCACGGCAAGCGAGGCGGCACAGGCCATGGAGCTCGGTTGTGACGCCGTGCTCGTGGCCACGGCTGTCACCAGGTCCGAAGACCCCGTCGCGATGGCCGGTGCCATGCGCTTGGGGGTGCAGGCCGGGGCGATGGCGCGAACGTCCGGGCGGATCCCGCGCCGTGAGCACGCCCGCGCCTCGAGCCCGATGCACGGGCGGGTCGAGATCTGATGTTCCGTCTGCTCCTGCTGACCGATCGCCACCAGCTGCCTCCCGGACGTGACCTCGTGTCGACCGTGGCTCGGTGCGCCGAAGCCGGGCTCGCTGCTGTCGTGCTCCGTGAGCTGGACCTCGCCGAGGACCAACGGGCAGATCTCGCATCGCTCCTCGGAGAGCACGTGCGGGTTGTCGCGGCGCGTGGCCCGCTGCCCGGGACCCACGGTGTTCACCTCGCCGCTCACCAGGATCTCGCGAAGGCAGGGCCCGCCGGGACGCACGGCCGTTCGTGCCACGACGACGACGAGATCGCGCGGGCGGTCGCCGAAGGCGCCGACTACGTGACCATCTCGCCGGTCGCCATGAGTGCCTCCAAGCCGGGCTACGGTCCGGCGCTCGGCGTGGACGGCGTGCGTCGGGCCGTCGCGGCGGCCCAGGGGGTGCCGGTGCTCGCCCTGGGAGGGGTCGACGTCGGCAACGTCTCCGAGATGCGCGACGCCGGGGCGCACGGTGCCGCAGTGATGGGGACCGTCATGCGCGCCGCGGACCCGGCAGCCGTGACCGAGCAGCTGCTCGCGGGGTTGTCGTGAGCAGTCCGCCCGTGGTGCTGTCGATCGCCGGCACCGATTCGGGAGGTGGAGCCGGCCTGGCCGCTGACCTCACCACGTTCGCGGCGCTGGGCGCGCACGGAACGTGCGCCGTCACGGCGGTCACGGCACAGGACACGACCGGCGTCCACCGGGTCGTGTCCCTGTCCGCGGCCGATGTGCAGTCCCAGGTCGTCGCGGTGCTGCAGGATCTGCCGGTCGCCGCAGCCAAGACCGGCATGCTGGGGTCGGCGGAGGTGGCCTGCGTCGTGGCCGACCTGGCGGCCGGATCCGTGCCGCTCGTCGTCGATCCGGTGCTCACGGCGACCAGCGGTGCCGTCCTCGGTGATGACGAGCTCGTCACGGCCTACCGCGAGGTCCTGCTGCCCCGTTGCACCGTCGTGACCCCCAACCTCGACGAGGCCGTTCGGCTCACCGGCCTCGACCCCGATCGCCCGGCGGTCGAGATCGCGCGAGCGCTGCACGAGATCGCACCGGCAGTCGTGCTCACCGGAGGTGATCCGTGGACGCGGACGTGTCGCGACGTGGTTGTCGACGGCTCGGGTCACCTGGAGATCTTCGAGCACCCGGCCGTCCCCACCCGCAATGATCACGGCACCGGGTGCACGTTCAGCGCGGCCCTGGCCGTCCATCTGGCCCGCGGCCTCGACCTGCACGCCGCGGTCACGCTCGCCCAGGAATTCGTGGCGGCGGCGCTCAGAGTCGCCGCGCCCTGGGAGCTCGGCCGCGGCCGCGGCCCGGTCGCCCACGTCCTCACCCACCCCCACTAGGAGAACTATGCACATCCACCCATCGCACAGCACCGTCCACCGCACCGGCTCACGTGACGACGTCGCGGTGCCGTTCACCCGGGTAGCACTCACCAATGGCGACACCTTCGACCGCTACGCAACCGCAGGCCCCGGCAGCGACCCGGAAGTCGGTCTTGCGGCCTTGCGCAGCGCGTGGATCATCGAACGCGGTGACACCGAGGAGTACGACGGTCGCGAGGCCCAGCTGCTCGACAACGGCAAGGCGGCCGTTCGACGCGGTCAGGCACGCGAGCAGTGGCGCGGGCACCAGGCCCGCCCGCGCCGATCGCTGCCCGGCCGCACCGTCAGCCAGATGCACTACGCACGCCAGGGCATCATCACGGCGGAGATGGAGTACGTCGCCATCCGCGAAGGCATGGACGTCGAGCTGGTCCGCACCGAGGTCGCTGCCGGACGCGCGATCATCCCCGCCAACATCAACCACCCGGAGGCCGAGCCGATGATCATCGGCAAGCGGTTCCTGGTCAAGGTCAACGCCAACATCGGCAACTCGGCCGTGACGAGCTCGATCGCCGAAGAGGTCGACAAGATGACCTGGGCTGTCACGTGGGGTGCCGACACCGTGATGGACCTGTCCACGGGCGACGACATCCACACCACCCGCGAGTGGATCGTGCGCAACTCGCCGGTGCCCATCGGCACCGTGCCGATCTACCAGGCACTGGAGAAGGTCGAGGGCGACGCGTCGCGGATGACGTGGGAGATCTATCGCGACACCGTGATCGAGCAGTGTGAGCAGGGTGTGGACTACATGACGGTGCACGCCGGCGTGTTGCTCCGCTACGTGCCCCTGACAGCCCGACGAATCACCGGGATCGTCTCGCGTGGCGGCGCCATCATGGCCGGTTGGTGCTTGGCGCACCACGAGGAGAACTTCCTCTACACGCACTTCGACGAGCTGTGCGAGATCTTCGCGCGATACGACGTCTCCTTCTCCCTGGGCGATGGCTTGAGGCCCGGCTGCACGGCGGACGCCAACGACGAGGCCCAGCTGTCCGAGCTGCGCACGCTCGCCGAGCTGACCCAGCGGGCCTGGGAGCACGACGTCCAGGTGATGGTCGAGGGGCCGGGCCACGTGCCGCTGAACCTCGTCGAGGAGAACGTCGTCCTTCAGCAGGACTGGTGCCACGGCGCCCCCTTCTACACCCTGGGCCCGCTCGCCACCGACATCGCACCTGGCTACGACCACATCACCTCGGCCATCGGCGCCGCCGCCATCGCGATGCACGGCACGGCGATGCTCTGCTACGTGACGCCCAAGGAGCACCTGGGGCTGCCGAACCGTGACGACGTCAAGACCGGTGTGATCACGTACAAGCTCTCGGCCCACGCGGCCGACATCGCCAAGGGCCACCCCGGCGCTCGCGACTGGGATGACGCACTGTCGAAGGCGCGTTTCGAGTTCCGGTGGCACGACCAGTTCGCGCTGTCGCTGGACCCGCACACCGCGGAGTCCTATCACGACGAGACCTTGCCGGCGGAAGCCAGCAAGACCGCGCACTTCTGCTCCATGTGCGGTCCGAAGTTCTGCTCGATGAGGATCAGCCAGGACGTCCGCGACTATGTGGCGTCGGGCATGGAGGAGAAGTCCAGCCAGTTCGTGGAGCTGGGTTCGTCGATCTACGTCGACGAGCCTGCCTATGATCAGGCCCCATGACGTGGAATCGGCCGGTGCCTCTCCTCGGTGATCAGACCTCGGCGGCCGATCGGGCCGCCGAGGTCCAGGGGTGGGCGTTTCCCCAGGACTCACGGTCGGCGTTCTACGACGTCGTCGGTGCCCGTCGCGATGTGCGCCGATTCCGTCCCGACCCCGTGGACCCGCAGATCGTGCGCCGCGTGCTCGCCGCCGCGCACATGGCGCCGTCCGTGGGGCACAGCCAACCGTGGCGGTTCATCGTGGTCGCTGACCCGGGCACACGGGACCGGGCCGGCCGGATGGCCGACGAGCAGCGACTCCGGCAGGCACGCCAGCTCGACCCGGAGGCGGCCAGGCGGCTGCTGGATCTGCAGCTCGAAGGAATTCGGGAGGCTCCGCTTGGAGTGGTCGTGGCCTGCGACCGGCGGACGCCCGCCGCAGGGGTGCTCGGTCGGGCCACCTTCCCCGACTCCGACATGTGGTCGTGTGCGTGCGCCATTCAGAATCTCTGGCTCGCTGCGCGGGCCGAAGGTCTCGGCGTCGGCTGGGTCACCCTGTTCGAGCAGCAGGACCTCAAGGACCTGATCGGTGCTCCTGAAGGCGTGGAAACGCTCGGGTGGCTCTGTCTGGGCTGGCCCGACGAGCGTCCGCCGGACCCTGGCCTGGAACGGGCCGGGTGGTCGCGGCGGCAGCCGCTCGACGAGGTGATCCTCGCCGAGAGGTGGAGCGAGACCGCCCCGCCGCCGCCCTCACGGCTGCAAGCGCCCGGCGGCGACGCCCTCGTGCGAGCCCGGGACGACGCCGACGAGCTGCTCACCCCGCCGGGCTCACTCGGGGTGCTGGATCGTTATGTCGACCGGGTCGAGGCCGCGACCCAGGGACGTCACGAGAGCGTCCCGAGCGGCCAGCTGATCGTGGTCGCGGGGCGGCACCCGGCAACGGCCCACGGCATCTCCGCCTACCGCGACTCCGTGACCGAGGACGTCCTCGCGGCAGGTCGCGCGGGCGAGTCGGCCGGTGCCGTGGCCGCCGCAGCGGCAGGCTTGTCGTTCGCCTCGGTGGACGCCGGCACCGCGACAGGTGACCTCGTCAGCTCCGACCCCCTGTCTGCCCCGCAGGTCGCCGCGCTGATCGATCAGGGGCGAGAGCTCGGAGCCGCCGCAGGGCGCGAACATGTCCTCCTGGCGCTCGGAGAAGTCGGCATCGGCAACACCACGGTGGCCGCTACGCTCGCGGCGGCATTGTTGGGCCTCTCAGCAACAGAGGTGGTGGGACTCGGGTCCGGGTCGGACACCGACATGGTGCGGCGCAAGACCGATGTGGTGGACGCGGCCCTCGCGCGAGTCCAGATGGGACGGGACCTGGGCCGGTTGTCTCCCGAGGAGGCACTCGCAGCCCTGGGTGGACCGGAGTTCTGTGTCCTCACCGGTGTGGTGCTCGGCGCCGCCTCCAGCGGCGCTGTCAGCGTGCTCGACGGCCTGGCCACGAGCGTCGCAGCCCTCGTGGCCGTCCGGATGGAGCCCGGAGCGGCGGCGTATCTCGTCGCCGGCCAGCGCAGCCGCGAACGCGCGCACCCCGCCGTTCTGGAACATCTGGGCCTGGAGCCGCTGCTGGACCTGCGGCTGCGGGTGGGTGAGGGGGTCGGCGCAGCGTTGGCCTCGGCCATGCT
>NZ_JAOPXQ010000050.1 GCF_025965075.1 Aeromicrobium sp.
GACAGACACCCAGGAGAAGCCGACCACCACTGGCAATGTGGACATCAAACCCCGGTCCCGGGTCGTCACCGACGGCCTCGAGGCGACAGCCTCCCGCGGCATGCTCCGGGCGGTCGGCATGGGCGACGACGACTGGGTCAAGCCGCAGATCGGGGTGGCCAGCTCGTGGAACGAGATCACCCCCTGCAACCTCTCGCTCGACCGGTTGGCCAAGGCGGTCAAGGACGGCGTGCACGCCGGTGGGGGCTACCCGCTCGAGTTCGGCACCATCTCGGTCTCCGACGGCATCTCGATGGGCCACGAGGGCATGCACTTCTCGCTGGTGTCTCGCGAGATCATCGCCGACTCGGTCGAGACCGTGATGAGCGCCGAGCGGCTCGACGGGTCGGTGCTGCTCGCGGGATGCGACAAGTCGCTTCCCGGGATGCTGATGGCCGCGGCACGCCTCGACCTCGCCAGCGTGTTCGTCTACGCCGGATCGATCATGCCCGGCAACGTCGACGGCAAGGACGTCACGATCATCGACGCGTTCGAGGCCGTCGGCGCGTGCCTGAAGGGCCTGATCTCCCGCGAGCAGGTCGACAAGATCGAGCGCGCGATCTGCCCGGGTGAGGGCGCCTGCGGCGGCATGTACACCGCCAACACGATGGCCTCGGCCGCCGAGGCGCTCGGCATGAGCCTGCCCGGGTCGTCCGCGCCGCCGGCGATCGACAGCCGCCGCGACGAGTACGCCATCAAGTCCGGCGAGGCTGTCGTCGAGCTCCTCCGCCAGGGCATCACGGCGCGCGACATCATGACCAAGCCCGCGTTCGAGAACGCCATCGCGCTGGTCATGGCGCTGGGCGGCTCCACCAACGCCGTGCTGCACCTGCTGGCCATCGCCCGCGAGGCCGAGGTCGACCTGACCCTCGAGGACTTCAACCGCATCGGCGACAAGGTCCCGCACCTCGGTGACCTCAAGCCGTTCGGCCGCTACGTCATGAACGACGTCGACAAGGTCGGCGGCATCCCGGTCATCATGAAGGCCCTGCTCGACGCCGGCCTGATGAACGGCGACTGCCTCACCGTCACCGGCAAGACCATGGCCGAGAACCTCGCGCACATCGAGCCCAAGGTCGACGGCGACGTCATCCGGGCGCTGGACAAGCCGATCCACAAGACCGGCGGGCTGACGATCCTGCGCGGCTCGCTTGCGCCCGACGGTGCCGTCGTCAAGAGCGCGGGCTTCGACTCCGACGTCTTCCGCGGCACCGCCCGGGTGTTCGACGGGGAGCGCAAGGCGATGGACGCGCTCGAGGACGGCACGATCACCGCCGGTGACGTCGTCGTCATCCGCTACGAAGGTCCCAAGGGCGGCCCGGGCATGCGTGAGATGCTCGCGATCACCGGGGCGATCAAGGGCGCGGGCCTCGGCAAGGACGTGCTGCTGATGACCGACGGCCGCTTCTCCGGCGGCACGACCGGACTGTGCGTCGGCCATGTCGCCCCCGAGGCGGTCGACGGCGGTCCGATCGCGTTCGTCCGCGACGGCGACCCGATCGTGCTCGACATGGCCAACCGGACCCTCGAGGTCGAGGTCGACGCCGACGAGCTCGAGGCCCGCAAGGTCGGTTGGGAGCCCAACCCGCCGAAGTACACCAAGGGCGTCCTGGCCAAGTACGCCAAGCTCGTCAGCTCGGCCGCCGACGGCGCCGTCTGCGGCTGAAGCGGGACATCGGCATGAGCGGCCGCTTCGCCACGAAGTGGGACGTCCTCTTCGGCTCGGTCCTGATCGGGGTCGACCGCACGACGGGGGTCTTCTCGGGCACCGAGTCGACCCCCGGCCAGCAGATGGTGGCGGTGTGGTCGGAGGAGGCGATCGCCACCGACGCGCTTCACGTCGAGTCGTGGGAGCTGCGGCGCATCGCGGTGCGTGAGCTGCTGACCCTGCTCCCGCCGGGCATCGGCTTCGTGATCGACCCGGAGCACGCGTCGGGCATGACGGCGACGGCGTCCTACGTCGCCAACCTCAAGCGGTACGTCCCCGCGTTCCCCGTCGGCTCCGAGGTGCGGCTGGCGGCGTGGGACGGGCTGCCGGAAGCCGTCCGGGCCGCGGTCGTCCAGGCGTCGTCGCACGATGACACCGTCCGTGAGCTGCACGCGTTCAGCTACACGGTCGACGACAGCCCGCCGCTGGGCTGCCTGGTGTACGTCGCGGTGCCCGGTGCCGACGCGACCGGTGTCCCCGGGCGGATCGACGCGGCGGTCACGGCCTCGGCCGACGTCGCCGCGCTGGGAGTCGCGACCGTCCACGTCCTCACCCTGGACGAGGTGCCCGAGGAGGTCCGCGCGGCGCTGGGCGACCGGTTCGTGATCCACCGGCCACGGCGCTCGAGGCTCTGGCGCCGCTGAACCCGCGGCAGGGCGGGGCCACGGGTCAGGGAGAATCTGCGGCAGGCGTCGTCGCCCGCAGGCTAGCGATGCAGCAGGCCGTCACGGACAAGCTCGCGCTTGATGATGGGAGCCAGCGTGCGAGAGTACGTCGCGGTGAGGTGGTTGAAGTCGGCGTACACAGTGACTCCGCCGATGACGACAGGGCAGGTGTTGGCACCGCAGTAGAACGGTGTCAGGTCGATGACGCGTCCGCCCGGCGACTTCGCGGCAGCAGCTGTGAACGGGTCCGAGTCCAACAGAACCTGTGAGCGATTCGCAGCACAGGCGTCAACCTCGTCGCGTCGAGCTCTCTCCAGGCACTCGTTGATCTTCGGACTCATCTCGGGGATGTCGGTGATCGCAACCACCGGGATTCCCAGGTCTGTGACTGTCTTCCACGCCCTGACCAGCCCACCGGCCTTCTCGTCCAGGGTGCCCTCGAGCTTGGAGGCACGACCGGTGGTGACGATGAAGTCGTACCGGCCCGGGTCATCGGTCAGCAGGGCCGGCAGCTTCTCCTTGAACGAGTTGCACTCAGCGACGTACTTGGTGCGTCCGGGCGCGTCGGCGCTCCAGAGGCAACCGCTCTGGAAGTAGCCGTCGTAGGCCAGGTCACCTTGTTCGGCAAGCGCCGTCAGTGCGGAGCTCAGCATGCGCGCGTGAGAGTCCCCGATCAGGGCCACCTTCGGAACGGAGGGGTCGCTCCAGTTGCCCGTTGCGCAAGGCACGACCGGCTCACCCGCGGGGCGGCTAGCGCACGCGAGGTTGTCTGGACGGTCACTCTCGGCGAACCGTGGGTCAGGCAGGAGGACCCGGTCGAGATCAGGGTTCGAGCAGGGGGCTTCAGCATCCACGGATGCGGCTCCGAAGCATCGGGGGGTCCTTTCGGCGATGTTTCTCGCGATGGTCAGTGCGCGGTCCTCGGCCTTCTCCTGTCCGAGTCGAATCGCTGCGCTCGGCGCCACCAAGGCGACGGCGCCGAGCAGCGCGAAGGTCAGGCTCACGGCGGGTACCCGAATTCGCATGGCCCGGCCGGTGCGGATCGGGTTCTCGACGAGAAAGGTCGATGCTGTGGCCAGGATGAACGCCAGGGCGAGGATGCCGGCGAGGGCGCGGTTGTCGTTCGGGTGCCCCTGCGCGTACGGCAACAGGATGATGAGCGGCCAGTGCCACAGATAGAGCGCGTACGAGATTTCGCCTGTGAACTGCACGGCACGTCGATCGAGGACCGCCAGCGGTGCCCACCACTGGGTCGGGCCCCCCGCCGCGAGGAAGGCGGTTGCTGCCACGACCACGACGATGGCGCCGGTGCCGGGCATCGGGGTGGCGCCGTCGAACACGAAGCCGGCGCCAATCATGACGGTGATCGCGGCCCACGACGCGACCGCGCGGCGGGCGGTGGGAACACGTGACAGTGCAGTCGTCGGCACGAAGGCGAGCATCGCGCCGAAGCCGAACTCCCACGCACGGGTCGGCGTGATGAAGTACGCGCGAGCCGAGTCGGCCGAGGTGAGATGGAGCGAGTAGACCAGGCTCCCGCAGACCACGGCTCCGAGGACGGCAGCGATGGCAACGCGCCTGCGCGCGCCGAAGCGTGAGGCGATGAAGAGGCCGAGCAGCATGAGCAGTGGCCAACCCAGGTAGAACTGCTCCTCGGCTGACAACGTCCAGTAGTGCTGCACAGGCGAGGCGGCGTTGGACTCGGCGAGATAGTCGACAGCGTCGTGGGCGAGCGACCAGTTCTCGTAGTAGAGGGTCGAGGCGATGATCTCGTTGAAGAACTGTGGCCAGCGGAGCCGCGGGACCCAGACGTAGATACCGATCGCCGTTGCGGCCAGCACCAGGTAGGCGCCTGGCAGCAGTCGGCGTGCGCGGCGTGCCCAGAATCGGGCCAGATCTACCCGGCCCGTGGCATCGACCTCTCGCAGGAGGTGCGACGTGATCAGGAAGCCGGAGATCACGAAGAAGATGTCGACCCCGATGTACCCGCCACTGAAGGTGCTCGGCCACAGGTGGTACAGCACCACGAGCAGGACAGCGATTGTGCGCAAACCTTGGATCTCGGGACGCTTCGGAGCGTCTAACGCGGAGGCGAGGGCCGTGCGTGGTGTCTCCGGGCGTGTGGCTGACGCTGTCATGCGAGAGATCCTGTCACGCAAGATTCGCGACCACCACGTGGTTCACCGCCCACGGCGCTCGAGGCTCTGGCGCCGCTGAACCCGCGGCAGGGCGGGGGCCACGGGTCAGGGAGAATGGGGGCATGTCCTCCCATCCCCGTGCCGGCTTCGACGACGACGAGCTGGCGATCGCCCTGAAGGTCCTCGGGCAGGCGCAGTTCCTCGAGGACGAGGACGAGGCCTACGTGGCCCTGCGGCACGCCTGCGGCAAGTTCTACAAGGACGTCAAGAAGCAGCGCCGGCTCGCCAAGCGGGCCGAGGTCGCCGCCGCCGACCGTGCCGTGGTCGAGACGACCGCGACCGGATCGGCCACCCGCATCGATGACGAGACCGAGGGCATCCCGCTGGTCTCCGCCGCCGTGGGTGCCTCGGCGGGCACCCTGCTGGTCGCCCGGCCGTGCTACATCTGCAAGCAGAAGTACACCGTCGTCGATGCGTTCTACCACCAGCTCTGCCCCGACTGCGCCGCCCTCAACCGGGCCCGGCGGGACGCCCGCACCGACCTGACCGGCAAGCGCGCGCTGCTGACCGGTGGCCGTGCCAAGATCGGGATGTACATCGCGTTGCGGCTGCTCCGCGACGGCGCCCACACGACCATCACGACCCGGTTCCCGCACGACGCGGTCCGCCGCTTCACCGCGATGCCCGACAGCGGCGACTGGATCCACCGGCTCCGCATCGTCGGCATCGACCTGCGCGACCCGGCCCAGGTCGTCGGGCTGGCCGACTCCGTCGCCGAGCAGGGACCGCTCGACATCCTGATCAACAACGCGGCGCAGACCGTGCGACGTACCCCCGGCGCGTACGCCCCGCTGGCCGACGCCGAGTCCGCCCCGCTGCCCGAGGGCCCGCTGCCCGAGCTGCTGACCTTCGGCCACACCAGCGACGCGCACCCCGCCGCGCTGGTCGGCTCGGTCGCGGCCCACCCCGTGCTGGCCGGCGACTCGCATACCGCCGAGGAGCTGACCAGCCTGGCCCTCAGCGCCGGGTCGGCCGACCTGTCGCGCATCGACGCCGGGGGACTCGTGCCCGACACCGTCGACGTCAACAGCTGGACCCAGCGGGTGCACGAGGTCGATGCGCTGGAGCTGCTCGAGGTCCAGCTGTGCAACACGACCGCACCGTTCATCCTCGTCAGCCGGTTGCGGCCCTCGATGGCGGCGGCAGACGCGCGTCGGACGTACGTCGTCAACGTCTCGGCGATGGAGGGCCAGTTCAGCCGCCGCTACAAGGGCCCCGGGCACCCCCACACCAACATGGCCAAGGCCGCGCTCAACATGCTGACCCGCACCAGCGCGGGGGAGATGCTCGAGCAGGACGGCATCCTCATGACTGCCGTCGACACGGGCTGGATCACCGACGAGCGGCCGCACCCGACCAAGGTGCGGCTGGCCGAGGAGGGGTTCAAGGCGCCGCTCGACCTGGTCGACGGGGCCGCCCGCGTCTACGACCCGATCGTCCGCGGCGAGGCCGGCGAGGACGTCCACGGCGTCTTCCTCAAGGACTACGCGCCCTCGCCGTGGTGACCGGCCGGGACCTGCTCCGTGAGCAGTGGGACGCGCTGCGGGCGTGGATCGAGGAGTCCGGGGTGCTCGACCACCGCACCGAGCCGAGCGTGCTCGAGGCCTGGAACGTGCACGAGCTCGTCACGCACGTGGGTCGGTCCTTCCTCGCGCTGACGGTGCTGGGCCCCGAGACGCGCACCGCTCCGCTCGCGCTGGGGGACTACGTCGCCGGCTACGGCGCCTCGGCGCAGGAGATCGCGGACGGCACCAAGCAGCTCGCCCGGTCGTTCGAGGCCGACCTGCTCGGCGGCATCGACAACTGCGCGCGGCTCGGCTTCCGTACGCTCGACCGGCTGCGCAGCGACGTCGTGAGCACCCCGCGGGGGGCGCTGCGGCTCGACGACTTCGTCGCGACCCGGGTCATCGAGCTCGTGGTCCACGGGGACGACCTGGGCCGGTCAGTTCCGGTCGTCGCGCCCCCACCGTTGCTCGCGGGCACCGTCGAGCTGGTGCGTGAGGTGCTGGCGACCGCGTACACCGACACGGTCGGCCGGCCTCCACAGGTCGACGACGAGCTGACCTGGATCCGGCTCGCGACCGGCAGGCTGCCGAGCGACGATCCCGCCCTGCCGCTGCTCTGACCCGGACGCACGACGGCCCGGCGGAGCAGCGCTCCACCGGGCCGTCGACGGGCTGACTACTTCGTGACGCAGGTACCGAACTTGCTCGACAGGCCCGTCAGGGCCTTCTCGTCGGCCTTGCTGCCCTTGAAGTCCTTGTCGCTCTCGACGATCGCGGTCAGCGCCTTGTCCGACACCTTCGAGTCGACGAGCACCGTGGCGACGCAGTCGGCGGCGGCCTTCGGGATCGCGGAGCCGAAGACGCTGTCCTTCTTCGTGATCGCGGTCTTGACCTCGGCCTTGGTCGGACGGTCGTCGCCGTCGCCGCCGCCGCCGCAGGCAGAGGTGAGGGCGAGAGCCGCCACGATCATGGCAGCGCTGATGGTGTTCTTCATGTGTCCCCCTGAGAGTGTGGCCCGCGACGTACGTGGCAGGCTGGCATGGTCATCCTGTCAGGCGCCGGTGCGCTTTGTCAGATCGTCGAAGGTCCACATGGTGGTACGAAATGTCTCACGGCTTGATAATTGCTCGGAGCGGGACGAGACTTGTCCCGTGCAGATTCGGACTCTTGTAGTAGATGATTGACGCGACGGCCCCTGCAGGCCCCGCGTCTCCCTCGATTGCCCTCGGGCCGGGGGATTTTTTTATGCGAACAGGCCGGTCGCGACCGGCACACGAAGCAACGAACAGTTAGGTACGAACTCATGACCGAGCAGCTCTCGGAGCACATGACCGGGGCGCAGAGCCTCGTGCGCGCACTGGAGCACGCCGGGGTGGACACCATCTTCGGCATCCCCGGCGGCGCGATCCTCCCCGCGTACGACCCGCTCTTCGACTCCGAGCAGATCCGTCACATCCTCGTCCGGCACGAGCAGGGCGCCGGGCACGCGGCCCAGGGCTACGCGCAGGTCACCGGCAAGGTCGGCGTCTGCATGGCGACCTCGGGCCCCGGCGCGACCAACCTCGTGACGGCGATCGCCGACGCGTTCATGGACTCGGTCCCGATCGTCGCCATCACGGGCCAGGTCGCGACCCACCTGATCGGCACCGATGGCTTCCAGGAGGCCGACATCCGCGGCATCACGATGCCGATCACCAAGCACAGCTACCTCGTGACCGACGCCGCCGACATCCCGCGCGTCATCGCCGAGGCATTCCACATCGCCGGCACGGGTCGTCCCGGCCCGGTCCTGGTGGACATCGCGAAGGACGCGCTGCAGGCCATGACGCCGTTCCGGTGGCCGACCGAGCTGGCGCTGCCGGGCTACCGCCCCACGACACGTCCGCACGGCAAGCAGGTCCGCGAGGCGGCGCGCCTCATCGCCGCCGCCGAGCGCCCCGTCCTGTACGTCGGTGGTGGCGTCATCAAGGCGGAGGCCGCGGCCGAGCTCAAGGTCCTCGCCGAGCTGACCCAGATCCCGGTCGTCACGACGCTCATGGCGCGTGGCGCGTTCCCCGACTCGCACGAGCTGCACCTGGGCATGCCGGGCATGCACGGCACCGTCGCGGCGGTCGCGGCGCTGCAGAAGAGCGATCTGCTGATCTCGCTCGGCGCGCGCTTCGATGACCGCGTGACGGGTCACCTGGCGTCGTTCGCGCCGCTGGCCAAGGTCATCCACGCCGACATCGACCCGGCCGAGATCTCCAAGAACCGCACCGCCGACGTCCCGATCGTGGGCGACTGCCGCGAGGTCATCGCGGACCTCATCACGATGTTGCAGAAGCAGGCGTCCGAGGACGGCGTCCAGGGCGACTTCGCGCCGTGGAGGACCCAGATGCTGGGCATCAAGGCGAAGTTCCCGGTCGGCTACGAGAAGCCGTCCGAGGGGCTCGCCCCGCAGACCGTCATCGAGCGGCTCAGTGCGATCGCGGGGCCCTCGGCGACGTACGTCGCCGGAGTCGGCCAGCATCAGATGTGGGCCGCGCACTACGTCGACTACGAGCGTCCGCGCCAGTGGCTCAACTCCGGCGGCGCCGGCACGATGGGCTACGCCGTGCCCGCCGCGATGGGTGCACAGGTCGGCCTGCCCGGCCAGGTCGTGTGGGCCATCGACGGCGACGGCTGCTTCCAGATGACCAACCAGGAGCTGGCGACCTGCGCGATCGAGGGCATCCCGATCAAGGTCGCGGTCATCAACAACTCGTCGCTCGGCATGGTCCGGCAGTGGCAGACGCTGCTCTACAACGAGCGCTACTCCAACACCGACCTCAACACCGGCCCGGAGTCGATCGGCGCCCGCCGGATACCCGACTTCGTCAAGCTCGCCGACGCGTACGGCTGCGTCGGGCTGCGCTGTGACAACGAGGCGGACCTCGACGCGACGATCGAGAAGGCCATGGCGATCACCGACCGCCCCGTGGTCATCGACTTCGTGGTCGAGCGCGACGCGATGGTGTGGCCCATGGTCCACGGCGGCGCCAGCAACGACGACATCCAGATCGCGCGAGATCTCGCGCCCGAGTGGGACGACGAGGACCTCTGACATGTTCCGTCGAATCACGTCACCGCATGTCTGCAACTGTCACTCCGAGCAGGAAGTTTCACCGTGACCTCTCATACTTTGTCGGTTCTCGTGGAGAACACCCCGGGCGTCCTGGCCCGGGTCTCCAGCCTGTTCATGCGCCGCGGCTTCAACATCGACTCGCTGGCGGTCGGCCCGACCGAGATCCCCGAGATCTCGCGGATGACGATCGTCGTCAACGTCGACGAGCTGCCGCTGGAGCAGGTCACCAAGCAGCTCAACAAGCTCGTCAACGTCCTCAAGATCGTCGAGCTCGACTCGAGCAGCGCCGTCGAGCGCGAGCTCATGCTGATCAAGGTCAAGACCGATCCCCAGACCCGCGGACAGGTGCTGGAGACCGTCAATCTGTTCAGGGCTAAAGTGGTTGACGTTGCCACCGATGCCGTGACGATCGAGGCAACCGGAGACGCGGGCAAGCTGACCGCGATGCTGAACGTCCTCGAGCCGTTCGGGATCCGTGAGATCGCCCAGTCCGGACGCGTGGCCATCGGCCGCGGGCCCCGCTCCATCACCGACCGCACCCTTCGCGCCGTCCCCGGCACGCAGGCAAGCTGAATTCCAAGGAGAACCATCCCGTGGCTGAACTGTTCTACGACGACGACGCTGACCTGAGCATCATCCAAGGCCGCCATGTGGCGGTCATCGGCTACGGAAGCCAGGGGCACGCTCACGCGCTCAACCTGCGCGACTCCGGTGTCGACGTGCGTGTCGGCCTGCCCGAGGGCTCCAAGAGCCGCGCCAAGGCCGAGGCCGAGGGCCTGCGGGTCCGCTCGGTCGCCGAGGCGGTCGAGGAGGCCGACGTCGTCGTCATCCTGGCGCCCGACCAGGTCCAGCGACACGTCTACGCCGACTCGATCGAGCCCAACCTGGTCGACGGTGACGCGCTGATCTTCGGTCACGGCTTCAACATCCGCTACGGCTACATCACGCCGCCGGCCGGCGTCGACGTCGTGCTCGTCGCGCCCAAGGCGCCGGGTCACACCGTGCGTCGCGAGTTCGTCGACGGTCGCGGCATCCCCGACATCATCGCGGTCGAGCAGGACGCCAGCGGCAAGGCGTGGGACCTCGCGCTGTCGTACGCCAAGGCGATCGGCGGCACCCGCGCCGGCGTCATCAAGACGACGTTCACCGAGGAGACCGAGACCGACCTGTTCGGCGAGCAGGCCGTCCTGTGCGGTGGCATGTCGCACCTGGTCCAGGCCGGGTTCGAGACGCTGACCGAGGCCGGCTACCAGCCCGAGATCGCCTACTTCGAGGTGCTGCACGAGCTCAAGCTCATCGTCGACCTCATGTGGGAGGGCGGCATCGCCAAGCAGCGCTGGAGCATCT
>NZ_JAOPXQ010000077.1 GCF_025965075.1 Aeromicrobium sp.
AGCCCCGTCGTCGACGTGCCCAGGCACTACACAGACAGGACGATCAGGACATGGCGCAGTTTGAGTTCATCGAATGGCAGGAGCACGGCGCGACTGCGACTGTGTGGTTGAACCGTGCACCGGCGAACGCGGTGAACCAGGGGATGTACCTCGAGATCAAGGAGTTCTTCGACAACGTCGACGTGCACCTGCCGGAGGCGCGGGTCTTGGTCCTCGCTGGTCGGGGCAAGCACTTCTGCGCCGGCAATGACGTGGAGGAGTTCAAGACCCTGGACCCGGAGAACTCGCCGGGACGGATGAAGGAGGTGCGTGAGGCGTTCTTCTCCATCTATGACAGCACCAAGCCGCTCATCGCCGCGGTGCAGGGCGCTGCGGTCGGTACCGGACTGGCCATCGCCGCCTCCTGCGACCTGGTGGTCGCCGCCGAGAGTGCCCGGTTCGGGCTCCCGGAGGTGAACGTCGGTGTGATGGGTGGAGCGAAGCACCTGTCGCGGATGGTGCCTCAGGGCGTGGTCCGGCTGATGCACCTGAGTGGTGATCTGGTTCCGGCGGGCAAGCTCCTGCCGTATGGGGGGATCGTGGATGTCGTTCCCGACGAGAAGCTGTATGAGACGGCGCAGTCCTTGGCCGAGTCGCTGGCGCGGCACAGCCCGGCCGCGTTGCGGTTCGCCAAGCAGAGCCTGAACACCATCGAGTACATGGATCTGAAGAGTGGCTACGAGTTCGAGCAGTCCTTGACCGGTGAGCTGTCGGGTTACGAGGACTCCAAGGAGGCGCTCAACGCATTCTTGGAGCGCCGCACGCCCGTGTACACGGGGCGGTGAACGTCGTGTCGACGGTGGACCTGGATGCCTATCGCGCGCTGGCGCGGGAATGGCTGGCCGCGGCCGACGTTCCGCATGTGCCGCTGGACCTGGATGAGCGGTTCACTGTGCTTCGCGAGTGGCAGCACACGTTGTTCGACGCCGGCTGGATCGGCATCAGTTGGAGTCGGGAGGCCGGTGGACAGGGCCTGACGCCGATGCATCAACTGGTGTTCGCCGAGGAGTTGGCGCGGGCACGGGCGCCGATGCCGATCGGGCTCATCGGGCTCGATGTGGTCGGCCCGTCCATCGACCATCACGGTCAGTCGTGGCAGCGTGAAGAGCTGTTGCCCCAGCTGTTGTCCGGCGAGCACATCTGGTGCCAGGGATTCTCCGAGCCGAATGCAGGCTCCGACCTTGCCTCGTTGCGGACCCGTGCGGTGATCGATGGCGACGACTTCGTGATCTCGGGCCAGAAGGTGTGGACGAGCTGGGCGCACAAGTCGCAGTGGTGTGCGTTGCTGGTGCGCACCGATCCGGACGTTCACAAGAACGCCGGTATCAGTTACGTCCTGGTGGACATGAGTTCACCGGGGATCACTCCGCGTCCGCTGGAGCAGATGACCGGTGAGCGTGAGTTCTGTGAGGTGTTCTTCGACGAGGTGCGGGTACCGCGCCGCAATCTGGTCGGTGAGCTGAACCAGGGCTGGACGGTGGCCACGCACACGCTGGGCATAGAGCGGGCCGCTTACACGGTGCGCCGGCGCGTCGACTACGAGGTCGCGTTCGAGGATGCCGTGGCCGCCTTGCGTGAAGGTGACCTGCCGGGGCCGGAGACCGCCCTCGGGCGGCGTGTTCGCGGGGCGATCGGACGGGCGCAGATCGCGTTGCGCGTCTTGGGCGCCCAGACCCGCCAGACTGTCAAGCGTCTGGACGCCGGCGAGGTTCCGACTCCCGAGGACTCCGTGGACAAGTTGCTCCTCAACGGCATCGAGCAGACCGTGTTCGGCTCGATCGCCGAGCTGCTTGGCCCGTCGCGGGCGCTGGCGGGATCGACGCCTCTCGGGCTTGAGGCCGACCGTTGGGTGCATGACCACCTCTACTCGCGATCAGCCTCGATCTATGGGGGCACGTCGCAGGTCCAGCGCAACATCATCTCCGAGCGACTTCTAGGACTTCCCCGTGGCTGACAACGACACCATCGCTTCTCTCGCGGCAACCGTCGACGACTTTCTGCGGTCCGCCTACGACGCTGATACTCGCCGGCGCATCCTCTCCTCGGCCGACGAGCGGTCGAGCCTGGTTCCCGCTCTGGCCGAGCTCGGCACGTTTTCCGTGGCCTTGGAGGAGGAGCATGGTGGGCTCGGGCTTCCGCTGTCGGCATTGGGCCCGATCTTCATCCAGTACGGCCGTCACCTTCTCGCCGGCCCGATGCTGGAGAACTCGCTCTTGCCCGGCACCGTGTACGAGCATGCTTCCGAGGAGGGCCGCAAGCTCTTGACGGACGCGGTGGAGAACGGGTCGGTGCTGGCGTTCCTCGATCCTGCCGTGACCGACCATTGGTCGGGACGACTCGGCTCGGTCACGAGCGTGGACGGCAGGCTGCACGGGACGTTCGAGGCGGTCCGCTTCGGTGGTGAGGCGACGGCCCTCCTTGTTGTCGCCGACCGGGACGGACGCCCCCTGCTGCACCTGATCGAGCCGACGATGCCGGGGGTGCGGATCGAGGCTGTCGGCAGCGCTGACCCGGCCCTGAACTTCAGCCGGGTCACGCTCGACGGGGTCGAGGGGGCTCCGGTGGGCGACGCGGCGACAGCGCCGGAAGTCCTGGCGCGAGTCCGGCGGTGGAGCCGTGTGCTCATCGCTTGTGAGCTGAGCGGGATTGCCACCCGCTGCGTCGAGTTGGCCGTCGAGTACGCGAAACAGCGTGAGCAGTTCGGAAGGGTCATCGGCTCCTTCCAGGCGATCAAGCACATGCTGGCGGACATGCACACCGATGCGGTCTCGCTGCACAACTTCTGTGAGGCCGTCGCCGGCGAGTTGGACGAGCTCCCCGACACCGAGGCTGACCTCAACGCCGCGGCATTGAAGGCCCATGCCGCAAGGGTCGCCGTCTCGGTCTGCGAAGGCGCGATCCAGGTGCATGGTGGCATCGGCTTCACCGCGGAGGCCGATATCCACTGGTACTACAAGCGTGCGCTGGCGTTGCGGGCCTGGTACGGCGACAGCACGGAACTCGAGGAGAAGGTCGGAGCGCTCGTGCTGGACCAGCCGGCCGCACCGACGGTCGAAAGGGTCTGAACCATGGTCACCACAATTCTGAACGGGGACGTCATCGCGGAGTCCACCGCATCGGGGGCCTGGCAGGACAACTTCATCGACGCCTATCTGTCGGACGCCGCCCGGACGGTCCCCGACCGCACCGCTGTCGTCGACCGCGGACGAACGTGGACCTACGCACAGCTCGACGCCATCGTCGACGCCCTCGGCGCGGCACTCCAGCGCCACGGCATCGGACACGGCGATGTCGTCTCGTGGCAGCTGCCGAACTGGGCCGAGGCGTGTGCGGTCCATCTTGCCGCGATCCGGATCGGCGCGATCAGCAATCCGATCATGCCGATCTTCCGCCACTCGGAGACCCGATTCACCCTGGAGCAGGCGAAGTCCAAGATCGCGTTCATCCCAGCGACGTTCCGCAATTTCGACTTCCCCGAGATGTTCGCGGAGATCTCGTCGGGCTTGTCGGCGTTGCAGACGGTCGTGGTCCTGGGCGAGGCGCGACGGGATCACGAGGTCTCCTTCGAGGACTTCCTCGACGGCTTCCACGGCAGCAAGCCTGAGCCGGTCACTCGCGACGCCAACGACCTGGTGCTCCTGCTGTACACCTCCGGGACGACCTCGGCCCCGAAGGGCGCGTTGCACACGCACAACACGCTCGACTACGAGAACCGAAGCATGATCGAGCTGCTCGGCCTGACCCAGGACGACGTCGTGTTCATGCCGTCTCCTGTGGGGCACATCACCGGTATCTTGTACGGCATCCAGATGCCGCCGATGCTGCGAAGCGGTGTCGTTCTGCTGGACATCTGGGAGCCCACGGCCGGCCTGGAACTGATCCAGGAACATCAGTGTGACTTCATGCTCGCAGCCACACCGTTCCTGCACGGGCTGGTCCACCACCCGTCGCTCGGCGACTACGACGTCTCATCGCTGAGGAACTTCCTGTGTGGAGGCGCGGACGTCCCGCCGGATCTGATCATCAACGCCACGACCGCGTTGGACTGCATGGTCGCGCGGGTGTACGGGTCAACCGAGTATCCGACCGCCACCAGCGGCAGCGCCGCCGACCCGCTGGAAAAGCGCGCCAACACCGACGGCCGCGCCATCGGTCTGGCCCGCATCAGGATCGTCGATGAGCACGAGAACGACCTCGGCATCGGGGAGGAGGGCGAACTGCTCGCACGAGGGCCCGAGATGTTCGTCGGCTACCTCGACGCCGAGTTGAATGAGTCCGCGTTCACCGACGACGGCTGGTTCCGCACCGGAGACCTCGGCCGTGTTGACGCTGAGGGTCACCTGGAGATCACCGGCCGCAAGAAGGACATCATCATCCGGGGCGGCGAGAACCTCAGCGCGAAGGAGGTCGAGGACCACCTCTTCGCCCATCCCAGGGTTGCCGAGGTTGCCGTCGTGGGCTCACCCGATCCGGTGCTGGGCGAGCGGGTCTGCGCAGTCATCGTTCCCGAGCCGGATGCGACCGTGGAGCTCGCTGAACTCATCGAGTGGCTGCTGGAGCGCAAGATCGCCAAACAGAAGCTTCCCGAGAGCCTGATCGTGCTCGACCAGATGCCCCGTACAACCAGCGGAAAGATCCAGAAGTTCACGTTGCGTGACCTGGCCAAGGAACGGGTTGAGCAAGGGGCGTCCTCCCGAGCATCAGATCACGCGGGCGACAGCCCATCGACCGTGTCCACCCTTCGATCGAGCTACCCAACCACCTAAGCGACGGCCGTAGGTCGTCGCGGAACGGAATGTCATGAACGAGCACGAGCTGAGCATCTTCTCCACCGGCCACCAGTTCCTGGAGGGCCCCCGCTGGCAGGACGGAAGCCTGTGGGCCAGCGACTTCCTCACCAAGACGGTCAAGCGGTTCGCAGCCGACGGCTCTTTCCAGACCGTCGTCGAGGTCGAGGGCGCCCCCTCCGGCCTGGGTTTCCTCTCTGACGGATCGGTGCTCGTGGTCTCCCAGGCCGACAAGTGCGTCCTGAAGGTTGCGCTCGACGGCACACAGAGCATCCACGCGGACTTCAGCCAGTTCGCCGGCGGCATCGGCAACGACATGCTCGTCACCAAGGCCGGCCACGCCTACGTGGGCAACTTCGGGTTCGCGCTCGGTGAGGAGGACCCCAAGACGACCCGCCTGGTCCACGTCGACCCCAGCGGCAAGGCGGAGCAAGTCGGCGGGGAGCTGCTCTTCCCCAACGGCATGGCGATCCAGAACGGCTCGGTCCTGCTGGTCGCCGAGACCTGGAACCACCGGATCACCGCCTTCGACATCGCCGCCGACGGCTCACTGAGCAACCAGCGGGCTTGGGCGCAGCTCGACGACGCCTACCACCCGGACGGTATCGCGCTCGACGCCGACGGCGGCGTGTGGTTCGGCAACGCCCTGACCCTTGAGGAGGACAGCGGCTTCTACCGTGTCGTTGAGGGCGGCGAGATCACCGACAAGGTGAGCAACCCCGGCGCCTGGTCCGTCGCCTGTGCCTTCGGCGGTGACAACCTCGACACGCTCTACATGACCTGCAACACCACGACGCTGGAGGAGTTCCACGTCGGCAAGTCCTCGGCCGCGATGGCCATGGCCAAGGTCGGGCGCAAGGGCGCGCCTGCGGCCTGAGCATGAGTATCCAGGTGGATGACCGAGTGGGGGTCCCGGCAACCGTGTCGGGGCCCCCTCGACTGATCCCTTCCCCCAGGGGTGCCCTTCGTGGCGATCTCACCGCGCATCACGACGCTGCGCGGCCCCGGAGGCGTAGTACTGTTCTGCTCGGTCGGTCTGCAACGCGACGTGCGGCCGCCTGGCTGACCGGAAAGGCCGGGGTGTGTCGGAGAGGAGCCACGGGATGAGCGGTGCGGCTCCCGTGAAGGACTCAACGCGGCGTCCGCGGGATCGCGGGCAACAGATCGCCCTCAACGCGCGGGAGCTGTTCACCGCCCACGGCTATCACTCGGTCAGGATGGACCAGATCGCCGAAGCGAGCGGTATCACGGCCCGAGCCCTATATCGTCACTACGCCAACAAGCGGGCCCTGCTGTCTCATGTGATTCGTGAGGACCAGCAGCGATTGGTGACGACCCTGGAGCAACTCGCGGCGGCCGACAGTCCCGGCAGCGTTGGCGAACGTCTCTCGACGCTCGCTGAGGTGGGCCTTGAGAGTCGGCGCCTTTCGGTGCTGTGGCAGCGAGAGGCCCGACACCTCGACCCAGACGACTTCTTGCTGGTGCGCGAGCGCACTCGCTGGATTGCCGAACAGGTGGGGCGCCTGGTGGTTGCACCAGCGACCCCCGACCTCGACGACTTCGCCAGGGAGGTCCGGATTTGGTCGGTGGTCAGCATCCTGACCAGCCCTGCCTTCTACGACAGCGGCCTTTCTCGTGCCAAGCTCAAGAAGGTTCTCGTTGAGGCGTGCGAGCGAGTCATCGGTGTTGCAGGCAGCTCCCACCCGGACTCGGGTGTTCAACCGGTCGCGCACCCCCGGACGCCCGCCTCGCGTCGCGAGCAGCTCCTTTCCGCTGCGGCGCGCGCCTTCCAGCGCAACGGATATGCCGGGGTCAGTATCGACGACATCGGAGCCGAGGTCGGGGTGGTGGGCCCGGCGATCTACCGGTACTTCGACACCAAGGCCGGCATCCTCGTCGCGGCGACCAATCGCTTCTACGAGTGGCAGGCACTCGAGGTCGCCCGAGCTCTGACTCGGCCCGCGCGCGACGCTGACGTGTTCGACGCCCTGGTTGAGGGCTACGTCGAGCTGGCAGTGCGGGCTATCGACCTGTTGGCCGTTTCCTTGACGGAGAGCCACTACCTGCCCGAGGACGAGCGCGATCGGTTCAACCGCATCCGAGAAGAGAACACGCTCGAATGGCAACGCTGGATATCGGCGACACGTGACGATCTCGACGAGGCGACAGCGTCGACCCTCGTCCACATCAGCAAGGGCATCGTCCACGACCTTGTGCGTATCGCGCACCTGTACCGCGAGCCCGCTTTCGCCTTCGAGCTCAGGACAGCCGTCACGGCGGTCGTTCACGTCTGATCCGTCCCGGGTCCGCGCATCGTGGGGGACGGGGCTCCTTCGGCGCCAATGCCTGCTGCACTCTGATCCGCCGAACCGTGTCACGTCCTGGGCGGCTCTGTCGGGCGGAGCCTAGGTTCTACGTTCTCGGATGTCACCGGCGACGCCTCTCAGAGAATAGACATGTCGTGAGCGTCCCATGACATCGAGCCTGTCGGCGTTTGGCCGTGTGTGCCTACACTGTTAGTCGTCATTTCCCAGAAGCGAACAGCTCAACTGCGCTCGTGCGAAGTCTTGTGCTCGTAGTCCACCGCATAGTAGGGCGTGCATGTGGCAACGAGGCGTGATACACGTCGAACTGCCCGGGATGGCCAGCTGGCAGGAACGGCAATCTTGTTAGTGATGCTTGACATCATTTCGTGGTGCGTGTCACTCTTGTGATATCAGACATACACCATGAGTTATCGCTAGAGGACTTCGGTCCAGGGGGTCTTCCGCCGTTCGCGATCCGAGCAGGCGTCAGTCCACCGGCGACAACCAACGAGCGCGACACGTGAGCCAGCGGCTCGCCTTCCCCCAGCACCACACCTCCGGAATGACACTTCTTCGACCCCAGCGACCGAGCAGCCACAACGGACTGCGATGTCGCGAAAGGAACACCACGTGAACACCTTGCTCACCGACCCCCGCCCCGTGACCGAAGAGCTCGACGTCCTCGTCGTCGGCGGCGGTTTTGCGGGCGTCCACCAGCTCGAGAACCTTCGTTCGCGCGGCTTCACCGTCAAGCTTTACGAGGCCGGCTCCGAGGCTGGCGGCGTCTGGCACTGGAACCAGTACCCCGGGGCGCGTGTCGACACCCCCGCCACCGCCTACCAGCTCTCCGACGAGCGGATCTGGAGCGAGTGGAACTGGTCGGAGGTCTACCCCGGCCAGGAGGAGATTCAGGAGTACTTCCGCTTCGTCATCGCCAAGCTCGACCTGGCCAAGGACATTCGCTGCGACTCGCGCGTCGTAGCTGCCCGGTTCGACGAGAACGAGGACAAGTGGACCATCGAGACTCGTGACGAGAAGACCGGCGAGACCTTCCTGACCCGCGCGCGCTACTTCCTGCCGATGCTCGGCACCGGGTCCAAGGCGCTCTACCCCAACATCCCCGGCCTCGACGACTTCAAGGGCGACCTGTTCCACACTTCGCGCTGGCCCAAGGGTTATGACATGACCGGCAAGCGGGTCGCCATCATCGGGACCGGCTCCAGCGGTGTCCAGGTCATCCAGACGATCGCTCCCGACGTCGGGCAGATGACTGTCTTCCAGCGGACGCCTCCGACGGCTCTGCCGATGATCTCCCCCAAGCTCGACCAGGCCGCGAACGACGAGCTCCGCAAGACCTACACCGAGCGTTTCAAGTACCGTGAGACGACCTTCTCCGGCATCGACTACGACGTGATCTACACCCCGACCGCCGAGATCTCCGACGAGGAGTTCTACGCCACGCTCGACGAGCTCTGGGCCATGGGCGGCCTCCAGATCTGGCTCGGCGGTTACGCCGACATGTACTTCAACCGTGAGGTCGGAGACAAGATCTACGCCTACTGGCGCGAGAGGACCCTGCCGCGCATCAAGGACCCCAAGCTGGCCGAGAAGCTTCTCCCCGAGACCCCGCCGTACCCGTTCGGCACCAAGCGCTGCCCGCTGGAGTACACCTACTACGACACGATGAACCAGGACAACGTCGATCTGGTCGACGTCAACGAGAACCCCATCGAGAAGGTCACCGAGAACGGCATCGTCACCGCCGACGGCACGCTGCATGAGTTCGACGTGGTCGTCCTGGCGACCGGCTTCGACTCCTTCACCGGAGGCTTGACCGACATCGACATCCGCAGCACCAAGGGCGAGAAGTACAGCGACGTGTTCAAGAACGGCGTTCGCACCTTCCTTGGGCGCGCCACAGCCGGGTTCCCGAACATCATGTACGTGTACGGCCCGCAGAGCCCGTCGGCGTTCTGCAACGGCCCGACCTGCGCTGAGCTCGAGGGCGACTGGGTGATCAACGCCATCAGCCACATGCGCAACAACAACCTGACGCGCATCGAGGCCACGCCCGAGGCCGAGGACGAGTGGCACGAGCACCTGGACGGCCTGGCCAGCGCCACGACCTTCATCATGGCGAACTCCTGGTACATGAACGCCAACGTGCCGGGCCAGAAGAAGGAGCTGCTGGCCTACCCCGGTGGCCTGACCATGTACCTGGAGAAGTGCCGCCAGTCGGTGGAGAACGGGTACGCCGGTTTCGCGCTCTCCTGAGAGCGCGTTACTCAGTCACGGGGCGTCGCCATCGACTGCCGATGGCGACGCCCACCCCCACACCCCAAGGAGAAGGCCGATGTTGATCCACTGTGTGACCGTCAAGTTCAAAGACGCCGCGACGCCAGATCAAGTGGCGGCGCTCGACGCGGCGCTCGCGGCCCTGCCGGGTCAGATCGACCTCATCCGCCGGACCCGCCACGGTCGAGATCTCGGCGAAAGGCCGACGAACGCCGACTACGCGCTGGTCTCAGAGTTCGCTCACGCCGAGGCTTTCTACGCCTACCTCGAGCACCCGGCTCACCAGGCCCTCGCGCGCGACCACCTCATCCCGTTGGCGGATTCGTTCCACAGCGCACAGTTCCTCACCGAAGACTGACCTCACCCATCACAGGCATCGGCCGGCAGCGAGAGGGGTGAGACTGCACCTGAGCGGGCTCAGAGCAGGCCGCGGAGGTACTCGGCCTGGCCGAGGTGCTTGAGGTCGTCGCCGATGATGCTGACCATCCGGACGCCGAGCGTCACGGCGGGGTCCCAGCGCTCGTCGACGATCCGGTCGAGATCGGCGTCGCTCAAGCCGACGACGTACGCCAGCGTGCTCGCGGCCACCGCGCGCGCGTACCCGTCGAGCAGCGCGGCGGTCACGCTCAGCGCGCCGACCTCGTCGGCGGTCTGGCCGTAGCCGGTCGCGGCCGGGTCGTAAGGCAGGCCGAACCGGCGCTCCCAGCCGGCGGACGTCCAGACCTGCTCGGTGCCGGCGGCGTCCGCGACGTGATCGTCCTGCACGCGCAGCAGGTGCCACACGAGCCAGCCGATCGGGTTGGCGCCTGGCGCGACCCGGTGGGACAGGTCCTGCGGCGAGAGCCCGTCGACGACCGTCACCGCGCCCTCGGCGATGCGGCCGAACGCGTCCTCCAGCAGGTCGGTCGTCGAGGTCACGAGCCCGGCCACTCGCCAGTCGCGCGCTGGAAGCCGCGGGCTCCTTGGCGCTGGATGACGGTCTTGACGACGGAGTAGATGGCGCCCTGGATCACGGCGGCCAGGAGGATCTCCTTGTAGGAGTACTCGGACTGCAGGGGGCCGGGCGCATCGTCGTCATTGTCGCCGACCCGCTTCCAGACCTGCTTGAAGATCAGGCTCGCGAGCAGGCCGCCGAGGATCGAGCTGACGAGACCGACCGGGCGGTAGAGGATCTTGGCGGACGTGCTGGGCTTCTGGGCGGCAGTCATGGGACCTCAGGCTTTCGAGAAGACGGCGGTGAGCGTGGCGTTGAAGGCGTCGAGATCGTCGGGGTTGCGGGACGTGACGAGGTCCCAGCCGTTCTCGGTGCAGTGGAAGACCGTCTCGTCGACCCACGTGCCGCCGGCGTTGGCGATGTCGGTGCGCAGGCTGGGATAGGACGTCAGCGTCTTGCCGGGCAGGACACCGGCCTCGACGAGGGCCCACGGGCCGTGACAGATCGCGGCGACCGGCTTGCCGGCGTCGGCGAACTGCTTGACCAGGGCCACGGAGTCGGCGTCGGCGCGGACGTGGTCGGCGTTGACCGTGCCGCCCGGGATGACGAGCGCGTCGAAGTCCTCGACCGACGACTCCGCGACGGTCGTGTCGGGGTCGAACGTCGCGTCCTTGTCGACGTCGCCGACCATGGACTGCACGGCGGCGGCCTCCGGAGCGACGAGCACGGGCGTGCCGCCGGCGGCCAGCACGGCCTGCCACGGTGACTCGAGCTCGGCCTTCTCGACCCCGATCTGCGAGGTGAGGAAGGCGATCTTCTTGTCGGTCAGGTCGGACATGCGTTCTCCCTGTCGTTGTGGCGTGCTCCCATCACCCTCGGGACGCGAGAACGCGCTGGATCAGCTGGCGAGACGTTCCTGGCGGACGAGCGCGGCGCGCTCACCCTCGGTCAACCCGCCCCACACGCCGTACGGCTCACGGACAGCCAGGGCGTGCTGGCGGCACCGCTCGAGGACGGGGCACTGGAAGCACAGGCGTTTGGCCGCTTCCTCGCGCCGTTCGCGCTTGGCTCCGCGTTCGGCCTCCGGGGAGAAGAACACCGAGCTGTCGACGCCCATGCACGCGCCTTGGTACTGCCACTCGTACGCGTCCATCATGGGACCGGGGAGCCTGTTGACGTTGACCATGGTCGTGGTTTGCCCCGAATCCGCAAGCCGAAACGCGCTCGACGCAAAGTTGGTGCACTATTTGTTCACCATCTCTCCGACGTGCGCAACGGCGGTCCAGTCCTACGCTGAGGTCATGCCGATGTCCACCGGGGGGGAGGGGGCCGAGCTCGCTTGGGGCGTCGGGACCGTTGCCGCGCGACTGGGCATCTCGCCGTCGACGTTGAGGACCTGGGAGCGGCGGTACGGCGTGGGGCCCTCGTTGCGCACCGCCGGCGGCCACCGCCGCTACACCGAGAGCGACATCGACCGGGTCAGCCTGACGCAGCGACTGATCGAGCGGGGCGCCCCGCCGAGCGATGCCACCCGGGTCGCGCACGCGCTGGGCACTCGCGACCTGGCCGCCGCGCTGGAGGCCGAGAAGCTGC
>NZ_JAOPXQ010000101.1 GCF_025965075.1 Aeromicrobium sp.
GAAGGTGCTGGGCATCGACGCCTTCGCCGCCCAGCGCCGCCTGCTGAGGCGCTTCGGCGAGCCCGCCCCCGGGCCGGCCCCGGACGGCATGCGGGTCACCCCGGACGCCGAACAGTGGGCCGCGATCCCGTCGTGGGAGTGGCACCTGGCCGGCGTCGACCCCAGCCGGGCGCGTGCTGCCCAGGCCAGCGCCCGACTCGCCAGTCGGCTCGAGCGACTGGCCGAGCAGCATCCTGACGACCCAGCGGTCGTCTACCGAGGCTTGCGCAGCATCCCTGGCGTGGGCGTGTGGACCGCGGCCGAGGTGGGCTATCGGGCCCTGGGCGATGCCGACGCCGTCCCGTTCGGCGACTTCCACGTGGCCAAGGACGTCGGAACGGCCCTGATCGGCCGGCGCATCGACGACGTCGAGCTCGAGCAGCTGCTCGAGCCGTGGCGGGGTCACCGGTTCCGCGTCGTCAGGCTGGTGCAGCTGTCACCGCTGACCCGGCCGGAACGCCGCGGCCCCCGCATGGCCCGGGTCGACCACCGACACATCTGACCGCCGCCCGGTGCCGCCTAGGGTGTCAGCGTGACCACTCGCCTGCCCGCCTGGCTCCGCGTCGCGGCGGCGATGTTCGCCGTCGGCTGGGGAGCCAACCAGTTCGCCGCGATGCTGCAGGTCTACCGGGACGAGGACGGTGCCTCCAGCGAGGCCGTCACGGCGCTGTTCGGGGCGTACGCCCTGGGGCTCATCCCCGCGCTGCTCGTCGTCGCCCCCATCTCGGACCGGATCGGCCGCCGCCGGGTCATGCGCCCGGTCCTCGTGCTGTCGACGATCGCGACGGTCATCCTGATCGTCGGCGGCGACAACCTCGGGCTCCTGCTCCTCGGCCGGCTGGCCGCGGGCGTCGCATCGGGTGCCGCCTTCGCGCCCGGCACGGCCTGGGTCAAGGAGCTCTCGGCCGGCCGGCCCGCCGGGACGGGAGCGCGGCGAGCGACCCTCGCGCTGTCCGCTGGCTTCGGGTCCGGACCGCTGGTCGCCGGGATCCTCGCGCAGTGGGCGCCCGCCCCGACCGTCCTGCCGTACGTCCCGCACCTCGTGCTGATGGCTTTCGTGCTCGCCGTCGCGTGGCACGCCCCCGAGCCGGCGATCGCGCGCGGCGCCGGGGTGGGTCATCGGCGCGCCGAGATCCGCCAGGCCCTCGGCTCGCGACCGTTCCTGCTCGGGGTGCTGTTCACCGCGCCGTGGGTCTTCGGTGCCGCGTCGACGAGCTTCGCGACCCTGCCGACGTTCGTCGACATCGACGTCGCGCCGATCGCGGTGATCGGGTCCCTGGCCGGGCTGACCCTGTGGACCGGCGTCGCGGTGCAGCCGCTCGGCCGTCGCCTCGGCGAGCCGCGCCTCATCATCGTCACGGGTCTCGCCGCCGCCGCGGCCGGCCTCGTGCTGGGCCTCGTGATGGCCGAGACCGAGGCGGCCTGGCTCGTCGTGCCGGGCGCCGTGCTGCTCGGGACGGCGTACGGCCTGATCCTCGTCGGCGGGCTGACGCTGGTCGAGTCGCTGGCGCACCCCGACGACCTGGGGACCCTCAACGCGGTGTTCTACAGCCTGACCTACCTCGGCTTCGCCGCGCCACTGCTGTGCACCGTGGCGCTCAACAGCGTGTCGGCCGACGAGCTGATGCTGGCCGGCGCCGCGGTCGTCGCGCTGACGATCCCGGGCGTGCTGGCGTCGCGGGTCAAGGCCCGCTGACCTACTCGAACGGTGTCGGGTCCCCCGCGCCGACCCGGACGACCTCGGCGAAGCCGTCGGAGAAGTCGATGACGGTCGTCGGCTCGGCGATGACGTCCTCGCCCGACTCGATCACGGCGTCGACCTGGCCGTCGAGCGCGTCGGCGATGACCCAGGCCGCCGACATCGGCTCGGTCTCCCCCGGCAGGATCAAGGTCGTCGACAGCAGCGGCTCCCCCAGCGTGTCGAGCAGGGCCCGCACGATGTTGCTCTCGGGGATGCGGACACCCACGGTCTTCTTCTTGTCGTGCAGCAGCCGGCGCGGCACCTCGCGGGTCGCCGGCAGGATGAACGTGTAGGGGCCGGGCGTCGCGTTCTTGACCGCCCGGAAGATCTTGTTGTCGACCTGGACGAACTGGCCGAGCTGGGAGAAGTCCTTGCACACCAGGGTGAAGTGGTGCTTGTCGTCGAGCTTGCGGATGACCTTGATGCGGTCGAGCGCGTCCTTGTTGCCGAGCTGGGCCCCCAAGGCGTACCCCGAGTCCGTCGGGTACGCGATCAGGCCGCCGTCCCGGATGACCGCGACCGCCTGGTCGACCGATCGCTGCTGGGGGTTGTCCGGGTGGATGTCGATGAAGCGCATGTTCGGAGCCTACGACTTCGCGGGGCCGCCCGGATACGGACATATGGGCATGGCGAGGGGCCGCGCGAAATCTCGCGCGGCCCCTCGCCTCTTCCTACTTGAAGATGCTGTATCCCCCGGGTCCGACCAGAGCGGCGACGACGAGCAAGATGATGCCGACCAGGATGTCACCGCGCACGAGGCGCAGGATTCCGTAGATGGCAATTGCTACGGCGATGATCCACAGGATGAAGGCCATGATTCTCCCTTTGTTTTGTGCGGTGACGGTGGCCACCGCCGGGGGTTGTACCCCGATGTCGGGCCCCCAATCCCACGCCTCTCGGGCCCATGTGACCTGGGTCACCGAATCGCGTTCCGCCATGCGGACGCGCTTCCACGGACCGCGACGCTCCGCGGGCCGCGACCTATTCTGGGGAGCACATGCTCCACCGCCGTGTCCGGAAAGGGTCCGATCTCGATGACTGAAATGGCCCTGACGCTGGCCGAGCGCCGAGCGCAGCAGCTCGCGCACGACTCCGAGCGCACCGCCCACCTGGCCTCCCGCGAGGGCCTGCTGGCCCCCCGGCGCAGCAACGACGAGCTCCGGACGATCGCCGAGTCGGCGACGACCCGGCTGGCCGGGAGCGACACCGCGGGCGTGCTGGCCTGGGTCGCCGAGGAGTTCGGCTACCGCACCGCGGTCGCGTGCTCGATGGCCGACGCCGTCCTGCCCGCCGTCGTCGCGGAGCACCTGCCGTGGGTCGACACCCTGTTCCTCGAGACCGGCTACCACTTCGCCGAGACGATCGGCACGCGCGACGCCGTCGAGGCCTCGATGCAGCTGTCGATCGTCGACGTCAAGCCGCGGCGCAGCGTCGCCGAGCAGGACGCCGAGTTCGGCGAGCGGCTCTACGAGCGCGACCCCGCCCTGTGCTGTGACATGCGCAAGGTCCAGCCCCTGCACGACACGCTGCAGGGCTACGAGGTGTGGATCACCGGCGTGCGCCGCGACGAGGGCCCGACCCGGGCCGACACCCCGTTCGTCTCGTGGGACGACAAGAATGGCCTGGTCAAGGTCAACCCGCTGGCCGCGTGGACCTTCGACGACCTCCTGGCGTACGCCGATGACAACGGCGTCATCGTCAACCCGCTCGTCAACGACGGCTATCCGTCGATCGGCTGCGCGACCTGCACCCGTCGGGTGGCCCCCGGCGAGGACCCGCGGGCCGGCCGCTGGGCAGGCCTGGACAAGACCGAGTGCGGCCTGCACACCTGACCCATCGCACGTGACCCTGCCCCCGGCACCTGACAAGGCAACGATGACCCTGACTGACGAACGCCGTCTCACCCAGCTGCAGTGGCTGGAGTCCGAGGCGATCCACATCATCCGCGAGGTGGCCGCCGAGTTCGAGCGACCCGTCCTGCTGTTCTCCGGCGGCAAGGACTCCGTCGTGATGCTGCACCTGGCGACCAAGGCGTTCTGGCCGGCTCCCGTGCCGTTCCCGGTGCTGCACGTCGACACGGGTCACAACTTCCCCGAGGTCCTCGCGTTCCGGGACGCGACGGTCGAGCGCCTCGGCATCCGCCTCGAGGTCGCGAGCGTCCAGGACTACATCGACGACGGCCGCCTGCGCGAGCGCAGCGACGGCACCCGCAACCAGCTCCAGACCCAGCCGCTGCTCGACGCCATCACGGGTCACAAGTTCGACGCGGTCTTCGGCGGCGGTCGTCGCGACGAGGAGAAGGCCCGCGCGAAGGAACGCGTCTTCTCCCTGCGCGACGAGTTCGGCCAGTGGGATCCCCGCAACCAGCGCCCCGAGCTGTGGAACCTCTACAACGGTCGGCACAGCCCCGGCGAGCACGTCCGCGTCTTCCCGCTGAGCAACTGGACCGAGCTCGACGTGTGGCAGTACATCGGTGCCGAGGGCATCGCCCTGCCGGAGCTCTACTACGCACACCAGCGCGAGGTGTTCGAGCGCGATGGCATGCTGATCGCGGTCAGCGACGTCTCCCAGCCGCGCGACGGCGAGACCGTCGAGAAGCGCCAGGTCCGCTACCGGACCGTCGGCGACGCGTCCTGCACCGGCGCCGTCGAGAGCGATGCCGTCACGGTCGAGGACGTCATCGTCGAGGTCGCTGCGACCCGGCTGACCGAGCGTGGGGCCACCCGCGCCGACGATCGCGCCTCCGAGGCCGCGATGGAAGACCGCAAGAAGGAAGGCTACTTCTGATGAGGACACTTCTTCGTCTCGCGACGGCCGGCTCGGTCGACGACGGCAAGTCGACCCTCGTCGGGCGGCTGCTGTACGACTCCAAGTCCGTCCTGGCCGACCAGTTCGACGCCGTCGAGCGGGTCAGCCGCGACCGCGGCCTGGCCACCGCCGACCTCGCGCTGCTGACCGACGGCCTGCGCTCCGAGCGCGAGCAGGGCATCACGATCGACGTCGCCTACCGCTACTTCGCGACGGCCGAGCGGTCGTTCATCCTCGCCGACTGCCCCGGGCACGTGCAGTACACCCGCAACACCGTGACCGGCGCCAGCACGGCCGATGTCGTCGTGCTGCTGGTCGACGTCCGCCACGGCATCCAGGAGCAGACCCGGCGCCACCTCGCGGTCGCCTCGCTGCTGCGCGTCCCGCACGTCATCGTCGTGGTCAACAAGATCGACCTGATCGACTTCGACGAGGCGACGTACGACCGGGTGTCCGGCGAGGTCCTCGACTCGGCCCGCAGCCTGGGCCTGTACGACGTCGCGACGATCCCCGTCTCGGCGCTCGACGGCGACAACGTCGTGACGCGGTCGGAGCGGACGCCGTGGTACGACGGGCCGAGCCTGCTGACGTACCTCGAGCAGCTCTCCCCCGTCGGCGACCCGCACTCGGAGCCGCTGCGCTTCCCGGTGCAGCTCGTCATCCGGCCGCAGTCCGCCGCCGGTGAGGAGTTCCGCGACTATCGCGGCTACGCCGGTCAGGTCGCCTCCGGGCTGGTCCGCGTCGGGGACGCCGTCACGGTCCAGCCCAGCGGCCGCTCGAGCACCGTCGTCGGGATCGACTTCGCCGGCACGGAGCTGACCGAGGCGTTCGCCCCGCAGTCGGTCACGTTGCGGCTGGCCGACGACATCGACATCTCGCGCGGCGACCTGATCGTGACGTCCCGCAGCGTCCCGCCGGTCACGCAGGACATCGACGGCACGATCGCGTGGCTCGCGGACGGCAGCCTGGTGCCCGGCACCAAGGTCCTGCTCAAGCACGGCACCCGCACGGTTCAGGCGATGGTCAAGGCGATCGGCGGCAAGCTCGACCTCGACGACGCCCGGCTGCTGCCGGCCGAGTCGCTGGGGCTCAACGACATCGGACACGTGACGCTGCGGCTCGCCAAGCCCATCCCCGCCGAGGAGTACCTGCACGCCCGCGGCACCGGGGCGTTCCTGCTGATCGATGCGCAGGACGGCACGACCCTCGCCGCCGGCATGGTCGGCGACGCCCTGCTCGACACCAAGGCCGAGGTCGAGGCCGTGGGCGCCGCTACAGATCCTGCATGACGGCACGGGGCAGCCTTCCGCTGACGCTGCGGATCGCGGGGCGCCGGGTCGTCGTCGTCGGCGGCGGCCACGTCGCCACCCGGCGCACCCTGTCCCTGCTCGAGGCCGGCGCGAGGGTCGTCGTGATCTCGCCCGAGGTCTCCGACTCGCTCGCCTCCTCGATCGGCCGCGGCGACGTCGAGTGGATCCAGCGGTCGTACGAGACCGGTGACCTCGACGGCGCGTGGCTCGTGCAGACCGCCACCGCGGACCCCGCGATCGACACGCTGGTCGCGGTCGACGCCGAGGCCCGGCAGATCTGGTGCCTCAAGGGCGGCGATCCCGCCCACGCCACGGCCTGGGCTCCCGCCGTGGCCCGCGTCGACGACGTCATCGTCGCGGTCAGCGGAGGCGGCGACGCCGGCCGGGCCGCCGCACTGCGCGACGGCGTCGCCGCCGCGCTGCAGGCCGGCGAGCTGCCGATGCGGCACCGCACCCACCATCCCGACGGCTTCGTCGCTCTGGTGGGTGGCGGACCGGGCGACCCGGGACTGCTCACGACCCGCGGCCGCCGGCTCCTCGCCGAGGCGGACGTCGTCGTCGTGGACCGGCTCGCCCCCCACGGCCTCCTGGCCGAGCTGGACCCGGACGTCGAGGTCATCGACGTCGGCAAGAAGCCCGATCACCACCCGGTGCCGCAGGAGGAGATCAACGCGCTCCTCGTCGACCGGGCCAAGCAGGGCAAGATCGTCGTCCGGCTCAAGGGCGGCGACCCGTACGTCTTCGGCCGCGGCGGCGAGGAGCTCATCGCGTGCCGCGACGCCGGCATCCCGGTCGAGGTCGTCCCCGGCGTCACGAGCGCGATCTCGGTCGCGGCCGCCGCCGGCATCCCGGTGACGCACCGCGGCGTGGCGCGCGGCTTCACGGTCGTCACGGGCCACGAGGAGATCGCCGGGCTCCCCCACGAGCGCAGCCACACCCTCATCATGCTGATGGGCGTCAAGCGCCTCGGGCAGACCTGCGTCGAGCTCATCGCCGCCGGCCACGACGCCGACACCCCCGCCGCGATCATCGAGCGTGGCTACTCCGACACCCAGCGGGTCACGGTCGGCACGCTGTCGACCCTGGCGGACGCCGCAGCGGCAGTCGGGGCCGAGTCCCCCGCGATCACGGTCATCGGCGACGTCGTGACCCTCTCCCCCGCCTGGGCGGGACCCCACCCCGCCTGACCCCGCTGGGCCGCTCGGGGTTGTCGGGTGAAGCGGGCGTGTCGCCGTGGGACCTGGTCGGGGCTCCAGCGCGCTCGTGTCGTCCGTCAAGGAGGTGAGCTGGTCAACGATCACTCTGGGCTCCGACAGGACTAGAACGTATGTTCGATTCTCACGAACCGCCGATGCAGACACAAGAGCGTAAGGCATCTTTTTCACTGCTATTGCAGGCACATAAGCGACGCAGATCCCGCGGGACAAGCCTACGCCGACCCTCGGACACCAACGGCGCACGACGACATACTGGTCCCATGCCCCTGCTCGGCCGGCTCCTCGTCGCAGCTCTCCTGCTCGCGTCCCTGACAGCCTGCGGCGGGGACGAGCCCGCCGCGACGAGGCTCCCCGACGGCGTCACGGTCCACCTCGACCAGTCCCGGGTCC
>NZ_JAOPXQ010000134.1 GCF_025965075.1 Aeromicrobium sp.
GGGATCAGGTTCTCGCTGTCGGGCAGGCCGCCGTCCTCCGGCTTGTTCAGCGAGGCGCGACCGGCGCGGGCCGAGGCGTAGACGACGGGGAAGTCGAGGGCGTCCTCGCTGGCACCGTCCTCGAGCAGGTCGAGGAACAGCTCGTACGTCTCGTCGACGACCTCGCTGATACGCGAGTCGGGACGGTCGACCTTGTTGACGACCAGGACGACGGGCATCTTGGCGGCGAGCGCCTTGCGCAGCACGAAGCGGGTCTGGGGGAGCGGGCCCTCCGACGCGTCGACCAGCAGGATGACCGCGTCGACCATCGACAGGCCGCGCTCGACCTCGCCACCGAAGTCGGCGTGGCCGGGGGTGTCGATGATGTTGATCGTGACGCCGCCGTCGGGGGAGCCGGGGCCGTTGTAGCGGACGGCGGTGTTCTTCGCGAGGATCGTGATGCCCTTCTCGCGCTCGAGGTCACCGGAGTCCATGGCGCGCTCGGCGAGCTGGTGGTGCTCGTCGAAGCTCCCCTGCTGCTGGAGCATGGCGTCGACCAGGGTCGTCTTACCGTGGTCGACGTGGGCGACGATTGCGACGTTGCGCAGGTCGGAGCGAATGGGCATACGAAAAAATGTCCTAAGCGTGGGGAATGCTCACGAAACACGGAGCCTTGACATTCTACGCGTGGCACACCCTCAGGACGAATTCGGTGTCCGAGACGGGGCACACGGCGGTCATTGCGCGTTAACAAACATTTCATTTGATCAAAGGTTGCGTAAACATTAGTATTTCGTCCGTGCCCACACCTGACGAGCTCTACGAGACCCTCGAGGACTTCGTCATGCGCATGATGAATCTTGCCGAAGCCGACGGCATGGACGCGATGGTCGAGCTCGACCTGTCGTTCTCCCAGGCCCGTACGTTGTTCCTGCTCGCCAAGACGGGCCAGCCGATGTCGATCCACTCGATCGCCGAGAAGATCGGTCTGTCCGACGCCGCGACGGGACGCAACGTCGACCAGCTCCTGCAGCTCGACGTCGTCGAGCGCCGCGAGAGTCCCGAGGACCGACGGGTCAAGCTCGTCTCCCTCACCCCGGTCGGCGAGAAGCTCGCCGTCAGCCACATCGACGCCAAGCGGGAGTCGATCAAGGCCTTCACCGCCGACCTGCCCCCCGGCCAGCGCGACGACCTGCATCGCGTCCTGTCCGACATCCTCGCGGGCGGCACCCTTCGCCCGCGCATCAACCAGGAGCACTGCCTATGACCAACCAGGTCGCACCACTTTCCGACGACGATCGGATCACTCCGGACCTGCTCAAGATCGCCGGGGTCGTCGTTCTCGGCGCGATCATGTCGATCCTCGACGTCACGGTCGTCAACGTCGCCCTGCCGACGTTCCAGACCGAGCTGTCGAGCAACGGTGAGCCGCTCGCCTACTCGACCGTCGCGTGGACCGCGACGGCGTACATGCTGGCGCTGGCGGCGGTCATCCCGCTGACCGGCTGGGCCGCGGACCGCTTCGGCACCAAGCGCCTCTACATGACCGCGATCGCGCTGTTCACGATCGGCTCGCTGCTGTGCGCGACGGCGTGGAACATCGAGGCCCTCATCGGCTTCCGTGTCCTCCAGGGCCTCGGTGGCGGCATGCTGATGCCGCTCGGCATGACGATCATGACCAAGGCCGCCGGCCCGCACCGCATGGGCCGTCTCATGGCGATCCTCGGCGTGCCGATGCTGCTCGGCCCGATCATGGGCCCGATCCTCGGCGGCATCCTGATCGACGCGGCCTCGTGGCACTGGGTGTTCCTCATCAACCTGCCGATCGGCATCATCGGTCTGCTGTACGCGCAGCGGGTCCTCCCGAAGGACGCCCCCGAGCCGAGCGAGGCGCTCGACGTCGTGGGCATGATCCTGCTGTCGCCGGGGCTGGCGGCGCTGCTCTACGGCGTCTCCTCGATCCCCGAGCAGGGCACCGTCGCGGCCACCAAGGTGCTGGTTCCGGCGATCATCGGCGTGCTCCTCATCGGCGCGTTCGTGTTCTGGTCGTTCAAGCCCCAACACCCGCTGCTCGACCTGCGCCTGTTCAAGGACCGCAACCTCACCGTGTCGGTCATCACGATGTTCCTGTTCGCCGCGGCGTTCTTCGGCGCGCTGCTGCTGGTCCCGACCTACTTCCAGCAGGTCGACGGCTACTCGGTCAAGAAGGCCGGCCTGCTGATCGCGGCCCAGGGCATCGGCGCGATGTTGACGATGCCGGTAGCGGGTGCGCTGACCGACAAGATGCCGGTCGGACGCATCGTCCCGTTCGGCTTCCTCGGGATCCTGATCGGCATGTTCGGCCTGGCGCAGAACACGGACCCGGGCACGTCCGACTGGACCATCATGGCCTGGCTGTTCGTGACCGGCCTGGGCATGGGCGCGACGATGATGCCGCTGTTCACCTCGGCGCTCAAGACCCTCAAGGCGAGTGACGTCGCACGTGGCTCGACGCTGCTCAACGTGACCCAGCAGGTGGCCAGCGCCACCGGCATCGCGACGATCTCGGTCGTGCTGACCAACGCCATGAAGAGCGGCGACGTCCTGGCGGGCTCGGAGAGCCTGCCGAACGTCGACGGTGGGCTCACGGCGGCACAGCTCGCGGCGAGCTCGCACACCGAGCAGGGCAACCAGCTGGTCCAGGCGCTCGACGCCTCGGGCGCCGTGCTGCAGCAGGGCTTCCAGGACCTGGCCGATGCCTTCGCGTCGTCCTACTGGGTCGCCTTCTTCGTGCTGGTCGTGACGCTGGTGCCGGTGGCGTTCCTGCCGCGCAAGCGCGAGAAGTCGCACCTGCTCGACTCGGAGGACGGCGCGCCGCCGCCGATCATGATGCACTGATCGCCTCGCACGGACGAAGCCCCCGCCGGACCCCGGCGGGGGCTTCGTCGTCCTGGTGTGACCCGGCGCACTAGGTTGGACGCTCCGGTGGCCGCCCCGGTCCACCCGCCGGAGGTCGTATGTCCGTCAGTCGCGCCAGCACCGTCGACGGGACGCTGCAGCGCAGTGCAGCCCGCCACCCGGACCGCACGGCCCTGCTGTTCGCGGACCGCACCTGGACGTACGCCGAGCTCGACGACGCCGTCACCCGTGCCGCCGGGGTCCTGCTGGACCTGGGGCTCCGGCGCGGCGACCGGGTCGCGACCTACGGACGCAACTCGGATGCGTACCTGCTGGCGTACCTCGGCTGCGCCCGGGCCGGCCTGGTGCACGTGCCGATCAACTACGCCCTGACCGGCGGCGAGCTGTCCTACCTCGTCGAGGACTCCGGCGCCCGCGCCGTCCTGGTCGACCCCGCGCTGCGGCCCACGCTCGAGGCCGCCGGGATCGCGGTCGAGATCGTCCTGCCACTGCGCGACGAGGACGGCTCGCTGCTCGACCGGGCGTCCCACGGACCCGTGCCGACGCTGGACGTCGAGGTGGCCGACACCGACCTCGTGCAGCTGCTGTACACGTCCGGCACGACGTCCCAGCCCAAGGGCGCGATGATGACGCACCGCGCCCTGGTGCACGAGTACGTCTCGGCGATCATCGCGCTGGACTACACGGAGTCCGACGAGCCGCTGCACCCCATGCCGCTCTACCACTCGGCCGGCATGCACGTGTTCCTCCTGCCCTACCTCGCCGTTGGTGCGACCAACCACCTGCTGGAGACGCCCGACATCCCGGAGATCCTGCGGCTCGTGGAGGAGCGCCGGCTTCGTTCGCTGTTCCTCGCGCCGACCGTGTGGGTGCCGCTGTCCCAGCACCCGGACTTCGCCAGCCGTGAGCTGGGCAGCCAGCGCAAGGCGTTCTACGGAGCGTCGATCATGCCGCAGCCTGTGCTGCTGCGGCTGCAGGACGCCCTGCCGGACCTGGGTTTCTGGAACTGCTTCGGCCAGTCGGAGATCGGCCCGCTCGCGACCGTCCTGCGTCCCGAGGAGCACGCCGAGCACTCGGAGTCGTGCGGCCGCGCCGTGCTGTTCGTCGAGATCCGGGTCGTGGACGAGACCGGTGCCGACGTCGTGGCGGGGGAGGCCGGTGAGGTCGTGTACCGCTCGCCGCAGCTGTGCGAGGGCTACTGGGGCAAGCCGGAGGAGACGGCCGAGGCCTTCCGCGACGGGTGGTTCCACTCCGGCGACCTGGTCCGCGTCGACGAGCAGGGCTATCTCACCGTCGTCGACCGCATCAAGGACGTC
>NZ_JAOPXQ010000165.1 GCF_025965075.1 Aeromicrobium sp.
GGTCCGGCCATGAAATCACGATGGCGCCGAAGCGCTCTGGGGCATCACCTCGTGGGCAAGTGGGAGCTCACCGTGAAGATCGTGCGCCCGACTGCGTCTTCGCGCAACACCACGTCGCCATCCAGATCGCGTGCGGTTTCTCGAGCGACCCACGATCCCACGCCGGCGATGCTGCCGTTTCTGCTGCTGACCCAAGCATCGAAAGTCTGGAAGGCAAGCTCCGGAGGAACACCGCTGCCGGCGTCCCGCACATCGATCACCAATGTCGGACCGTCCCGCCCTTGCTCGGCTCTGGCGGTCACCTCGACGGTCACGCCGGCGGGGGTGTGGCGGATCGCGTTGTCGACGATCGGCTCAATGATGTCAACGGCATGAGGACAGCTGGCCGACTCGGGGATCGTCGGTGCCAGCTCGAGGACCAAGGTCACACCGACGAGTCCGGCTTGTCGCTCCCACCGCGCGGCGGCGGCGACCAAGGCCGGGATCACCGGTTCGGAGGAGTCACGTCCTCCACGGATGCGGCGCAGCATCCGATCCGCCACCAGCGCCACTGATCAGCGTCCCGGACGATCCCCCAGCGCCTCAGTCTGATCGGCTCTGTCCCCGCGCATGGCGAGCTCCGCCTCGGCGCGAAGTGTCGCGACCGGAGCGCGCAGGCGGTGGCCCGCGTCGGCGGCGAACTGCAACTCCTTGACGTGGCTGATCTCGACACGAGCCAGCCTGCGGTTGAGGGCTCCGACCAGTCGCGCGAGCTCGGCACCGGCGGGCGGGACGGGCAGACCGATCGCCAGATCACGCGGCGCGGCGGCCTCAGCCCGCTCGGCCAACCACATCATCGAGGCCGGCCAGCATGTTGAGCAGAGTCGACTTGCCCGAGCCCGACGGCCCGATGACCGCGATGAGCTCTCCTGCAATCAGCTCGATCGAGACATCTCGTAGCGCGACGACCTCGTCGTGCCCTCGGCGGGAAGACCCCCCGGGGGCAGCTTCACCGCCTCGATGGATTTCAGCTGGCGGGCAGGCACGGCGGCCTTGAGACGCGCGACGTCGTCCCGCTTGGCGCTGGCCAGGGTCGGCGCGGTCGTGCCGGGCCGACCCGTGACGATGACACCATTCAGCTCTCCGTGAAGGTCACGGTCTGCCCGGCGCCGACGCGAGCCCACCCCCCAGGGTGCGTGAAGGAGTAGTGCCCGGCCCTGCTGACATTCGGCACGAACGCCAGATTGTCGGGAATATCCCCCGGAGAATTGCTCTCCACGGGGACAGGAGCGGCGTCACCGGCCGACGGGTTCGAGCCAGAACGCACCGACTTGGAGGCGGCCGGCGCAGGGGTGTCGCCGCCCGAACCCCCACAAGCGGCGGTCGTCAGGAGCAGCGTACGCGCCAGCTTGCCGCGTTCGGGGCCGCAGCGGTCGGCGTCCTGAAGTTGGTGGCGGCCATCTCCCCACCGGCACGCGTGACCGGCTGCGCAAGGCCCGGCTTCTGCCCGCCTTCAGGGCGAGCCGCCGCGCTGCAGCAGGGGTGCGTACTCCGAGCCCCGCTTGAAAGTTTTTTTCGCGATGCTTTATTTTTTTTGTTCGCAGTGCCTTCTAGCGGTCCTGAACTTCGGGGGACCACTTCGAACTTCAATGAAAGTGGCAGCATGGACCCGCGTCAGATCATTCGAGTAGGCAGCCAGGAGGAAGGTACGGCACAGGGAGGTTCGCTCGCCTCGATAGTGGGCCCCCGGCGCCGTAGAAGTGTCACCGCATTGGCCGTCGTTTCCACGCTCCTTACGGCGGCGCTAGCTGCGGCCCCAGCCGCCTCCGGTGCTTCGACCCTGTTGTGCAAGGGGCTGGCCGCCTGCCTGCTTGCCGGCAGGGACACCGCGGGGTACTCGGTGCTGGGACTTCTGTCGTACTGGAACCAGACCCCCGGACACAACTGCACCAACTACGTGGCCTTTCGGCTGACCCATGGTGATCGGCTCGTGGCCCGCCCACCGGGAACGGCAACCGCTTACACCTGGGGCGACGCAGCACGCAAGGCCGGTGTGCCCGTTGACGACCGTCCCACCGTGGGCGCCGTCGCCTGGTGGACGGCGTCCCGCATGGGCAATTCGACCGGGCATGTGGCCTATGTCGAGGAAGTTCGCGCTGACGGCTCGATCGTGGTCTCAGAGGACAACCTCGGGGGTGACTTCGATTGGCGACGCGTGACCCGCGACGCCAAGTGGCCGTCAGGGTTCATCCACTATCCGAAATCGGACGGCTCACCATTCGGCACGTTCGACTCAGTCAGCGCCCCCGTCGCCGGACAGATCGACTTCTGGGGCACATCCGGTGATCCAGACAGCGCTCTGCTCGTCTTCCCAGTCGATCCGAGCTATCTGGTCTCCCTCGGGGGCCCACGCGGAACACCCGGCGTCGAGTCATTCACCTTCACCTCGCCGTACTTCAACTTCCACCGAACCAAGACCGTAAGCACTCGCGGACCCACCACGATGTACCTGTACGCGCTCAACACCCCGCTCAGCAAGGGCCACGACGTGCTGCTCGGGGCGCGGCCGGTCACAATTCGCGACGCGTCGAAGACCACGGCGGAAATGGTTGACTCCAGGATCAAAGCCGCCACTGTTCCGAAGATGACAGTCACTCTTGCGCCCACCCCGGCGACGGGCCGGGTCGACATCGTGCGCGGGTCGACCGTGCTCAAGTCCCTGACCTTCGGCTCCGGTGGCACGCGCACGATCACCGTGTCGCTTCCCAAGCAGGTCAAGGGCACCCACACACTCAGTGCGCGCTACGTCGGTTCAACGAAGCATCTACCGAGCACCGCGGCGGTCACACTTACCGTGAGCTGACCCGGTCGCGTGCGCTAAATTCAGGTCACCTCTAACTATTTCCTTCGTGAGGCGAGCGTTCGAAGCCTCAGATGCGGATCGACGTGTGCGAATCTCGAAATGACCCAACACGGGTCTTGGCCGAGCGGATGGACCGCCACAAAGGACGAGCGGGACTGCCCGCGACCGGCACCCTGATGCGGGCGACGGTCGCGGCCATTTCACGGACGAGCGGGAAGACTATTTTCCCGGCAGGTTCGCCTGGGACAGATACGCCGCGGCACGGCGCAGGACCTCGTTCTCCTGCTCGAGCAGCCGGACCCGCTTGCGCAGCTCGCGGGTCTCAGCGGCCTCGCCGGCGGTGACACCGGGACGTTTGCCGTCCTCGGTGTCAGCCAGCTTCCGCCAACGCTGCAGACAGGACTCGGATACGCCGAAGTCCTTTTCGACCTGCGCGAGCGACGCCTCACCCTTGCGGGCGACCGCGACCACGGCGGGTTCTCGCGAAAGATGCGCGGCTGGGATCTGTCGGAGGGTCAGACGCCGTACACCGACGGTGACATGGCTGCCGGGTCGATCGTCTATGTCATCGCGCAGCTGCTGGGGTCGTCGCCAAGGCTCGGCGTGTCGCCTGGTGGCGATCGGCCTGTTGATCGGCCTGCTGGCCGGTTTCATCACCGACGGCATCCTCATCGCCGGCGGAGTCTGACAGGTCGCGGCGCCCGGCCCGGCCGGGATTCACGACGGCGCCGAAGCACCCTGGGGCATCACCTCGTGGGCGAGTGGGAGGCTCACCGTGAAGACCGGACGGGTCACGGTCCCGGTGCTCATGCGGCATCTGACCTGAAGTCGAGCGAGTCGGCCGTCATGGCCATGTAGGCCTCCTCGAGCGACGCCGCCTGCGTCGAGAGCTCGTAGAGCGTGATGCCGGCACGGCTCGCGATCGTCCCGACCTGGTCAGCCATCAGTCCGCGAACATCCAAGGTGCCTGCAACCGGACTCGCGGTCTCGGCACCCTCAGGCAGGGCCTCAGCGCGGTCGCCTCAAGGCTTGGTGAATCTCAGGACGACTGGCCCGATCTCGCAGGCCTCAGTCTTTAACCACGCGACCTGAGACCAGTTGCGGCACGAGGATCAGCAGCGTGGTGACGGTCAGGATGATGGCCGAGGCGGCCGCGATCGTGGGGTCGGTGTTGGTCGTCACGCTCGTGTACATCTGAACCGGAAGAGTCCGCAGCAGCGGGGATTGCAGGTAGATCGAGATGACAACCTCATCGAAGGACGTCGCGAAAGCGAACACCGCTCCCGAGAGAATCCCGGGGGCGGCGAGGCGTGCCGTGATGTGCCACAGGACGCTGACCGGCGAAGCCCCGAGTCCGGCCGCGGCGTGTTCCACGTCGGGGTCCAAGGTCCGCAGGCTGGCCATGACGGGCACGAGGACGAACGGGATCGCCAACGCGGTGTGCGCCAGGAAGAAGCCCGTGTACGTGCCGACCAATCCCAGGCGAAGGAACGCGATGTAGATCGCCAGCGCGACAATGATCTGAGGGAGCAGCATCGGCGCCATGAGGGCGCCCGTGACGACGGTCTTGCCGCGCATCCGGCCACGCACCAGGGCAATCGCCGCCGCCGTGCCGATGATGGTCGCGGCGATCGTCACCGCGATTCCCAGCCTCACCGAGGTCCACAAGGCGTCAGTCCACGCCGGATCTGTGAAGAAGTTGCGGTAGTAGTCCAGCGACCATGACTGCGGCGGGAAGGTGAAGCTAGCCTGTCCGGTGAAGCTCAGCGGAATGACGATGAACATCGGGCCGACGAGCCACAGCGCGATGAAGAAGCAGAGGATCCTCAGTGGCCAGGAGACGGACGTGGTGCGGTTCATTTGGAGCCTCCAGTGGTTTCGACTCCGCCGCGCACCCTCAGAACCGTGAGGATGACGCCGAGCAGGGCGAGGGTGATCAGCAGCACGACAACAGCCAGTGCGCCGGCGGCACCGAACTGCAGGAGCGGGTCGACCTTCGACGCCATGAGACGCGCGACCATCGACTCACGTGGGGTGCCCAGCAGCTCGGGTGTGACGTAGAAACCGAGCGAGAGCGTGAAGACCATCGCCGCGCCCGCGAGGATGCCGGGGAGCGAGAGTGGCAGGTAGACCTTGAAGAACGCCACGATCGGCCGGGCGCCCATCCCGAGGGCCGCATCGATCAGACGCCGGTCGATACCGCGCAGCGACGCGAACAGGGGCAGCACGAAGAACGGCATCATCACCTGGGTCATCGCGATCGTGACGCCGGTCGTCGTGCCCAGCAGCTCGACCGAGCCGATCGGCGTGAGGCTGAAGAGGTCGTCGACCGGGCCGCGCTCCTGGAGAAGAACGACCCATGCGAAGGTCCTGGCCATCAGGCTGGTCCAGAACGGCATCAGGACGAGCACGAGCATGACGGCACGCATCCGGGCGCCCACGGCGGTCATGACGTACGCATAGGCGTACGCGAGAAGTGCCGTCACGACGGTGACCGTCCCCGCCATCCGCAAGGTCCGTGCGATCACCGTCATGGCCAGGCTGTCGGAGAAGATCGCGGTGTAGTTGCCGAGGCCCGGCTGCGGATCGGTGAAGCTGAGCCAGATCAGCAGCGCCGTCGGATACAGGAACGCGAGTCCCACGGCGATCAGCGCCGGGCTCACGCCGGTGTAGACGCGGACCGCAGTGCCGAGTCGTCGTGCGAGGCCCGCTGTCGGCGGCTTCGTCAGCTGGTGATCGAGCTGCATGTGCATGGTCGTTCACTTTCGGAGCGTGGAGGAGGAGGGCTGTCTGGCCGCACGCGTCGGCCGAGGGAACGGCGCCTCGAAAGAGGCACCGCCCGCCCCGACCCGACGCGAGGGGAACGCGTGGTTATCCGGCGCTCCACTTGGTCCAGCGCTCGGTGGCGTCGACCAGGTTGTCGGCCCACCACTTGTCGTCGCGCTTGATCCCGGTGCCGTTGTCCTGGCCCGAAGGCAGGAACGACTTCTTGACGGCATCGATGTTCGGCTTTGCGGCCGGGTTGATCGGCGCGTAGGCGATGTTCTCGGCCAGGGTGGCCTGGGCTTCGGCCGAGACGACATGGTTCAGGAACTCCATGACGGCCTTCTTGTTCTTGGTCCCCTTGGGCACCACGAACACATCGTTGTAGAAGATCGGCTGGTTCCAGACCGGCTTGAGCTTGGCGCCCTTGGTGACCGCGTCGTACGCGCGTCCCGGCCAGGCGAGCATCATGTCGACCGTGCCGTTCTGGAGCGCCTGCTCCTGATCGGCTCCGGTGGCGATGAACTTGGTGTCGTCACGGATCGAGTCCAGCTTGGCGAAGGCCCGGTCGTAGTCGAGCGGGAAGAGGTCCTTGCCGTCGACGCCGTCAGCGAGCAGCGCAGCCTCGAGGGCACCTTGGTCCGCCGCATTCATCATGCCGCGCTTGCCGGGGAACTTCTTGGTGTCGAAGAAGTCCTTCCACGAGGTCGGCGGGTTGTCGCCATACTTGTCAGTGTTGTAGACGAGCAGAAGTGCCGACTTCATGTTGGGCACGCCACACTCGAGCGCGAGTCCAGGCTCGATCTTGGACTTGTCGACGATGCTGTAGTCGATCTTCTCCAAGTACGTCCCACACTCGCCGACCGCGAAGTAGGAGTAGGCCTCCATCGCGTCCCAAGTCACGCGCTTGGCGTCGACCATGGCCTTGAGCTTGGGATAGCTCAATGGCGAGTCCTGACCGACCTTGATGCCGGTCTCCTTGGTGAAGGGCTCGATGAACGCTTTCACCTGAGCCTCCTGGTAGGCGCCACCGGCGCCCACCATGACGATCCCGGAACCACCTGAGCTGCCAGACCCGCTCCCGCACGCTGTCAGGCCTAGGGTCAAGACCGCGGTGACGCCCGCGGCGCACACACGTATTGATCGAGAAATCATGTCTTCACTTTCATGAGAGGGACATTGCTGGGTGCTGCGGTACCGCTGGTTGCGCCCGCGATCAAGATCGGGGCCCACTTGAGCGAAAGTGCTCGGTGGCTTTGAAGGCGACTTCCCGGGTCTCGGCGATGAGCCGAGTCCTGCTGACCGCGAACCGGGACGTCGGCGACGACACGGTGTAGGAGCCGAGAGGACTGCCGTCGCTGTCGAAGAACGGCACCGACACGCAGGAGATGTCCTCGGCGAACTCTTCGTTGTCGATCGCGTAGCCCTCGCGTCTCACGGTGGCGAGGATCGTCACCATCTCCTCGTACGAATGGCACGTGTTGGCAGTGAGCTGGCGCATCTCGACGCCGGAGAACATCAGCTCGACCTGCCGCTCGGGCAGGAACGCCAGGACAGCCTTGGCCGATGCACGAGCGTGGAGGTCCGCGCTGTAGCCGACATCGAGGTTGCCGACGCTCAGCGCGTGTGATC
>NZ_JAOPXQ010000208.1 GCF_025965075.1 Aeromicrobium sp.
CTGATCGTCACGGTCTCCTCGACCTCGTCGTAGTCGGGGCCGTTGGACCAGTCGTACTTGTTCTCCCGGTTGGTCGCGGCCTGGTCGTGGCGCACGGCGTCGACGGCGCGGCGGTGCGCCAGCGTCAGCACCCAGCTCTTGGCGTTGCCACGGGCGGCGTCGAAGCGGGCGGCCGACTGCCACACCTGGATGAAGACCTCCTGGGAGACCTCCTCGGCGCGGGCGGGGTCGCGGATCACCCGGCGGGCCAGTCCATGGACCGAGGCCGCGAGGGCGTCGTAGACCTCGGCGAAGGCGTGCTCGTCCCCGCGACCCACACGGGTCAGCAGGTCGTTGAGGTCCGCGACGGCGTCCGGCGCGTACGCCGGTGCGTCCGCGAGCCGCAGCTGGGCATGTCCTGGCACCGTGGTCCCCTTTCCGAGGAGCTTCCTACGTGCCATTCGCTGCCGCCTCGGTCCGGGATGGGTCGTCCACGCGAGAAGTTGGCGTGGCCTCGGGTCTCATCCTAGGTCGCCCCCCGTCGGGATACCGTGAACGCATGCCCGCTCCTTCCTTCGTGCCCCTGGACCCGCTCTCGCTCGACGACCTGCTGTCGCCCGAAGAGGTCGCGATCCGCTCCAGTGTCCGCGCGATGCTCGACCGGGACGTCGAGCCGCACATCGCCCAGTGGTTCGAGACCGGAGGAGTCGAGGCGCCGCGGGAGCTCTTCCGCGAGTTCGGCCGGCTGGGGCTGCTCGGGATGCACCTGGAGGGCTACACCCTCCCCGGCATGTCGTCGGTCGACTACGGGCTGGCGTGCCTGGAGCTGGAGGCCTGCGACTCGGGCATCCGCTCGATGGTGTCGGTGCAGGGATCCTTGGCGATGTACGCCATCTGGGCCTTCGCCACCGAGGAGGAGAAGCAGCGCTGGCTCCCCGGCATGGGGTCCGGCGAGATCGTCGGCTGCTTCGGCCTGACCGAGGCCGACCACGGCTCCGACCCCGGGCACATGCGCACGACGGCCCGCCGCGACGGGGACGACTGGGTCCTGGACGGCGGCAAGATGTGGATCAGCAACGGCACGTTCGCCGACGTCGCGGTCGTGTGGGCGCAGACCGACGAGGGCATCCGCGGGTTCGCCGTGCCGACCGACACGCCGGGCTTCAGCGCCCGGCTCATCAAGCACAAGATGTCGCTGCGCGCCGCGGCGACCGCGGAGCTCGTGCTGGAGGGCGTACGCCTGCCGGCCGGCGCGATGTTCCCTGAGGTCCGCGGGCTCAAGGGGCCGCTGTCGTGCCTGACGGAGGCCCGCTACGGCATCGTGTGGGGCTCGATGGGTGCGGCCCGCTCGTCGTACGAGACGGCGCTGGACTACTCCCGGACGCGCGAGCAGTTCGGCCGGCCGATCGGCGGCTTCCAGCTGACCCAGGCCAAGCTCGCCGACATGTGCCTCGAGCTGCACAAGGGGATGCTGCTGGCGCTGCACCTCGGCCGCCGCAAGGACAGCGTCGGTCTGACGACCGAGCAGGTCAGCTTCGGCAAGCTCAACAACGTCCGCGAGGCGCTCGACATCTGCCGCACGTCCCGCACGATCCTCGGCGCCAACGGGATCTCGCTGGAGTACCCGGTCATCCGGCACATGAACAACCTCGAGTCGGTGCTGACCTACGAGGGCACCGTCGAGATGCACACCCTGATCCTGGGCCAGGCGCTGACGGGGCAGAACGCGTTCAGCTGAGGCGGACGTGGGAGACTCTGCGTCGGACATCCTCGAACCACGCCGCCTCGCCCGAGGCGGCCACGACCAAGGGCAGCGCGTGACTGATCAGGTGGCATACGGCGTCGCGGCGCTCGCGGTCGCGGTGGCACTCTTCGCCGGCTGGCACATGTACCGCCGGCTCGAGTTCAGCAATCCGCTGTTCTACGCCGTCGCGGTGCTGGAGGTCGTGCTGGTCGTCGTGCTGGTCGGCGGCTGCATCGCGCTCGGCCGGACCTCGCGCGACGTGGACGGCGTCCTGTTCGTCTCCTATCTCGTGTCGATGGTCGCGATCCCGCCGGCCGCGGTCCTGTGGGGCATCGCCGAGAAGTCCCGCTGGGGCACCGGCGTCGTCGTCGTGGCGATGCTGAGCGTCGCGGTGCTGACCGTGCGCGTCCTCGACATCTGGAAGGGCACGTATGCCTGAGCGTTCCGACACCGCGCGCGGCTTCGGCCGTGCGCTGGTCGCCGTCTATGCGGTCTTCGCCCTCGCGGCGGCGGCGCGGTCGATCTTTCAGCTCGCGACCAAGGTCGAGTCCGACACCGTCGTGCCCTACGTCCTGTCGGCGTTCGCGGGCATCGTGTACGTCGTCGCGACCTACGCGCTGGCCCGCAACCTGCGCGGGCTGGCTCTGGTCACGATCGGGATCGAGCTGGTCGGCGTCCTGGTCGTCGGCGCGCTGTCCCTCGTCGACGGCGACCTGTTCCCGGACGAGACGGTGTGGTCGGACTTCGGCCGGGGCTACGGGTTCATCCCGCTGGTCCTGCCGTTCGTCGGGCTGTGGTGGCTGCGCCGGACGGGCGACACGGAGCAGAGCTGAGGCCCCACGCGCTCATACCGCGTAGGGCCACTCCCCGGCATTCAATCCCACCGCGGATGGCGGTCCCGGCAGCGACACGGAGAATTGACCGATGTACATCTTCCTCTCCCGCTGGACCGTGGCGTGCGGCAGGCAGGAGCTGTGGGATGCGCTGGAGGCGCTTCTGGCGACCGACGACCCCATGGTGTGGTGGCCGTCGGTGCAGGTCACGGGGTACGACGGCGACGTCATGCGCCTGCGGGCGGCGAGCGGTCTGGGCTACGTCGTGACGTTCACGTTGTCCGACCTCGTGGCCGACCGGCCGGACCGGCTGACGTTCGCCGCGAGGGGTGACCTGCGGGGTCGGGGCGTCGTGAGCTTCGTCGACCTCGGTCCGGCGTGCAGCGCGATGGACATCGACTGGCGGGTCGCGACCGACCGGCCGTGGATGCGGCGGACGGGCTGGCTGCTGCGCCCGGTCTTCACGGTGGGGCACCACCTCGTGATGCGCCGGGGCGAGCGGCACTTCGCCCGCTGGCTCGCCTCACGCTAGGCCGCACGTGCTCCGGAAGTAGTCGAAGAAGGCGAGCCGCTGGCCCTTGGTGAGGGGCAGGAAGTAGAAGGCGTTGTCGCTGACGTCGTCGGCGACGACCTTGACCGGAAACAGTCGCCCGACCTTGTCCTCGGCGAGGGCGTGCGGGTCGCACCGGGCCGGGACGACCTGCATGTCCAGCTCCGCCGGCGGCTCGCCCCGCCCGAGCGGGACGTCGACGTCGGCGGGGGAGCCCGGTGCCTGGCGGAACAGGACCGTGCTGCCGAAGCCCGCGAAGCGTACGTCCTCGCGCTCACCGGTCGGGGTCATCGTGACCGGCACGTGCAGGACCGAGCCCCGGCCGGTGCCGGTGACCGTGGGCTCGCCGACCGTGACGTCGGCGGCCTTCTCGAGCGTCAGCTGGGCGCAGTCCCGGTCGACGAAGTCGGCGGCGTTGCCGTACGGGTCGTCGGCCCGGGTGGTCGACCTGCGCGGGTCGCCCCCGTCGACGCGGTAGGTGAACGTGACCCGGGCGTCGACGTCGGTGCCGCAGCGACCCTTCGGCAGGGTGATCTCGAGATCGGTCTCGTACGTCGCGCCGATCTCCTCCTCCCCGGACCACGTCACCGGGCTGAACCTGGGGGAGGTGAGGACGGCCCGCTCGACCGTCACCGGGGCCTTCGTGCCGTTGTGGACCCGAAGGAAGACGACCCGCCCCTGGCGCTGGACCCGGGACTGGTCGAGGTGGACCGTGACGCCGTCGGGGAGCCTCGTCGCGGCGGGCTCGTCCCCGCCGCAGGCTGTCAGGGACGCGAGCAGGAGTGCTGCGACGAGGAGCCGGCCGAGCAGGGGCATGGGACCAGTATGTCGTCGTGCGCCGGGAGCGTTCACGATCCCGGACGCCGACGCCGGCACCCTGCGGGCCGCGAAGCGGAGCGAGCGGAAGCCCTGCTGGGCCTGACGTGGTGACCCGAGACGCCAGGCCGTGTCGTGCGGAGACGTCAGGCCCAGCGGGGTCAGGCGGGGTGGGGTCCCGCCCAGGCGGGGGAGAGGGTCACGACGTCGCCGATGACCGTGATCGCAGGAGACTCGGCCCCGACTGCCGCTGCGGCGTCCGCCAGGGTCGACAGCGTGCCGACCGTGACCCGCTGGGTGTCGGAGTAGCCACGCTCGATGATCGCGGCGGGGGTGTCGGCGTCGTGG